>JBGOTP010000221.1:0-8755 GCA_041476545.1 Vicinamibacteria bacterium | reverse complement strand
TTCAATCCAGGATGGTGGCACACGACGAGGACCATTCGCACGTCGGTGACGGTGATTTGGGCCTATTGGAACCGCCACGAATGGCGCGATCTCATCAACGAAGCACGCCGCAGCAGCGGAAGGAAGGGACTCCCGCTGGTGCCGTATCTTCGTTTTGTGGCAGCGTGTAATCGCATCGCGCGGTAGATGTTCAGGCAGGGAGTCTGCTACAGCGGGTAGTGCAGCGTCATCCCGAACAGGGTGACCAGAATCAGCACGACCGGCGTAAGTGCGAGACAGACGATGAACGTGTAGCCCATGACGTCGCGCGCGCGGAGGCCGAAAAGCGCGAGGATTGGCAGCATCCAGAAGGGCTGCAGCAGGTTGGCGAGCGCCTCCCCGAGATCGTAAGACGATACGACCCACCCGAGATGCACGTGCAGTGAATGCGCCGCGGCCATCACGTACGGCGCTTCGATCACCCACTTTGATCCGCCCGATGGCACGAACACACCCAGCACGGCGGAATAGAGCGCAACGAGCGGCGGAAACGTCGCCGGCGTGGACACGCGCACGAACACCTCCGCGAGGCGGTCGTTCAGGTGCGTGGTCGTGATGATGCCGGCGATGCCGGCGTAGAAGGGAAACTGCAGAATCACACCCCAGACGGCGGGCGTGGCGGACTGCACGGCGTGCATGAGGCGCGCCGGCGTGCGGTGCAGCAGCACGCCGAGCAGCAGAAAGCCGAAGTTCACGATGTTGATGTTGAGCGCCTCGATCGGCGCACTCGATGCCACGAAATAGCGGAACAGGTAATACGCACCAAGGCCCACAACGATGACCGTCAGGATGGGCGAATGTTCGAGCCACTGACCCGGCGTGGGGCTGGTGACGGGTGCGGGTGGTGCGATTTCGCGTTCGCCGAGATTGATTCCGAGATCGCGCGCCGTGCGCGCGCGTCCAGCGGGCGGCGTCGCCAGCCACATCACGAACACGACGACGACCATTTCGATACCGACCGAGGCGAAGCTCTGCCAGAGGAAGATCGTGTGCGTGAACGAGATGATGCCGCCCGGCACGAGGCCGTCGTGCGAGACAATGTCGCGGATCGGCTGCTGCAGCGCACCGGCGGTGGCCATTTGCAGCGCGGCTGATCCGCTGAGCCCTTGCGCCCAGATGCTGCCGAGCCCGAGAAAGCTCGCGGCCGCCAGCGCGCGGTAGTCCACGCCTTCCACGCGCCGCGCGATCTCGCGCGCCAGCATGGCGCTGAACACGAGGCTGAACCCCCAGTTGATCCAGGAACTCGCCATCGCGAACAGCGTGACCATGGCGATGGCGCCTCGCGGGGTCCGTGGCCAGCGCGCCAGCGTGCGAATTACACGTCCTATCGGGGCCGACGAGGCGAGGACGTGCCCGGTGATGATCACGAGCGACATCTGCAGCGTGAACGTGACGAGATCCCAGAAGCCGCGCCCCCAGGCATCGACCACTTGTGGAAACGGTGTCGGCGTAAAGGCAAGCGCCGCACCCACGACGAGGACCGTCGCGAGCAGCGCGAAGACGAACGCGTCCGGGATCCAGCGCTCGGTCCAGGCGGTGAGACTGAGCGCCGCGCGCGCGAGGATGCCTGGCTGCTCGAGCGACGGCGGGGGGCTCGCCGTGCCCGACGTCTGTGCGGTCATTCGCCTAGCGGCCTCTCAGCGCGGCGAGTGCCGCTTCGCGTCCGATATCGCCGCCAAGATGCGTGTCGGCGCCGAGTGTTTCGAGCACGTCGCCGGTTTCCTTGTGCACGATGAACGAGCCGGCCTGATACTCGCCCTGCGTGATGATCCACGGCGTCTGCTGGCGCGCGTTGAGGACGTTCATCCTGGCTCCGCGCTCGACGAGGAACGGGACGAGCATCGTGCCGCCGAAATATACCGCGCCGTGCAGCGCCGTCTGTCCCTTGTCGTTGACGGCGTTGATGTCGTTCCCGACGTCCAGACAGTACTGCATGGCGTCGATCGCACGCGTCTGCAGTGGTGCGGTATCGAGTTGGAACCACCGCCGTCCGTACTTGTCCTGACCCTCCACGAAGTCCACGCCGGCAGCCACCATCAGCGGCGACGTCCGGTCGTTGCTCGTGATCGTCGCATCGGCGCCTCCGTTCACGAGCAGTCGCATGATGGGCGCGTCGTCGTAACTGGCGGCCAGCCAGAAGGGAGTGGCGCCGATGGTGTTGATTTCGAGGCCTGTCGCCTGTGTGATGAACCGCGACAGCAGGGGCATCGGTTTCTCGAGGCGGGCGTTGGGGTCGGCGCCGTGGGCGAGGAGGGCCTTCACGATGTCGGGCATCGCCTGCTGCACCGCCGAGTGCAGCGCCGTGCGGCCGGCACCGCGCCGGTTCGGATCCGCGCCCTTCTCGAGGAGAAACGCGGCCATGGCCTCATGGTGACTGTCGATGGCGACGAGCAGCGCCGTGGACTCGGTGTCCGGCTTGAACGCCCTCAGTGCGTTGGTGTCGCCGGCGATGCCGTCCGGCGCTGATTCGTTGACGTCGGATCCAGCCGCGAGCAGCATGCGGGCGATGTCGATGTTGCCCTGCTGCGCCGCAAACAGGAGCGGCGTGAACTTGTTTTTCGAGCGCGTCCCGACACCGGGACCGCTCGCGATAAGTAGTCGAACGATGTCGGGATGGTTGTCGGCGACCGCGCGCATCAGCGCGGTCTGACCGAGCGTCTTTTCCGTGGCGGTCACATCGGCACCGCGAGCGAGGAGCAATCGGACCACCTCGACGTTGCCCGTGTGCGCCGCCATCATCAACGGGGTTTCGCCAACGAGCGTCGCGCTGTTGACGTTGGCGTGAGCCTCGAGTAGCGCCTTGACCATGGCGGCACTGCCGTTGAGGCACGCCAGCCAGAGCGGGGTGACGCCGTGATCGTCCGCGGCGTCCACGTTCGCACCCGCCCGTAGCAGCAGGTTTGCGACTTCGACATCGTCCCAATGCGACGCCCAGTGCAGGGCCGTGGCAGCGTCGCCCTGAGTCGCGTTGACGTCCGCGGCCGTGGCAGGCTGCCGCAAGAGGGTGCGTACCGTCGTCATGTCGCGATCTTTGGCGGCGTCGGCAAGGCGATGGTCGGGGCCGAGCCCGGCCGCGGCCAGCCTCAGGCCGGCCAGCGCACAGAGCATCCCGGTGGCCAGTCTCAGACTCCCGCGGTGCGCGCGATATTCTGTGACAGTCCGCATGTGTTCCTTAGCCCTTAGCCCTTGAGCCCTTGAGCCCTGAGCCCTTTCCATTGACCGCCTGTTGGGAGCCTCATGATAATAGATGCGCATGGCGAAATCAGCTCGCCGATTCGGCGGGCCTGGTACGACCCACTCGACACGATCCGGGACGTTCCTCGGATGGATGGGCGTTGTGGCTCTGGCAGGGGCCGTCGGGCTTCAGAGCGCGCCGCAATTGCCTTCTCTCCCTTCCGGCGTGCCTGCGACGAGCGGCGGCGCTCCATCGGTCGATCCCGCGGCGGTCCTGCGTCAGTACTGCATCACCTGCCATAACGATCAGCGCAAGACCGCTGGGCTGTTACTCGATCGCGCGAATCTGCAGGACGTCGCAGAGAGCGCGGAGGTGTGGGAAAAGGTCGTGCGGAAGCTGCACGATGGTTCGATGCCGCCGCAGGGTCTGCCGCGCCCCAATCGCCAGACGGCCGACGCCCTTGCCGCGTGGCTGTCGATCTCGCTCGATCGCGCGGCGGCCGCGCACCCGAATCCCGGACGGACTCCGGCGCTGCATCGCCTGAACCGTGCGGAGTACACCAACGCGATCCACGACCTGCTCGCGATGGACGTCAGCAGTGCACTGCTGCCGCCAGACGATTCCGGGTACGGCTTCGACAACATTGCCGACGTGCTCTCGGTGTCGCCGATGCTGACGGAGCGCTATCTGTCGGCCGCCTTGAAGATCAGCCGTCTTGCCGTTGGTGATCCGGCCATTCTTCCGGTGACGGAAACCTTCGCGGTCAACAAGTACCTCAGGCAGGATGATCGTCTGAATGAGTCGCTGCCGTTTGCCTCGCGCGGTGGCCTGGCCATTCGGTACTACTTCCCGGTGGATGGCGACTATGTCGTCAAGATTTTCTTCGACCGGACGTACGACGGCCGGATTCGCGGGCTGAGCGACGCGCATCTGCTGGAGGTGCGCGTGAACGGCGAGCGGGTCTCGCAGACGACCGTTGGCACGAGCGCCGACGCTCCCGTCGCGAGAGGCCGGGGATCGCGGAACGTCGACGTCGACGGGATGGAAGTGCGCATCGCCGCCAAGGCGGGGCCGGCCGTCATCGGCATCAGCTTCGTCAGGAGCGTCGCCGAGCCTGAGGGGATGCTGCGCCCGCCCTATCCGGTGACGAGTTACGAGTACGCCGGAGATGCGACGCTGCCGGCCGGCATCGGCCGCGTCGAACTGCGCGGGCCGTACGACGTGAAGGGCGCGGGGAATTCGCCGAGCCGGCAGCGGATCTTCGTCTGTAAACCTGACCAGGGCGCAGGGCTAAGGGCTGAGGGTTCGAGGACAGCAGCTCAGGGCTTAGGGCTGAGGGCTGAGGGCTCGAGGACAGCGGCCGCTCAGGGCGCAGGGCCACGGGCCGCGGGCGCGGACGAAGCCTGCGCGAAGCGGATCCTCTCGACACTCGCTCGACGCGCGTACCGGCGTCCTGTCACCGATGCCGATCTGCAGCCGCTGCTCGCCTTCTATCACCAGGGTGCTGGGAACAGCGAGCGAAGCGGCGCGCGGCCGGAAGAGCCGCGCAAGCGGAGCGAGCCGAGCGGGGCAAAGGGGCCCCCGCGAGTAAGATTTGACGGCGGGATCGAGGCGGCCCTTCGGCGCATCCTCGTGAGTCCGGATTTCCTGTTCCGGACCGAACACGATCCGGCGACGCCGGCGGCGGGCCGTGCCTATCGCATCAGCGATCTCGATCTCGCGTCGCGGCTGTCGTTCTTCATCTGGAGCAGCATTCCCGACGATCAGTTGCTCGATCTTGCCACGCGCGGCCAGCTCCGCAAGCCCGGCGTGCTCGAACAGCAGGTCCGCCGGATGTTCGCGGACGTTCGGTCGAGATCGCTCGTCAGCAACTTCGCGGGCCAGTGGCTGTATCTGCGCAACGTCAACCTGGTGTCGCCCGACCCGGTTGTCTTTCCCGAGTTCGATGAGAACCTGCGTCAGGCGTTTCAGACCGAAACCGATCTCTTCCTCGATAGCCAGCTGCGTGGCGACCGCAGCGTGAGCGAGCTGTTGACGGCCGACTACACGTTCGTCAACGAACGGCTCGCGCGTCACTACGGCATTCCCAATGTGTACGGCTCGCATTTCCGCCGGGTGACGCCGGCCGACGCTCGGCGGAACGGGTTGCTCGGGAAGGGGAGCATTCTGACGTTGACGTCCTACGCGAACAGGACATCTCCCGTGTTGAGAGGCAAGTGGCTGCTCGAGAACATCCTGGGCGCGCCGCCGCCACCACCGCCGCCGAACGTGCCGGCCCTCACGGAGAACCAGGCCGGTTCGACGCCGCGATCGGTCCGCGAGCGCCTCGAGCAGCATCGGGCGAACCCGGTGTGCGCGAGCTGCCACAAGATCATGGACCCGCTCGGCTTCGCGCTCGAGAACTTCGACGCGATCGGCCGCTGGCGCGCCGCGAGCGAAGCCGGCACGCCGATCGACGCGTCCGGCGTGCTGGTGGACGGCACGTCCGTCGACGGCCCGGCGAGCCTGCGGCAGGCGCTCCTCGCGCATCGCGAAGATTTCGTCAGGACGGTCGCCGAGAAACTGCTCACGTACGCGCTCGGGCGGGGCGTGGAGTACTACGATCAGCCCGCCGTGCGCCAGATCATGAGCAAAGCTGCGAAGGACGACTATCGGTGGTCGGCCCTGGTGCTGAGCATTGTGCAGAGCGCGCCATTCCAAATGCGCTTGTCGAGTGCGCCGCCTGTGCCCGACAATAGTGCCGTAAGGCCATCAGCCAGATGAAGAGGACCGCTCCATGATCGTGACGAAGAAGCACTTGCCGCGCCGGACATTCCTGCGGGGCGTTGGAGCGACCCTCGCGCTGCCGCTGCTCGACGGCATGGTCCCGGCCTTTGCGGCCGTCGGCGCGTCCGCGGCCACGCCGGCGCGGCGTTTCACGGTGGCGTACGTCCCCAACGGCATCCAGATGGAAAAATGGACGCCCGCCGCCGAGGGTACCGCCTTCGAACTGCCGCCGACCCTGCAGCCGCTCGCGCCGTTCCGCGATCACGTGATGGTCGTGACTGGCCTGACGAACCGGCCGGCGTTTTCGGTCACGGGCGAGGGCACCGGCGACCATGTGCGCGCCGCGGCGACGTTCCTCACCGGTGTGCACCCGAAGAAGACCGAAGGCCCCGACATCCGCGCCGGCGTTTCGATGGATCAGATCGCCGCGCGGGTGCTCGGCAAGGACACGCAGCTCAGTTCGCTCGAGCTGTGCCTCGATTCGAACGAACTCATTGGCGCGTGCGAGGCGGGCTACAGCTGCGCCTACGCCAACACGCTGTCCTGGCGCAATCCGACGACCCCGCTGCCGATGGAGAATCAGCCGCGCGCGGTGTTCGAGCGGCTCTTCGGCGACAGCGACAACACCACGCAGGCGGCGCGGCTCGCGCGCATCCAGGACGACCGGAGCGTTCTCGATTCGCTCGTCGCGGAGGTGACGCGCCTGCAGAAGCGGCTGGCGCCACCCGATCGCGGCAAGCTGACGCAGTATCTGGACGCGATCCGCGATATCGAACGGCGGATTCAGAAAGCCGAGGAGCAGAGCGCCATTGCGTTGCCCGTGATGGAACGGCCGAGCGGCGGCATTCCCTCCACCTTCGCCGAGCACGCGCGGATGATGTTCGATCTGCAGGTACTCGCCTACCAGTGCGATCTCACGCGCGTGACGACGTTCCTGATGTCGCGGGAGGTGAGTCCGCGGACGTATACCGAGATCGGCATTCCCGATCCGCATCACGGGTTGTCGCATCATCAGAACAACCCGGCGTCGATGGCGAAGCTCGCGAAGATCAACACGTTCCACGTCGATCAGCTCGCCTACTTCCTCGGCAAACTGAAGGCGACGCCCGACGGCGACGGCTCGCTCCTGGATCACGTGACGATTCTCTATGGCTGCGGCATCAGCAACAGCAACGAGCACACGCACGACAACCTGCCGATCCTGGTGATTGGCGGTGAGACAAAGACCGGCCGCCACGTCAAGGTCGCGAAGGACACGCCGCTGACCAACCTCCAGTTGACGCTCCTCAACACGCTCGGCGTGCCGATGGACGGCCTCGGCGACAGCACGGGCCAGCTCGAATTCGTATCCGGGGTCTGATCACGGAGGGCTGGTAAGCCAGGCAGGGCAGGTGGGGCGAAGGGCTCAGGGCCACAGGGCTCTAAAAGTTCGTGGAGGTGGTTCATGCGAGATCGATTGATGAGATCGGCGGCGGATCGTGGCGCGGCGGCCATCGCAGTCGGAGCTCTCGTGCTGTTATCGTCCTCGCTCGCCGGGCAGACTCCGGCCAGGCCGGCGGCATCGGCCCCGAAAACCGCGGCCGCGGCGACACCCGCGAAGAAGTTCGTGGCGCCGCGAACCGAGAACGGCCAGCCCGACCTCCAGGGTGTCTGGAGCTACGGCACGGCAACACCTCTTGAGCGCCCCAACGGGCTTGCCGGGAAGCCGGAGTTCGAGAATGACGAGCAGGCCGCCGCATTTGAGAAGCAGACGGTGAAGGATCGGAACCAGGATCGCCGCGATCCCGGCACCGCCGCCGACGTCGCGCGCGCGTACAACGATTTCTGGTGGGACTACGGCAAGACGCTCGCCGGCAAGCAGACGTCGCTCGTGATCGATCCGCCCGACGGGAGGATTCCGCCGATACTGCCCGAGGCCACGAAACGACAGCAGGAACGGGCTGCCGCCAGACCTCAGCGCACGAGCGAGGCCGATAACCCCGAGGACCGAAGCTTGTGGGAGCGCTGCATTTCTCGCGCGCTGCCGACTCTTCCCGGTCCCTACAACAACAACGTGCAGATCGTTCAGAGCAAGGACCACGTCGTGATCGTCACCGAGATGATTCACGAGGCGCGCATCATTCCCACAGACGGCCGTCCGCACGGCACGGTGCGCCAGTGGCGCGGCGATTCGATTGGCCGGTGGGAGGGCGAGACGCTGGTGGTCGACACCATCAATTTCACCGAGAAGACGACGTTCAGAGGATCGAGCGAGAACCTGCACCTCGTGGAACGCTACAGCCGCGCGAGCCCGGATACGGTCCTGTATCAGGTGACCGTCTCGGATCCGACGACGTGGGCTCGACCGTTTACCGTCTCGATTCCAATGGCCAGAAACGACGAGGGCATTTTTGAGTACGCGTGCCACGAAGGGAACCGGGGTCTCGAAGGGATTCTCAAGGGCGCGCGTATGGGAGAGAAGCTCGCGGCGGAAGAAGCAGCAACGAGGACTCCGGCGTCTGGAGCGAGGTAAACGATGACGATGAATGTTCGAAGCGCGGCGCTTTCGGCGGCCGTCGCGGTGTTTCTGGCAGTTGCGGGGCAGGCAGGCCAGGCAGGCCAGGCGGGCCGGGTGGGGCAGGCAGGGACGATCCCCGATCCCACGGTGACTGGTCCGATCGCTGCGGTCACCATTGGCGATCCCAGTCACGACTATCCGTTCTATGCCGCAGCCGTGGATCTCAAGAGCCGCGGCTACGTCGAGGAGGAGTTCTTCATCGAAGGCCGGGCCAACCG
>JBGOTP010000220.1:0-8799 GCA_041476545.1 Vicinamibacteria bacterium | reverse complement strand
TCATGATCTCGTTGACCCGCATCAGCAAGCAGTACGGCAGGCAGATCCTCTTCGTTGACGCGTCTTTTCAGCTCAACCCCGGAGAGAAAGTCGGGCTCGTCGGCCCCAACGGCGCCGGTAAGACGACGGTCTTTCGTCTCATCACCGGCGAGGAAGTGCCGGACGATGGCGACATTTCAGTGCCAAAGAAACTGACGATCGGTTACTTCAGGCAGGATGTCGAGGAGATGTCCGGCCGATCCGTGCTGGACGAAGCGATTCTCGGCAGCGGCAGAGTCGGCGATCTGCACCACGAACTGGAGCAGCTCAATCATGCGATGAGCGACCCCGGACGGACCGACGAGATGGACCGCATCCTCGCACGCTTCGGCGAAGTGCAGGAGGAGTACGAGCACCTCGGTGGGTACGCGCTCGAGGCGCAGGCACGCGAGGTGCTCTTCGGCCTCGGGTTCGACGCCGAGCGGATTGACGGCGATGTCGGCGCCCTGTCGGGCGGCTGGAAGATGCGCGTGGCAATGGCCCGCGTACTGCTGGGTCAGCCGGATGTGCTGCTCATGGACGAGCCGACGAATCACCTCGACATCGAGTCCATCATCTGGCTCGAGAGCTTCTTGAAATCGCGGTCCGGCGCGCTGCTGATGACGTCGCACGACCGCGAGTTCCTGAACCGCATCGTGACGAAAGTCGCGGAGATCGATGGCGGCGAGATTACGACGTACTCCGGGAACTACGATTTCTACGAGCGCGAACGTGCGATTCGAGAAGCCAACCGGGAGGCCGCCTATGCGCGACAACAGGCGATGCTGGCGAAGGAACAACGGTTCATCGATCGCTTCGCCGCCCACGCCGCCAAGGCCGCGCAGGTGCAGAGCCGCGTGAAGGCGCTCGAGAAGATCGAAAGAGTCGAGCTTCCAAGAACGCGTCAGGTGGTGCATTTTGATTTCCGGACGCCGCCTCGCTCGGGTGAACAGGTGGCGGTGATGGAGGGCGTCACCAAGGCCTACGGACGGCGCGTCGTTCACGACGGCTTGAACATGATCATCCGCCGCGGTGAGCGCTGGTGCGTGATGGGTAAAAATGGCGCCGGCAAGTCGACGCTGCTGAAGATGGTGGCCGGGCAAGTGGCGCCAGACGGCGGCAAGGTGACGCTGGGCGCGAGTCTCAAGATGGGTTATTTCGCGCAGCAGTCGCTCGACGTGCTTGATCCCGATCTGACGGTCGAGGAGCAGCTCCTCAGAGACTTTCCGAAGGAATCGATTGGCGCGCTCAGAAATCTGGCCGGCGCCTTTCAGTTTTCAGGCGAGGACGTCGACAAGAAGATTCGTGCGCTCTCAGGTGGCGAGAAAACGCGTCTGGCGCTTGCGCGCATGCTGCTCGATCCGCCCAACTTCCTGGTGCTCGACGAACCGACCAACCACCTCGACCTCGCGACGAAAGACATGCTGCTCGAGGCCCTGAAAGACTTCGACGGCACGATGCTCTTCGTGTCGCACGATCGCGCCTTTCTTCGCGCCCTCAGCAATCGCGTGCTCGAACTCGGCGGCGAGACCGGCACCGAGGCGCAGCCGCATCTCTATCCAGGGTCTTACGTCGAGTACGTGGCGCGCACTGGTCACGAAGCGCCCGGCGTTCACGCGTAGAGGACGACGGGCAAGGAGTCATTTGTCGAGCGCTTCGAGTTTGACGATAGAGGCCGCGTGGGTGCTGCCGACCCAGAACGTCACAGGGTTTGTAGCGTTGTCCACCCAGACGCGACGAACATTCGTATGTCCGGGCATCAGGTACTCGACGCCGCGGCCCGTCTTGGGGTTGAGACGAATGATGCGGTCGTTGTATTCGCCGCCCGCCCACACCTCGCCGTTGCGATCGACCGTGACATCGTAGGGCCACGCACCTGGCGTCGGTGGCGCCCACTCCTGGAAGGCCTGGGTCCGCGTGTCGAACATGCCAATTTTGTCGGATCGGTTCTCGCCAAACCAGAGTCGATCCTGATCGTCCATCATCCCGCGGCGCGGTCCTGAACCGCGTGTGGGCGTCTTGAAGATGTCGATCTTTCCGGTTTTCGCGTCAATCCGCCCGACCTCTTCTGCGCCCAGCACCAGAAAGTAGCCGTTGTTCCTGGAGTCGGGAATCACGTCGTAGACGTTCGGTCGAGGAATCTTGTAAGGCTCGAAATTCTCGAACGTACCCGTGGCGATATCGAGTCGCATCACGTTATAAGTGCCCGCATCCTGCAGCCACACCTTGCCGTCGATGTGCGATCGCTCCGGGCTCACCTGATTGATTTGCACGTGCGTGCCGTTCAGTTCCGGTGGCAGGCTCCACGTCTGGAATTTCTCCGTCTTCCTGTCGAACTTCGCGATGCCACCTTGAAACTGCATTGCCAGCCACGGATTCTCGTCGTGGTCGAAACGCATGCCGAGGATGCCGGTCGGCGCGTCTCTCTTGAGAATCGGAATCTGGTATTCCGTGACCTTGCCGGTCTTGGGATCGAGCTTGCCGAGGATCTGCTCACCGAAGCTCGCGTACCAGACAATCCCCGTGGAATCGACGATCACGTCGTGCGGCTGTCGCGTGCGACGCGGTAGGTCGTACTCCGTGTAGACCACGCGCGTGGCGTCGCCAGTCGGACGAGGCAGTGTTTTCAGTTCGTAGCCCAATTGCGGCCCCGCGCTCAGATTGAGGGTCGCGAGATACTCCGCCTGCCGGCTCCAGGTCTGGAGCTGCCGTTCGCGAGACGTCTCGCCTCCGCCGATCCGTGGCGCGGGCGTTCGCTGCGGCATGAGGGGAAACGACAGAGGCGGATATCCGGCCATGCGCTCGATGACCGGCACGAACTCGCCGGCGTCGTGACGCGAGCGCGCGACCAGATCGAGCATGTGGCAGTGCGCGCAGCCGCGGATCTCGGCTTTCTGCGCGGCCGTGCCCGGCATGCTGGCCAGCCACTCGGCGTCCGTGAGCTGAGCGGTGCGGTCCTTTGTCTTCTGCAGCGACAGGTCCGCGGTCGCGCCCTCGTGCGTCGCGACGGTGACCGTCGCCGGTCCCGCGAGGTCGTAACCGACCGCACGAATACGCAGCGTGTACGTGCCAGGCTCCAGCCGCGCGCGAGGAAAGCTGTATCGTCCACTCGCATCGCTCACGACCGTCGTTGTCAGCGTGGAGCCGTTTTTCCTGGCGCTGACGAGGACGCCGCCCATGGCGCTCTCGTCGCTCGACCCGACTCTGCCGCCTAGCGCGATCGATGCGTCGCTCTGTGCGACCACCGTTGGTGACGCAGGATGAGCAAGAAGAGCCAGCAGCACCACGAATCCGGCAAGGAACACCGCTCGAGCTTTCATGACCGCTCCACGCGGGCCGAGGTCACAGCTCGAGTGACGGCGCGTTGAACGAGATGCCGCATCAAAGCTGTATGGGCCGCAGGGCCAGCGCGCGTACCCTAGCACCTGACCCAGGCACGGTCAACGACCGGGTGGGCTAATTGTCCAGCCTCGTTAGAAATGTCCCCATCCTTCTCTCTATAGAAATGTCCCCTTTTGAACGAGACCCCGAGGACGCCTGTGGGAGCTCGTGGAAAACCGTCCTCGGTTTTCCACGGAGCGGTGGGCGCGTTCTGGGCGTCCATTTGCCGTTGTCGTGTTGTCGGGGATACTCCTCCCTTGTCGTGTAGTAGCGGCTGATGGACCCACGCGTCAGTCGTCAGTGCGGCGTTATGAAGGAGTTCGAGGATGTGCGAGAGGCAACTGCCGCACGGATCCGTGTCAACAGCGCCTGCTCGCCGGTGGAGGGTTGCGCCAGCAAGGGTTCGAGAGTACGGAGGTGTCCGATGTCACGGCGGTACTCTTCGCGACGCGTTCGGTAGGTGCGGCGGGTCTTGGTGCACACGAGGGTTTGCGGCGAGCCTCTGCGGTCGGTGACATGCGTCATGTCGAGACCGTGACGTTTGGCGGTTCGGGCGGAACGCCGCTGCGCGCCAGCAGAAATTCGACGGTGTGCCGCCACAGCGTCGCGAGATCGCGGTCGGAGATGCGCGTGCCACCCTGGCGACCGTCTCTGGCAAGCACGGGCGCGAGCAGGGCGTCGGGGGCGACCTTCGTGGTGTCCGCGATCCGCGCGTACGGCCTGCCGGATGATTTGCCGCGCCTGCGCCGCGGGAATGGGAAACGACACCGTGCCCACGCCCTCGATGTCGAGCCGCGGCATTGGCGCCTCGATCGAACCGAAGGCGCAAAAATCTCCCGGGCGTTCGACCGCCGCCAGCGTCTCTGCCAGCGCGTGGAGGTCGCGGTTGTAGTCCACCTGAATGGAGGCAGTTGACATGGGGATCGAAGCGGCGGACGAGCTCTACAGAAAAGATCGATCAAGAACCGGGTGGAGAATCGGCCGGGGGATCGGGCCAAAGCGTCGTCAACTCGATCTCGATGGCCTCGAACGGCTCGACGCGGACGAGGTCAGTGTCGCTGTGTGTGGCCAGGAGGCCCCACCGGCCGCTCTCCAGCCGAAGCACTTCAAGTGTGCGGACGAGCGGATCGAGCAGCCAGAGGTGCATAACACCCTCGCGGGCATAGATGCGCATTTTCCGCGATCGGTCCATCCGTTCCGTGGCGGGTGAGATCACCTCGCAGACCCAGTCAGGCGCGAGCGTCAAGTACGCACTGTCGGGAACAGCCGGCAGACGCCCACGACGCCAGCCGGCGAGATCGGGTACGACGATATCGTCGGCGAGATGCAGCTCTGGTTCGAAGAGAATCCACCAACCTCCAGGGCCACCGCTGCGTCCACTCTGGAAAGGGCCCCAGAGGTGCCCTCCGAGTCCAAGGCTCGCGCGGGCATGTCGAAGCGCGGGTCGTGGCGAGACGACCAGGTCGCCGTCCAGAATCTCAGCGACTTTGTGATCCGGTACCTGGCGCAGATCCTCGTACGTCGCACGCCGCCGCGTGGCGTTCGGGCCGCTCATGCGTGAAGGATAACATGGGGATCGAGACGCGGGGCCAGGACCTCGGCACCGAGCCGCGCAAGGCCTGGCCGTCCGCCGAAGGCCCCCTGACACAGACGCCTCCATCACCAATAGGATCTTGCGGACGAGGTCCATGTCGCGTTTCATTGATGGGAGTGCAGTGCCTACAGCCGGACGGAAGTTCACCGGTATACTAAAAAGCGTGGGTCAGTCGTTCGCCGCCGCCATCAATGCCCGAGATTAAGCCGGTTCTTCGGGATCGTGATCAAGATGTATTGGGATGATCACCCGGTGCCGCACTTTCACGCGGAGTACGGGGAGTTTGCGGCCACCGTTTCGATTGAGACGCTCGCGCTGCTCCACGGCACCCTGCCGCGACGCGTGAAGGCGCTGGTCGTCGAGTGGGCTGACGCGCATCGCGCCGAACTGCAGGCGGACTGGGCGCTGGCGCGTGCACAGGAACCACTGGTCCCGATCGCGCCGCTGGACCGGGACTAGGGTGGCGGGGATGGACATCCGCATTCAGAGCGTGGAGGCGTTGCCCGGGTATCGCTTGCGGCTGGGACTGACGGATGGCCGGACGGTGGAGCGTGATTTCAGCGGCAAGTTGAGCGGGCCGACGGGGCCGATGTTCGCGCCGCTGAAGGACCCGGCGTTCTTCGCACAGGTCCGCGCCGCCGACGGCACGGTTGTCTGGCCGAACGGCCTCGATTTGGATCCCGATGTCCTCGTGTATGACGGGCCTCCGCCGTGGGCGACGCCCGATCGCACGCCCGCCTGAAAGCCCTGGAATTCCACCGACGATACTCCCGAAGAATCGCCCCCCCACCCACTAGTATCTCCAACTGGTAACATCCGCCGCCGGCGGCGCGGTGTTCAGGATGCGTTCCAGCATTTCGGGGAACACGTGTTGCTCCGCCCATTGTCCTGGAAACGCCGGCTCGCCAGAGTAGCAGTGCGGCCGATGCTGGCCGATCTCGAACGAGCCGCCGTACGGCGGATCCGTCGTGCCTTCCAGGAACGCTTTCAACTGATAGGCGGCTTCTTCGAGATAGTACGTGTCGGTGTCCCCCATGTAGACGTGGAGCTTGCCCGCGAGCTTCGGACCGAGTGTGAGCCAGCCGCGTTGCAGGATGTCGCGCAAGTCGTAATGATCGCGCCAGTAGTCAGTCACTCCACGATCGATTTCGCCCGTCCATTTGTCGTACAACAGTCGCGGATACCCGTCCGACCCGGCTGGTCCGAACACGCTCATGAAGATGTCCATTTGCTGTCCTGAGCGGCCTCTCGTCCCCAGCACCTCCTCGAAATGGCTCGCGTCACGTTGGGTCATGGCCACCTGATTGTCGAGGCTCCGCTGCCACGGTCGAATCGGTTCCTGCTTCCACTCGTTATTCGGATAGAAGGCGTTCCTGTCTTCGTAGATGTTCACGAGCTGAAAGTACCGGAAGTCAACCGGATCCGGGCAGAACGCCCACGCGCCGTTGAACATGTCGGGATAGAACGCCTGCCACGCGAGCGACTCCCATCCGCCGGTCGAACCGCCATATACGATACGTGCCCACGGCTGTGCCATCGCTCGAAACCTCTGTTCGACGAGTGGGATCAGCTCCTGCGTGAGCGCGTCGCCATAGGGTCCGTTGTTGGCGGAGTTGACAGCGTATGAATCGTCATAGAACGGCGTGGGGTGCTGCATGAGCACGATCAGCCACCGGCCAAGCCGGCCCGACTTCCAGTCCTGGAAGAATTGGTAGCCGGCCTCGGCCTGCGCGCGCGCCGCGCCCGTCAGATCGGCAGCCGGTGGTGTCTCGGACCAGTTGTTGAACGTCAGCTGAAAGTGCCCGTGATTGTAGGCGACCGGGTAGCGCGCGTCGGGGTGGCTCTCGAAGCCTTCCGGCAGCACGACCAGCGCGCCGAGATACATGTCGTGGCCCCACCATTTGCTCAGGATCTCGCTCTTGAACTTCACGCGCTTGATGTAGGTCGTGTCGGCGGGCACGTCGACGGGCGGAATCCGTTTCGTCAACCTCACCGTGATTCGTGTCGGCACCTCCGGGTCGATGTGGACGCGCTGGATGTCGCTCATCAGGTTTCCCGGGGATCGATTCCAGTGTTGTCCTTCCCATTGATCCATGTGCGCTTTGATCGTGTGGCCGTCGGCGCGGCGGAATGTCGTATAGACGTTCAACACGGCCTGTACGTAGTAGTCGCCCGCCGGAATCGAGTCGAGACGTTCGATCGGATAGCCGCGCGCCGTGGCGTCAATGATCGCAGGCTGCTCCGGCTGCAATCCATCAACGTCGATACCGAAGAGCGGCCGAGAGGTCAGGCCCGGTCCAACCTGAAATCGAGGCTCCGGATTGTCCGTCCGGGAAATCACGACCAGCAGGCGACCGTCGAGCGCGCCAGCATCGAGCGATCTCGGGAACGAGACCTCAATGCTCGGCCCGCTCGCCGTTGCCGCTGAGACCGTGGGCAAGAGTACCGCGAGCGAAGCCGGCATCGTCGACAGCGCGAGCGCAAGGCCGAGGCGACGAGCCGACGAGCGCCACACCATGGGTATTCTCCTGCCTGTGAAAAAGGTCAGCGGGCAAATCGTTTTCGAGCGCGCTCGGTCCGTGTAGTACGCTTGCGGCCCGGCGGGAGTGAGGCGAGCCGTGTGTTCTTCAACGCATCGAGTGCTTGAGGGAGGTGCCTGCGATGTCTGATCGCATCTTGACGGACGCGGCAACGTACGGTCGCCACTGGGCAGACATCTACGAGGCGTTTATCGGCACTCACGGCCTCGATCCCACGGCAGCTGTCAATTTTCTGTCGGCACTCGCCGGAGCCGGACCTGTACTTGAACTTGGCATTGGCTCCGGGCGGGTGGCCCTTCCTCTTCGGGCGACTGGCGTCGACGTGCATGGCATCGATGCGTCGGAGGACATGGTGGCGCTACTGCGCGCGAAGCCAGACGGCAATCATGTGCCCGTGACCATCGGCGACTACGCTAACTTCGAGTTGCCCCATCAGTACACCCTCGTCTATGGCGTATACAACGCCATTCTGCTGTTGACCACGCGCGCTGGACAGCTGTCGTGCTTTCAGCATGTCGCACGGCATCTTCACGCCGACGGCCGCTTTGTCATCGAGGCGGAGATTCCAGATTTTAGCGGATTTGTCGCCAATGGCCGTATCCATATTGCCGGCTTGAGCGACGATCACGTTGAACTACGGGTGACGCGGCATCGTCCGTCAGAACAACTCCTCGTCGCGCAACACATCTGGATCAGCAACGATGGCATCCGCCTTCGGCCAGGTGCGCTGCGGTATGCGGCGCCGTCTGAACTCGATCTCATGGCGACACACGCGGGCCTCGAGCTCGAAAGCCGCTTTACCGGATGGCAGCGACAGCCGTACGGCGACCGCAGCGGTGCGCACATCTCGGTGTATCGAAAGCCTCGCTGACGTCCCGAGGCGCGTCGCGCGTTCCGCGGTCAGATCGACAGTTCACTGACCTGACAGGACTGATACGGCAGCACCGCGAAGAACGTGCTGCCCTCACCCAGGCGGCTCTCGACGCCGACGCGCCCGCCTTGCTGCTCGACGATGCGCTTGGTCAACGCCAGGCCAAGACCCAGTCCTTGAAACGACTTGCCGCGACCCGAGTCCAGTTGTCCGAACGGCACAAACAACCGGCCGAAGTCGTTCGGATCGATCCCGATTCCGGTGTCGCGAATCTGCACCCGAAGCTCGCCCGTCCCATCCGGGGTGATGCGCACGGAGACGTGACCCTGCTCCGGCGTGAACTTCAGGGCGTTGGACACGAAGTTGTACAAAACCTGGGAAAAGCGATCCGGGTC
>JBGOTP010000219.1:0-8811 GCA_041476545.1 Vicinamibacteria bacterium | reverse complement strand
GCTGCGCTCGCGCGGTGATCGTGCATGTATTCGTTCTCGATTTCCGCGATGCGCGTCAGAAACATCGGGTTCGAGGGGTACCGGGCGTCAAGACTCCGTACGAGATCCAGCGCCTGCGACGGCTTGTTCTCGAACCACAGATACAGCCAGTGCAGTTGAAAGTCGGCTTCGCCGGCGAGCAGCACGCCTTGATCGCGGGCTTGCTGCATCTCGCGGAGCCCCTTCTCCCGATCGCCGCCGGGCAGGAACAGCAGCATGCGCAGCATCTTGGCCATGACCGGCGCGACATCGGCCCAGTAGTGGTACATCCCGATGCCAAAGTAGGCATCGCGCAATTGCGGGTCGAGCGCAATCGCCCGTTCGAGCGCCACCCGGATGCGGTTGCCGTTGCGCGCGCCAGCCAGACGCTGGCCGCGCATGGCCTGCCACTGCACAAGCGGCGCGTATGCCCCCGCCAGGTAGAACCAGCTTTCCCCTCGCCGAGGCTCCCGTCGCGTCCAGGCTTCGGCCGCAGCGATCGAGGCCTTCGCCTCTCGCTGCAGTCGATCGTCGAGCTCGCGGCTATAGGGATCCATCAGGACCTGCCACCAGAGCACGACGACGCCCAGCGTGCGGCACGCCTCCATGGGCGCTGGTGGACACGCCCTGCTCAACTCCTGGCCGGCCTGCGCAAAGCGCGCCTGAAGGATGATGTCGTAGATGGCCGCCAGCCGCGGGCCTTCCGTGATCGCGGCGGATGCCGGCGCACTGAGTACCAGACTGCAGGCTGCGGCGATCAGAATGAGTGCGACTCGTTTCACCAGAGTTCCCCCCGCGCTCATAGATTGTAGACTTACCGCGCCCATGTCAGACGGTCCGTTCGACTTCCGCGTCTCCCACACCGATGGCCGCGCCCGTCGTGGCGTCATGCGCACGGCGCACGGCGGGGTCGAGACGCCGGCATTCATGCCGGTCGGCACGCAGGGCGCGGTGAAGGGCGTGACGCACCGCGATCTGGAAGCCGCCGGTGCCGAGATTCTGCTGAGCAACACGTACCATCTCCATTTGCGGCCCGGCGACGACCTGATCGCGCGGCGCGGCGGGCTGCACCGGTTCATCGCGTGGACCAAGCCGATCCTGACCGACAGCGGCGGCTATCAGGTGTTCAGTCTTGCCTCCCGTCGGACCATCGACGAGCACGGCGTGCGCTTTCAATCGCACCTCGACGGATCCTCGCGCCTTCTGACCCCGGAGCGGGCCGCGGACATTCAGAGCCAGTTGGGGTCGGATGTGGCGATGACGCTCGACGAATGCGTGGCGTATCCCGTCGCGGAGGAGATCGCACGCCAGTCCATGGAGCGCACGGTGCGGTGGGCCCGACGCGCGCGCGATCGGCAGTCGGCGCTGCGGGCCGGCCCGGTCGAGGGTGTCGTCGTCACCAATCCGGGCCAAGCGCAGTTTGGCATCGTGCAAGGCGGTGTCTTCCCCGCGCTTCGCGAACAAAGCGCGCGGGAAACGGTGGCGATTGGGTTCGACGCGTACGCCATCGGGGGCCTGAGCGTCGGCGAACCGGCGGATATCATGTACGACATCGTGGAGCGGACAACGGCGGTCCTGCCAGTGCACCAGCCCCGCTATCTGATGGGCGTCGGCACGCCGGAAGACCTCGTCGAAGCCGTGGCCAGGGGCGTGGACCTCTTCGATTGCGTGCTCCCGACGAGGAACGCCCGTAACGGACAACTCTTTACCAGCGAAGGCCGCCTCAATATCAAGAACGCGCAGTTTGCAGAGGACGACCGGCCCGCCGATTCGGCCTGCGGTTGCTATACATGCCGGACATTTTCACGCAGCTACCTGCGTCACTTGTTTCTTGCGGGGGAGATGAACGCGGCAACCCTTAACACGTTGCATAATCTGCAGTTTTACCTTGACACCCTCCGGCGGATTAGGGAGGCTATTGAATTCGGGCGGTTCGAAAGTTTCAGACTGTATAGATGATGTTGCTGGCTGGTTCGGTGTTCGCCATGGGCGCGCCTCCTGAGGGGGGGAGTCTGTGGATTCAGTTTGTTCCGTTCGCGCTCGTCATCGCGATCTTCTATTTCATCATTCTGATGCCGGCGAAGCGGAAGCAGCAGAAGGTGCAGGCATTTCTCGACAGTCTCAAGGTCGGCGATAAAGTGATCACGACGGGCGGCATCTACGGGCAGGTCACGAAGCTCAACGACCAGAGCGTTCAACTCCAGGTGGCCGACAAGATCCGCATCGACGTGGCGAAAGCGTCGGTCGGCGGTTATCAAGGGCAGGCTCCCGTCGTCGAGCCTAGCGAGTCGTAAGTTATGGCCAATCTTCGCTGGAAAGTCGTCACGATCCTCGTCGTGTTCGTCGCCTTTGCCACGGTCGGCATCTATCCGATTCTCGCCAACCGCTATCATCTGCCGGCTCCGGCGTGGCTGAAGGCCATGGAGCTGAAGCGCGGCCTCGACCTGAGGGGCGGCGTGCACCTTGTGCTGCGTGTCCGTACAGACGATGCGCTGAAGCTCGAGAGTGAAGTGGAGTCCGAACGCCTTCGCGAGGCGCTGCAGACCCAGAACATTCCGGTGACGAACATCGCGGTGGTCGACCCCACGCATTTCCGTATCGAGGGAGTGCCTCCGGACAAGGATGCGGCGTTCAGAAACGCGGCTGCCGACTTTCAGGCCAACTTCGATCGCAACTCAGGCACCAATGGCACCTACACCTTTTCGATGCGACCGAATGTCGAATCGACGCTTCGCGAAGAGACGGTCGTGCGATTCCGGGAGACCATCGACAAGCGCGTCAACGAGCTTGGCGTCACCGAGCCGAACATTCAGCGGCAGGGGTCGAGCAACGATCAGATTCTGGTGCAGCTTCCCGGCATGACCGACGTGGATCGCGCGAAGGAGATTATTCGCGCCGAGGGGTTCCTGGAACTGAAGCTCGTCGAAAAGGAAGGGGCGACCAAAGAGGAGCTGGCGCCGGGAGGGGTCGTGCCGAGCGGGATGGAAATCGTTCCCGGCGTGGCCTCGTCCAGCGATTCGAGCACGTACTATTACCTCGTCAAGAAGGTCGCTGCGGTCAATGGCCGCGATCTGCGGAGCGCGCGCCCTTCGCTCGACGAGAACAATCGCACCGCGGTCAGCTTCACGCTGAATTCGGACGGCGGTCGCAAGTTCGGTAAGTTCACCAGTGAGAACATCGGCCGGCGCCTGGCCATCGTGCTCGACGGCCGCGTGCAGTCCGCGCCGACGATCGACGGCCGCATCACGACCGACGGCCGCATCTCCGGCAATTTCACGCCGGAGGAGGCCGCGGACCTCTCGCTCGTGCTTCGCTCGGGCGCCCTCCCGGCGGGCACCGACTATCTTCAGGAACAGACCATCGGACCGAGCCTTGGCGCCGACGCGATCCGCGCCGGCATCATCGCCTCGCTGGTCGGCCTGCTGCTGATCGTGGCGTTCATGCTCGTCTACTACAAGCTTTCCGGCGTCAATGCCGTCGTCGCGCTGGTGTTCAACCTGGTGATTCTCGTCGGCCTGATGTCGTACATCGGCGCCGTCATGACGCTGCCGGGCATTGCCGGCTTCGTGCTCACGATGGGCATCGGTGTCGATTCGAACGTGCTCATTTTCGAGCGCATCAAGGAAGAGCTCGATGCACAGCGTGGCGTGCGCGCGTCGATTAACGCCGGCTTCGGCCGCGTGTTCTGGACGCTGGTCGACACGCACTTCGCGGCGCTCATTTCGGTCGCCTTCCTGTTCAATTTCGGCAGTGGGCCCATCAAGGGTTTTGCCGTCACGCTGTTCTTTGGTTTGATGTCGAATCTGTTCACCTCACTCTTCGTGTCGAAGACCCTGTTTGAGCTGGCGCTCTCGCGTCGTCATCAGGTCGCGACGCTGTCCATCTAGCCATGCATATTTTCAAGGACACGAACTTCGACTTTCTACGCTGGCGCTGGCATGCGATCGCCCTGTCGTGGATCGTGATTATCGCGGGCGTGATCGTCTTCATGACCCCGAGCCTGGGTATCAGGCTCGGTATCGAGTTTGCCGGCGGCACGGCGGTCATCGAAAAGTTCGAGCAGGCGGTGTCCACCGAGCAGGTGCGCACCGCCCTGGACCGGTTTCTTCCAGGCGGTGGCGGCGAAGCCATCATCCAACCCTATGGGGATGCCTCGACGCACCAGGTGATGATTCGCGTCCCGACCGTTGGCGGCGAGTCGGGCGCGTCGCTGAGCGACACGGCCAACGCGATCGAGAGCGCGCTCAAGCAGGCCGGGCTGGGCAATGCGCACAACGTGGGCAAGGAAATTGTCGGTCCGGCCGTGGGCGCCGAGTTGCGGGACAAGGCGCTGCTCGCCACGGTCTTCTCCCTTGCCGGACTGCTGGCCTACATTGCGTTCCGTTTTCAGTTCAGCTTCTCCGTCGGTGCGGTCATCGCGACCGTCCACGACCTGCTCGTGACGCTGGCGTTCATCGCCATTTTCCGGTACGACATGACGTTGAATGTCATTGCCGCCATCCTGACGATTACCGGCTTCTCCACGAACGATACGATCGTGATCTTCGACAGGATCCGCGAGAACCTGCGGTCGATGCGCCGCGATTCGCTCGGACACGTGATCAATGTCTCCATCAACCAGACGCTCGGCCGGACGGTCATCACCTCCGGTACGGCGCTCCTGACCGCGCTCGCGCTGTTCTTCTTCGGCGGCGAGGTGCTGCACGGCTTCGCCTTTACGATGATTATCGGCATCATCACCGGCACGTACTCGAGTGTGTTCATTGCCGCGGCCATCATCAGCTTCTGGCGGGGCGCGGGCCCGACGCGGGCGGCAGCACACGCGCCGGCCTCGGCCACCGCGGCGTCTCCGCAGCAGCCGTCGCGTAAGTCGAAGCCGCAACGGAAGGCCCGAGCGTCATAAGCGTCCACCTTCAGCTGTCAGCTTGTGGCTTTCGGCTGTCAGTGAAAGTCCTGGAGCGTTTCGAGTTGAGAGCTGACAGCCGAGAACCGATAGCCGATAGCCGATAGCTTCATGCCTTCACTACTCAAGGCCGCGATTCTCGGCGTCGTTCAGGGATTGACCGAATTCCTGCCCGTCTCCTCGACCGCACATATCCTGCTCGGAAGCCGCCTGATGGGGTACGACGATCCGGGAGGCGTCTTCACGGTCATGATCCAGCTCGGTTCCATCTTCGCGGTGATGTGGCTCTATCGGCGGATGATTATCGACGTCCTGCGTGGACTTCCCTCGAAGCCGGAGGCGCGGCGCTTCGCGCTGCTGATTTTCGTGGCGTTCGTCCCTGCGCTGGTGGCCGGGGCCCTGCTGTCTGGATACGTGAAGTCCGTGCTGTATCAAAGCCTCGGCGTGATCGCGGTGTCGTTCGTGCTCGGCGGCATCGTGATCCTAGTCGTCGAGCGCCTGAACCGAGCGCAGGGCGTCCACGCGGCGAACGAGACATCCTTCTCCGGGGCGCTCGGAATCGGCCTGTGCCAGACGCTGGCCATGGTGCCCGGTGTCTCGCGGTCGGGGGCGACCATCGTCGGCGGCATGACGATGGGCCTCGATCGCCGTGCCGCGGCGGAGTTCTCGTTCTTCCTTGCGATGCCGACTTTGACGGCGGCGTTTGCCCACGATCTGATCGAAGTGCGAAGGCACCTCTCCGCGGCCCGGGCGGCCGATATCGCGGTGGGCTTCCTGACGGCCTTCGTCGCCTCTGTTCTGGTCGTGAAGCCGTTTCTCAACTATGTGAGCCGGTCCGGATTCGCGCCGTTTGCCTGGTACCGCATCGTGACAGGGCTTGCGCTGCTCGCGGCCATGGCTTTTGGGTGGGCGTGAGTGCAGTTCCTTCGGCGGAGTTTCATCGCCGGATTCTTCGTCACGGTGCCGCTTTTCATCAGCGTTACGGCCTTCATCTGGCTCTTCCGCATCGTCGACGGTCTGACAACGCCGCTTTTTTCGAGGTTCCTGGGCACTCCTCCGCCTGGCTTGGGAATTGCCACCACGGCGGCGGGGATTCTCCTCGTCGGCGCGCTGACGACCAACGTCATCGGGCGGCGGCTGCTGCAGCAAGGGGAAGGCTACCTTCTACGAGTGCCGGTGTTCCGGACGATCTATGCACCTGTGAAGCAGCTTGTTGTCGCGTTTTCTCCGGACAACGAGTACGGGTTCAAGCGGGTTGTGATGTTCGAGGGCGCACATGGATATTCCCTGGGGTTCCTGACTCGAGAATTCACGCTCGACCGAGGCAAGGGCCCGGAGGCCCTGTTGGCGGTGTACGTCCCGACGAACCACCTCTATTTGGGGGAGATCGTCGTCTGCCCCAGGGAGCGGGCCACCTTCCCGAACGTGACCGTGGAGGAAGGCATCCAGATCTTCCTGACCGGCGGGATGGCCATTCCAGAACGGATGGCGGAGCTGAGAAGCGACGACTTCCGGGTATAATCCGGACCTTTGTGTCAATAAGTGCGGGCGGGTTCTGAGGATCCGCCTCTTGAGAGGTGAGATGAGCGCGACCGTTCAGAAAGCAGTGGGACGCCTGGTCGTCCCGATAGCGTTGTTGATGGCGATGCTGATGTTGCCGGCCCGCGCCTCTGCCGGGCAGGCCGATCAAGCGCCGGCTCCGGCCCAGGCGGCTCATGCGGCCGGGGGCGAAGCCAATCTCGTGCTTCCCGATCTTTCGACGGTGGACTTCCGCGGCATCAACGGCAGGACGCTGCTGATGGGCGGCCTGCTGGTGTGCGGACTCGGGCTGTTGTTCGGGCTGCTGACCTTCACACAGCTGAAGAATCTGCCCGTACACAAATCGATGCTGGAGGTTTCCGAGCTGATTTATGAGACCTGCAAGACGTACCTGGTTACGCAGGGCCGCTTCATTCTGATTCTCGAGATTTTCATCGGGTCGGTCATCGTCCTGTACTTCGGCGTGCTCGAGCGGCAGGAGCCCTTCAGGGTGCTGATCATCCTGCTCTTCAGTCTCATCGGCATCGGCGGCAGCTACGGCGTGGCCTGGTTCGGCATCCGCGTCAACACCTTCGCCAACTCGCGCGCCGCCTTTGCCAGCCTTCGCGGCAAGCCGTTTCCGATCTACGCGATTCCTCTCCGCTCGGGCATGAGCATCGGCATGCTGCTCATCAGCGTCGAGCTCCTGCTGATGCTCAGCATCCTGCTGTTCATCCCCGGGACGCTCGCGGGACCGTGTTTCATTGGCTTCGCGATCGGTGAATCGCTCGGGGCGGCCGCGCTGCGCATCGCGGGCGGGATCTTCACCAAAATCGCCGACATCGGGTCGGATCTGATGAAGATCGTCTTCAATATCAAGGAAGACGACGCGCGCAATCCCGGCGTCATCGCGGACTGCACGGGCGACAACGCGGGCGACTCGGTCGGTCCAAGTGCTGACGGATTCGAAACCTACGGGGTCACCGGTGTCGCGCTGATCTCGTTCATTGTGCTCGCGGTGCCGGACGTACGGACCCAGGTGAAGCTGCTCGTCTGGATCTTCGTGATGCGTATCATGATGATCGTCGCGAGCGGCCTTTCGTATTTCATCAACGAAGCGATCGCGAAGGGCAAGTACGCCAACGTTGATCGAATGAATTTCGAGGCGCCCTTGACCTCGCTTGTCTGGCTCACGTCCTTGATTTCGGTGGCCATCACCTACGCGGTGTCGCGAGTGCTCGTGCCCGATCTGGGCGATGGCACGCTGTGGTGGAAGCTGTCGACGATCATCACGTGCGGCACGCTGGCCGGGGCGATCATCCCCGAACTGGTGAAGGTGTTCACCTCGACCGAATCGGGTCACGTCAGGGAAGTCGTGATTTCGTCCCGCGAGGGCGGCGCGTCGCTGAACATCCTGTCCGGATTCGTGGCAGGCAATTTCAGCGCCTACTGGCTGGGGTTGAGCATCGTCTCGCTCATGGGCATCGCGTACGGCGTCGGCCGGGCGATTCCGGCGATCGATCCCGCCCACGTCGCCGCCGGCGGCATGATGCTCGCCCCCGCCGTCTTCTCGTTTGGTCTGGTGGCGTTCGGATTCCTCGGCATGGGCCCGGTCACGATTGCCGTGGACTCGTACGGTCCGGTCACCGACAATGCGCAGTCGGTATTCGAGCTGTCGGTGATCGAACAGATCCCCGGCATCAAGGACCAGCTCAAGCGCGACTATGGGTTCGACGTCCACTTCGAACGGGCGAAGGACCTGCTCGAGGAGAACGACGGCGCGGGCAACACCTTCAAGGCCACGGCGAAGCCGGTGCTCATCGGCACGGCCGTCGTCGGCGCGACGACGATGATCTTTTCGATCATTTTCGTACTGACCAACGGGCTCAAGGAGAACCTCGACAAGCTGTCGCTGCTGCATCCGCCCTTCTTCCTCGGCTTGATCAGCGGTGGCGCGGTCATCTACTGGTTCACGGGTGCGTCGGCCCAGGCGGTCACGACCGGCGCGTACCGGGCCGTTGAGTTCATCAAAGCGAATATCAAGCTCGAGGGCGCGGAAAAGGCGTCGGTCGAAGACAGCAAGAAGGTCGTCGAGATTTGCACCAAGTATGCGCAGAAAGGGATGTTCAACATCTTCCTCACGGTGTTCTTCTCGACGCTCGCGTTCGCCTTCCTCGAAGAGTATTTCTTCATCGGGTATCTCATCTCTATCGCGCTCTTCGGGCTCTACCAGGCGATCTTCATGGCCAACGCCGGCGGCGCCTGGGACAACGCGAAGAAGATCGTCGAAGTCGAGCTGAAGATGAAGGGCACCCCCCTTCATGCAGCGACGGTGGTTGGCGATACGGTGGGCGACCCCTTCAAGGACACCT
>JBGOTP010000218.1:0-8839 GCA_041476545.1 Vicinamibacteria bacterium | reverse complement strand
GTCCGCTGCTGCGACGCGTTCAATGTCCCGCTTGTCACGTTCGAGGATGTACCGGGGTTTCTGCCGGGGACCGTGCAGGAGTACGGCGGCATCATCAAACATGGCGCCAAGCTGCTCTTTGCCTTCGCGGAGGCGACGGTGCCGAAGGTCACCGTGATCACGCGCAAGGCGTACGGCGGCGCGTACTGCGTCATGTCGAGCAAGCACCTGCGCACCGACTTCAACTACGCGTGGCCGACAGCCGAGATTGCGGTCATGGGGCCGGAAGGGGCTGTCAATATTCTGTACAAGCGCGAGCTCGAAGGGGCCGCCGATGCGTCGGCGCGGGCCGACAAAGTGAGGGAGTTTCGAGAGAAGTTCGCGAATCCCTACATCGCCGCATCGCGTGGGTATTTGGACGAGATCATTCGTCCTCGTGAGACGCGCCGCAAGCTGATTGCCGCGCTGAGGAACCTGGACGGCAAGCGGGTCAGCAACCCACCGAAGAAGCACGGCAACATTCCGCTCTAACTGAGCAGTTCCCCCGCGTGGAGGCGGATTAGAATGAACTCGAGCCACGCCTGCCCGTAAGCCGATAGAATAGTTGCAGTTGCATAAGATTCTGATAGCCAATCGGGGCGAGATTGCCGTGCGCATCATGCGCGCATGCCGCGAGATGGGACTCGTGAGCGTCGCCGTGTTTTCCGAGTGCGACCGGACCGCTCCGCACGTGCGTTATGCCGACGAGGCGTGCGCCATTGGTCCGAACGCGCCGGGCGAGAGCTACCTGCGGATCGATCGCATTCTCGACGCGGCCCGCCGGTCGGGCGCGGATGCAGTCCATCCCGGCTATGGTTTTCTCGCGGAGAATGCAGACTTCGCGAGGGCCGTGCGGGACGCCGGTCTGATCTTCGTTGGTCCGACGTCTGACGCCATTGCCTTGATGGGGAGCAAGACCGCGGCGCGCGCGGCGGCCTCCGCGGCGGGTGTGCCGGTTGTTCCGGGTACCACCGATCCCCTTGGCCCCGAGGTGTCCGCGGCCGAGGCGGCGCGGCTCGCCGCAGGGGTCGGATACCCGTTGCTGGTCAAGGCGGTGGCCGGTGGGGGCGGGAAGGGCATGCGGACCGTCACCGATCCCTCGGGGCTCTCGGACGCGATTCGCGCGGCGCGGTCGGAGGCCGGAACAGCGTTCGGAGACACCGCCGTGTACTTCGAACGTCAGCTCCTGCGTCCCCGCCACATTGAAGTGCAGTTGCTCGGCGACGAGTACGGCACCGTCCTCCCGTTTGTCGAGCGGGAATGCTCCATCCAGCGCCGGCACCAGAAAGTGGTTGAAGAGACACCGTCGCTGGCGGTCACGCCGGCACTGCGCCGGGAACTGACCTCGGCTGCAGCCGCCGTGGCCCGCGCGGTCGGCTACACGAACGCCGGAACGATCGAATTCCTGCTGGACGAAGATGGGCGCTTCTATTTTCTGGAAATGAACACCAGGCTGCAGGTTGAGCACCCGATTACGGAACTCGTGACCGGCGTCGATCTCGTTCGCTGGCAGTTGCGCATCGCGAGAGGCGAACGGCTCGATCTCCCGGCCGATCGGCTCCTGGCGCCCTCGGGTCACGCCATCGAGTGCCGCATCTACGCGGAGGATCCCGACAACGGCTTCCTCCCGTCGCCCGGCCGTATCCTGCGGCTGCGGCCGCCCTCAGGTCCGGGGATTCGCGACGACAGTGGAGCCACCGAAGGACTGGACGTCCCCATTTTCTATGATCCGATGATTTCGAAGCTTGCCGTGTGGGACGAAAGCCGGCCGGCCGCTGTTGCCCGGATGCGCCGCGCGCTGGACGAATACATCATCGCCGGCATCGAGACGACGCTGCCGTTCTTTTCGTGGCTGCTCGTGCAGCCCGCGTTTCTCGAGGGACGCTTCTACACCACCTATGTGGACGATGTGCTCAGACACCGGAACGGCCAGCCGTTCACCGACACGTCCGAGCAGGAAGATGTCGCGGTGATTGCGGCGGCGCTCCAGGCCGAGATGTCGTCCACATCTGAGCCCGACGCTCGGTCCGTGCGTCTTCAGGGATGGACGGCGCGAGCGCGCTTCGAGGGACTGCGGCTCGCGGCGACACGAGAGTAACGAGTTGCAGTACGAGGTCGAGGCCAACGGGCGCGTGCGGCGGGTGACGGTTCATCGCGCAGCCGGGACGTTTGTCGTGGACGTCGACGGCAGGGCGCGGACGGTGAGTGCGGAGCGCATCGATGGGTACACCTTGTCGTTGCTCATTGAGGACGTCCGGCTAAAGCCGGACGCCACGTTGTCGGACGCGGCGAGTGTTCCTGTGGGGTCCGGCTTCAGCCGGACCTCGAGTGTCAGCCGGATCTGTAGCTACGAGGTGACGGTCGCGCCCGATGGAGACTCGGGCCAGCTGCGCGTCAGCGTCGGGTCGAGGACGGTTGCCGTCTCGCTCAACGGCCGTCGCCGCTGGGGGCGTCGAGCCCATGGGGCCGACGCGGGCGGCGGTCCCGAGCGAATCGTGGCGCCGATGCCAGGAAAGATTGTGCGCGTGCTCGTCGCGCAAGGGGCGGCGGTTCGCGCCCATCAGGCCGTCGTGGTCGTCGAGGCCATGAAGATGGAGAACGAGCTGCGCGCCGGCCGTGACGGCATCGTGACAGAAGTTCACGTCCAGGACGGGCAGTCGGTGGAGGCCGGTGGTCTGCTGGTCGTCATTGCCGCGGCCCACGCGGAATAGATGCTGAAGTTGTTCTCTCGGCTCCGGCGGCACAAGGCGGTCTGGTACGCCCGACGCGGTCTCGCCATTCTGGCGGCGATTCTCGCGGCCGCGATCGTGACTTCGCTGAACATCGACATCGGGCCGCTCGTGCGTCCGCTGGCGGAGCGCTACCTCGCCGATCAGATGATGAATCGGCCAGCGCACATCGGGGGCCTGAGGATCAACGTGCTGTCGGGCCTCCTGCTCGGCCGCGTGGAGGTCGACGACGTCACGATCGAAGGGCGCGCCTCCGCGGACCGGCCGTTCTTTCACGCTGGACGACTGCAGGTCTCGATCG
Organism: Vicinamibacteria bacterium; assembly: GCA_041476545.1. Taxonomy (GTDB): domain Bacteria; phylum Acidobacteriota; class Vicinamibacteria; order Vicinamibacterales; family CAVVIG01; genus JBGOTP01. The sequence continues at coordinate 5,791 of JBGOTP010000218.1, read as the reverse complement.
ACTGGTGGCCGGCGATCTCCCGCAGACCGACCATCACGATTACGTCCATTCAGCTCACCGACTGGCAGATGCTGGTCGAGAAGTGGGGAGACGGCAGCAGCTTTCCAAAATTCAAGAGCAGCAGCAGGAGGTCGACCGGCCCAGGGCGCTCGATCCTTTCCGTGCGGGATTTCCGCGGTTCGACGGGACGATTCACGTACGAAGATCACGAAACGCCGTGGAGCGTGGTCGCGCCGGACATCAATCTCAACATCGGACCCTTCCCGATGTATGGCGGTGAGGTCACCTCCACGGGAGGCACCATTGCGATTCAGGACTTCGTGCCGATGTCGTCGGATCTGAAGATCCGGTTCATGATCGACGGCAGCATCCTGCACCTGACCCAGATCGAGATCAAGACCGACGGCGCGCGGACGACAGCGGCCGGCGACCTCGACATGGCCCACTGGCCTGAGCAGTCGTACACCGTCAAATCGCGCGTGCAGTTTCCCCGTATGCGCGAGCTGTTCTTCGCGAACGAGGACTGGCCGCTGACCGGCGAGGGCGACTTCACGGGGGTCTTTCACCTCTTCAACGGTGGGCATGATCTGAAAGGGCGTTTTACCAGCAGGATGGCCGGCGTCTACGACTATCGGTTCCCGTCCCTGTACGGCTCGTTGCACTGGACCGACACGCTGTTCGACCTGTGGGACGCCGGATCGCGGTTCTCCGGCGGTGATGACAGGTTCGCGTTTTCCATCAAGCCGCTTCACAGTGATGTTCGCGCGACCGCCCGATTCGATGCGACCTACACGAACATCGACCTGGCCGGGTTCACCGACTTTCAGGAGCTCAAGGGGCTTCGATTCGCGGGCAGGGCCAGCGGCACCAGCCTGATGGAATGGCCGATTGGCCGGGGAGAGGAACGACACGGCACGGGGCAGATCGTGGTGACGCCGCCCGCTGGCGTCGAGGTGATGACCGCGTCGCTCGCCGCCGCCCGCGCGGCGGATGTGAACCACGCGCGGCACGAGTGGGGACCGTTCGCACCGATGCCTCTCGCCGCGCACCTGCCGATTGCGGGAGCCGTGACATACCGATTCGATCCCGCGCACGTGTACCTGAGCGACGGACGCTTCGCGACCGAACACACGCACGTCGCCTTCGATGGATCAACCGAATGGGCGGAGGAGACCCAGCTCGCGTTCCACGTGACGAGCAGCGACTGGCAGGAAAGCCAGCTGGTGCTCGCCGGCATCATCACCGACTTCGGCTCTCCGACCGGGCCTGTCTCCTTCGGCGGCCGTGGCGAGTTCGACGGTGGAATGACCGGCCCATTTCGCCGCCCGCGCGTCGAAGGCGTGTTCTCAGGTGAAGACATGCGCGCCTGGGACACGCTTTGGGGCGACGGTTCGGCCCATATCGTGGTCGAGAACAACTACGTGACCGTGAAGGATGGCAACGTCGGCCGCGACGGGTCGGAGATTCACGCCGATGGGCTCTTCTCGCTGGGCTATCCGCGCGACGACGGCGGTGAGGAGATGGACGCCCGATTTCACGTCGTCGGGCGTGATGTCGACAGCCTGCGCCATGCCTTTCAGATTGATGACTACCCGGTATCGGGTCAGCTCTCCGGCGAATTTCATCTGACCGGCCAGTACCAGCACCCGTTCGGCTTCGGCACCATGACCATCGATCACGGAATGGCTTACAACGAGCCCTTCGAGCAGGGCACGGCGGCGCTGCGCTTTGATGGCGCGGGTGTGCGGCTCGATGGCCTGACGATGGCGAAAGGCGGCGGGACGCTGGCCGGGGCCGCGTACATCGGCTGGGATTCCACCTATTCGTTCAACGTCGCCGCGCGCCGCATCGCCATGGATCAGGTGACGGCGTTCGCCTACCCGACGATGCGGCCGTCAGGCGCTCTTGATTTCACCGCGGCAGGAAGCGGGCTCTTCGACGTTCCGCGCTATGGCGGTCGATTCCATGTGAGCGATCTGTCGCTCGCGGAAGAAAGCGTCGGCCAGGTCACGGGGACGTTCGAACTTCGCGGCAACGAATTGAGCGGCGATGTGGACGTGGCGTCGCCGCGCCTGGCCATCACCGGGACGGGGCGCATCGGATTGACGGCGCATGCGAACTCCGAACTGACATTTCGCTTCCACGACAGCTCCCTGGATCCGTACGTCCGGCTGTTCGCGCCGCGGCTGCTGCCGTACACGACCGCCGTCGCCACCGGATCGTTCCGGGTCGCCGGCGATCTCGCCGACGTCGATCACCTCCTCGTGGAGGGTGTCGTCGACAGTCTGGACATGAAGCTCTTCGACTACGCCATTCACAACGCGAATCCGATCCGGCTGGCTCTGGATCAGCACGTCGTGCGCCTCGACGATCTCGAGCTCGTCGGCGAGGATACGCGTCTGAAGATCGGTGGCACCGTCGGCCTGCACGACGAGCGTATTGCGCTTCAGGCGACCGGCGAAGCGAACCTCGGCGTCCTCCAGGGATTTTTTCCGAACGTTCGAGCCTCGGGCAGAGCCGAACTCATGGCCTCGGTCGACGGCCCGCTGTTCGAGCCGGAGTTCTCCGGCAGTGCCACGATTGTCAACGGCCGCGTCCGTCACTTCTCGCTGCCGAACTCGCTCGAGGCCATCAACGGGACGGTTCACTTCGACTCGCGCGGTATCCGGCTGGACGACGTGGCCGCGACGCTTGGCGAGGGCCGTGTGCAGTTTGGTGGCCGCATCGGTCTCGAAGGCTATCTGCCGGGCGACCTGAACGTCATCGTGCGCGGCGAAGACATGCACGTGAGGTATCCCCTGGGCGTGCGGTCGACCGTCAATGCCGACCTGACGGTTCGTGGCAACGTCAAAGCGCCCATGGTGGGTGGTGTGGTCACCGTCAAGAGTGCGCTCTGGAACCAGCGAATTGATCCGACGGCCAGCCTGTTCGACTTCGGCGGCGCCGCGGCGCCTGGAACGGGGGGGGCTGCTCCGGCCCCCCTTCCAGTGACACTCGACATCGAAGTACTCGTGCCCGGCACGTTGCAGGTCGAGAACAATCTGCTTCGGCTCTGGGCCAGCGCCGATCTGCAAATCCGTGGCCCCTCCGATCATCCGTTGATCTTCGGCCGCGCGGACGTCGATCAGGGCGAAATGATTTTCGAAAAACGGCGCTATCGCGTGACGAAAGGCAACATCGAGTTCACCAATCCGGTCCGCGTCGATCCGTTCTTCGATGTGGAGGCGGAAACACGCGTGCGGGTACCCAAACAGACCTACCGCGTGACGGTTCGGGCGGCCGGGACGATGGAACGCATGCAACCGACGTTCGAATCGGATCCGCCCCTGCCCTCCGCCGACGTGCTCGCGCTGCTCTTCAGCGACATCCGCCGGGATCCCAACAGCGCCGAAATTCGCGCGTTGCGCAACCCCAACGAACGGGAAACGGACATTCTCACCACCCGGGCCACGCAGTTGCTGGCGAATCCCATCTCCTCCGAGGTCGGGCGCGTGGTCGAACAGACGTTCGGCGTCGACACGTTTCAGCTGTCTCCGTCGCTCGTCGGCCTTGACGAGAACACGTTGTCGACACGTGTGAATCCCTCGGCGCGGGTCACAATCGGCAAACGTGTCTCCGATCGCGCGTACCTGACGTTCTCGCGCAGTCTCAGTTCCTCCATCAACGATCAGATTCTGCTGCTCGAATACGATCAGAACGATCGGCTGTCCTGGATCCTCTCCCGCAATGAAGATCAGACGTACGCCATTGAAGTCCGCGTGAGGCATGTCTTCTAATGCGTGCAGCGGCCCTCTGGGTGGCTGTCGCATGCCTGCTCGGATCGGCGGCAACCGCCAGCGCCGACATCGCCGATTACCTTGGGAAACGGGTCGTGACATTCCGCGTCGAGGTGGAAGGACGGGAGACGAGCGACCCCCGAGTGCTCGTTCTCGTCGAGACGCGGCCGGGAAGCCCGCTGTCACTCCTGGCCGTACGGGAATCGGTCACCCATTTGTATGCGCTCGGACGATTCGAGGACGTTCGCGTTCAGGCCAATGTCGTGTCCGAGGGCGTCGCCATCGTCTACGAACTCGTGCCACTGCACCCTATCCGCAAGATCCTGTTCACGGGCGCGCTCACGCAGCCCGGACTCGACGAGGGCCGATTGCGGAAGGCCGTCATGGAACGGTACGGCGCGTCGCCTCCAGCGGGGCGCCGCTTCGATCTGGCCCGGGTCGCCGAGGACGACCTGAAGGCGCGAGGCTTTCTGCACGCCGTTGTCACGCCACGCCTCGAGATTGCCCACGCCCCGGACCGTGCCACCCTGATCTTTGCGATCGAACCGGGCGCGCGCACGCACATCGCCGCCATCGATGTGACCGGCAGTCCAGGTACGACGACCCAGCAACTGCTGGATCGGCTGGGTCTCAGCGTCGGCGCGCCGTATGAGCGCGAGGCGCTCACTACGCGGATTCAGCAGTACCAGGCGAGCCGTCGAGCGGATGGCTACGTCGAAGCCTCACTGACGGTTGCCTCACGCTTTGAGGAGGGCGATCGGGTGGTTGCTCTCACACTGACCGCCCAGCAGGGTCCCCGCGTGAACGTGGTGTTCAAAGGCGACCCGATTCCGGGCGGCAAGCACGACGAGCTCGTCCCGATCGTCGGTGAAGGATCCGCCGATGAGGATCTGCTCGAAGACTCGAGCCGGCGTATCGAGGAATACCTTCGTGGCCTGGGATATCGCGATGCCGTCGCGCCGCACCTGCGGGAGGCGTCGGACGGAGAGCTGCGGATCACGTTCACGATCACGCGAGGTCCGCTGTACCGAGTGTCCGACGTCACCCTTTCCGGCAACACGTTCCAATCGTCGGCAGCACTCGAGCCGCGTCTCGGCGTCCGCAAGGGGCAACCGCTTTCCGAGACGACGCTCGCTGCCGACGCGTCGATGATCGAGGATGTCTATCGCCGGCAAGGATTCGCCGCCGTGAAGGTGGAGCCGTCTGTCGTCCCGGGCGGTGGAGCGTCTGACGCACAGGTGCCCGTCACGGTTCGATTCGAGATCACCGAGGGCGTTCGCACGCTGGTGAATTCCGTTCGGATGCAAGGAAATCGATCGGTGCCAGCGGCCGACCTGCAGGCAGGACTCGGTCTGCAGCCGGGCCGGCCGTTCTTTCTGACGCAGATGGCCGTCGATCGAGACGCCCTTGCGCTCCAGTATGCCAATCGCGGATACCAGAGCACGACGATCACGGCGAACCCCGGCCTGAGTGCCGACGTGGCCCGCGCCGACGTCATGTTCATGATCAATGAGGGGCCGCAGCTCATCGTCGATCATCTGTTGATCGTCGGGAACACGCGCACGAGCACGGCGACCATCGAGCGCGAGCTGCAGATCAAGTCTGGCGATCCGCTTGGGCTCGCGGCGGTCGTGGACAGTCAGCGGCGGCTCGCCGAGCTCGGGCTCTTCCGGCGTGTTCGCATTACGCAGCTCCCTCACGGCGACGAGGCTCGTCGAGACCTCGTTGTGACCGTTGAGGAGTCGCCGGTGACGACGATCGGCTATGGCGGCGGCGTCGAGGCCCTGCAACGCGTTCGAACCACCGCCGTTGAGCACCTGGAATTCGCGCCCCGCGCGTTCTTCGAGATCGGCCGGCGCAATCTCTTCGGGAAGAACCGCTCCGTCAATCTTTTTACGCGGGTCAGTCTGAGACAGACAGACCCAGCGGGCACCAGCGGATCGGGGTTCAGGGAGTATCGCGTGTTCGGCACCTATCGGGAGCCGCGACTGTTCGGCACCGCGGCGGATGCGTTC
>JBGOTP010000217.1:0-8883 GCA_041476545.1 Vicinamibacteria bacterium | reverse complement strand
CGGAAACGATTCCCAAGCGCGAGACGCTTCCGCCGTGTAGGCACGAGCATTGCTCTGCACCGCGTCGAGAGGGCCGTCGAGGCCCATTTCGCGCAGGTTCTGCAACAGTTCACGAGATCAGACGATGCTAAGATTGAGTCGACAGCGGCGGTCGGTGTTAGGAGGGGCGCTCGTAGACGCCGCGAACGTTGCGGCCGGCGCCTTGCTCTTCGGCCAGTTCCTGACTGGCCAGCCGTTGTCGTGGGGCAGGATGGTCATCGGTCTTGCCGTGTGGATCGTCCTCGTGGCAGTTGCGCTGGTTTTCGTGGAGACGGACGCATGATGACGAATTTCTTGATTCTCTACGGCGGTATCGCGGCATTCGGACTGTTCATGCTCCTGATGGACCGGCTCGCCCGCCGCCAGGACCGGCAGCGCGCGCTGAAGGACCATGAGCAGGCGGCGGGATCAGGGCTGAGGACAAAGGGTTGAGGGCGCGACCGAGACTTCACCGCCCGGCGGTCGGCACGCGCGCTTTCAGCTCCTCCAGCCAGTTGAGCACCACGTTGATCTCAGTCCGCGGGGCCGCGCCCCGCGCGTCGCTCTGAGGAATCGTCACGACGAGGAGCTTCTTCCCGTCCGGCGTGACGTCGTACGGTCGCCAGTTACTGCTCGGCTTGTCGATCCCGGGCGTCTGGATCGGCGTCGATCGGCCGAACGTGAAGCTCGGCGCCGTTCCCACATCCAACACCATCACGCGGCCGGAAGTCCCGCCATCGTAGAAGATCTGCCTGCCGTCGGACGACCACCGGGGGCTGGCACCTCGGTCCGTGTCGGTGGGAAGCTGGTATTTCGCCCCCGTTCGCGGAAACGGCTGAACGAATACACGCGGGACGGCATTCAGTTCGGTTGAGGTGTACGCCAACCACCGGCCATCGGGCGAGAAGCTCGAATTGAAATGGTTGGCCGTGATGGTTTCATCGAAGCGCTTTGGTGCCTTGTCCCCGGCGGCCATGGTCCAGACACTGGTGGTGGCGGGACTCCCAATTCGGAGTGTCAGCGTCTTGCCGTCCGGGCTCCACGACTCCGGCGCGTGCGCGGTTCCCTGCTCGGCCTTGGTCAGCCGCTCCGCCGCGCGACTCCCATCGGCGAGTTGTTGGAAAATACTGCCTCGGTCGCCTTCGCGATCCGATTGAAACGTGATCGAACGGCTGTCCGGCGTCCAGATCGGATTGAGGTTACGCCCACCGAATGTCAATCGCCGCAACGTGCCGCCAGTCCTGAGATCAGCCACCCACACAACCGCGTCCTTGCCATCGTCGGTTGCCACCACCAACTGCTGTCCATCTGGCGAAATACGCGGGTGCTGGTATGGCTGCGCCGGAAGCGCGAGCGGCTCGGCCTTCCCGCTGCGATCGACCAACGTGAGCGTGCGCGGCACAGACGCGTCCGCGGCGCCACCCGGAACGTACACGAGCGCACCGCTCGCGGACACGGCGAAGCCGGCAATCCCGGACTGGTTCGCCGGACTCACTCCCCGCCTCACACCCTCCACGACTGGCACCGGGCCGCCTCGCACTTCGCGCGACTTGACGTCGAAGGGCAAGGCAAGAAGTGTGGATCCCAGCGCATACACCAGGTGCCCCGTTGGCACGTAGCGTCCTGTTCCACCTCGAAACACGACCTTGCGCGCACCCGAGCGAAGCGACTGAACGACGATCTGCCCCTTGTCCCAGCGCGTCGCCCCGGATTCAGCGGTCGTCGTGAAGAGCAGCGTGTCGTCGTCCAGCATCTGCGGACCTTCAGGGACGTCGGGCGGCTTGACCTCGGCGAGCACGGTTGGCTCTCCGCCGGCGTCCGATACGCGCATGATTCCCTTCGCCGGATCGGCAAGCACGATCTGGTCGCCGTACCAGCTCGCCCCGTAAATGTTTATGGATGAGGCTTTGTAGAGCGTCACCGCCGACCCGCCGGTGACGGCGATCTTCTTCAGCGTCGAGTCCTGGAAGGAGTAGAAGCCGACCCACTGGCCGTCGGGCGAGAAGAACGGGCGGAACGCGTCCAGGTTTGTGCCGGGGATCGGATGGCTCTCCATGTCCCCCATCGATCGCAGGTAGATCTGCTGATTCGCGACGTAGGCGATGCGCGCGCCATCGGCCGACAGCGCGATGGATGGCGCCCTTGTCAGCGTCTGGTCCTGCGGGAGGATGAGCGGGAACTTGACGATGGCGGCGGGAGCAGGCGGCGTGCGCATCCGCCACGCCACCGCACCGCCGCCAAGGACCGCGAAGACGACCGCAGCGACCGCGATCGGGATCGCGCGGCGCCACAGGGGCTGCTGCAGCGCGACGCCAGCCGCAGGCACGGCTGGTAACGCGCGCGGCGCGGCGGCGATTGCCTCGAGTTCGACACGCAGATCGCCAATCGCCTGCCACCGCCGCTTCGGATTCTTGTCGAGACAGCGGCGCAGAAGATCCGACAGCCGCGGATTGAGGCCGGACGGGAGCGCGGTCACATCCGCTTCGCGAATCAGCACCGACGCGAGCACTTCGGGCGCAGTCTCTCCCTGAAACGGCTGGCGCCCGATCAGCATTTCGTACAGGACGACGCCGAAGGAGAAGACATCGGCTCGATGGTCCGCGGGCATGCCTTTCGCCTGCTCCGGCGACATGTAGGCGGCCGTGCCGAGAATCATGCCCGCCTGCGTCGCCATCATGCTGAGCGTCGGCGAATGCGTGAGCCCGGCGTCCCCACCTGCTTGCCCCGCCGAAGCGGCATCACCGCGAAGGCGGGCCCTACCCGGCCCGCCTGCCTCCATGGCCTTCGCCAGCCCGAAGTCGAGCACCTTCACGTTCTCGTCTGGCGTAATCTTCACGTTCGCCGGCTTCAGATCGCGATGGACGACACCGATCTCGTGCGCGGCTTCGAGACCTTCGGCCATCTCACCCGCAATCCGCAGCGCCTCCTCCACCGCCAGCGGCCCGCGCCGCAGGCGTTCGGCCAGCGTCTCCCCTTCCACGAGCTCCATGATCAGGAAGGTGCGTCCGTCGGCCTGGTCCATCCCGTGGAGCGCGGCAATGTGCGGGTGATTGAGCGAGGCAAGGACTTTGGCTTCGCGCTCGAAGCGCGCGACGCGTTCGGGATCGAACGCGAACTCGTCTGGCAGGACCTTGATGGCGACGCCGCGACCGAGCTTGGTGTCGCGGGCGCGATACACGGTCCCCATCCCACCCGCGCCGAGGAGGCTTTCGATCGCGTAGTGGCCGAGGGTTGTCCCTATCAACCGGAAGTGTCCGGGCACACGATACCACCGGTCCGCCTTAAGGCGTCAGAGGTGGTGCGGGTAGTGGGCCCATTTCAAGTCCGGTGGATGAGGCGAGCGGCCGGGACAACTCGAGGCGCCAACCCGTTGGAGGTAGCCGTCGCCATCGCTCGACACCGCGTCTGCAGCCTCCTCCGCCACGACTGCGGCAGGATGGCGAGCGAGAGGCCAACTTCCCGGGTCGCGAAGTGGAGGCGTGGCGAGCACCACGAGGTGCCGCCTTGCACAGACCTTCCGACCGTTGACCGATCACTACTTCTTGAGTGCAGACGACCAGTGGAGGGCGACGACGAGGCCGTTGGCCGGATCGGGCCTGAGCGGGCCGGCGGTGGGAGCAGCAGCCTGGTTGACGTATTGGGCAATGAGGAATCGCTGGCCGTCGGCCGAGACGTCGTACATCTGGTAGTCGCCGCCGCTGTGAGAAAGATTGAGGGCCGGCGTCCGGACCAACTCTTTGGGGACGGCCCGCTCGAACGTGGCGCCACTCGCGGTCACCTGTGTTGACAGGATCGCGTCGATGAACGCGCCGTTGCCAAGCGCGTGAAAAAAGATCTCCTTGCCGTCGCGCTTCCATCGCGGCCAGTCGCCGCCGCCCGTGGACACCTGCCATCGGCCGCTGCCAGCCGGGAACGGCTGCACGTAGATCTCGTCCCGGCCGGTCGCGTTGGACGTGTACGCGATCCATTTGCCGTCAGGAGAAATTTGTGGATGGCTTTCGTTGAACGACGTCGCGACAAACGCCGTCGGCTTCTTGTCGCCGTCGAGCGGCAGGATCCATAGATCGCCGGCGGTCTTCGTATCCTGGACCCAGAAGACGATGCGCTTTGCGTCCGGGGACCACGACATCGGGACTTTGAGAAGGTCGGATTCGAAGAGCAGTTCCTCCGTGCCCGAGCCGTTCGACAGCGTCTGATACAGTCCCCACTTCCCTTTTTGCAGCGAGCTGTACACGATCTTGTTTCCGTCTGGGGACCAGATGGGCATCGAGTTGTGACGCGATGCGTCAAACGTGAGACGCGTGACCGCGCCGCCTGGCTCGATCACCCAGATGTCGCCGCCCGTGGCCTCGTGCTTGTGAACCGCCGTGCGCTTGCCGTCCGGCGAGAGGTTGACGCCACGATACGGACCGTAGGGACCCACCGTGTCGAGCTGTCCGCCGGCGCGATCGACCCGCGCCAACTGCCAGTCCGTGGTGTCGGACTGCGGGCCGGCGCCGGCGCCGGTAGAGCCGTGGAAGTAGAGCAGCGCGCCGTCTCGAGACACGTCGAAATTGCCCTCGCCGTTCGAGCCATTCGTCGTCACCTCGTCCGCGACGCGTACCGGCTCTCCCGCCACCGTGAGCTTCTTGGTATCGAACGACTGCGCGTAGACCGTGTTCTCCCGGCGGAACAGCAGATAATTGGGCGCGGTGTAGAGGGCCTTCGATTCGGCCGCCATGACCTTCGTCGTGTCTTTCGCGTCGAGCGTTCCCGCGAAGATCGCGCGGGTGCCCGCCTGCCCGGACCAGGCGAGATACAGGTAATGACGCCCATCTGGCAGGAAGCGCGGCCAGAAATGTCCGGTTTCTGAAGAACCGAGTGTCGTGAGCGCCGCCGGCTTTCCACCTTGAGCGGAGACACGGAACAACCCTCGCGGCGTACCGAAGACGATGATCCCGTCGCTGTTCCAGGTGCCGCCGGAAAAGTCGGCGGCTTCGCAGATGTCCTGCGGCGGCCCGCCCGAAGCCGCCACCTTCTTCAGCTTCCCACCCGAGATGAAGGCAATCGATCGACTATCAGCGGACCAGAACGGCTGAGCGGCCTCCTCGGCGCCGGCCAACCGCAGCGGCGTGACCGACCCAACCGGGCGGACGAACATGGACCACGGCTCCCCCGGGTTGCTCCGAGCCACGAACACAATCGCATGTCCGTCCGGCGCGATCGCGATATTGGCGGCATTGAACTGCGTGGCATTGAAAACGTTCGATTGCGCCGCCTGAGCGCTCAGTTGGATCGGCACACGAAAGCGAAGCTCGTCCGATGCGGCAGGACCGCGAAGATACCGAACGGCCGGCGTGGCCAGGGCCGCGACCAGCAGCACGGCGGCCGCCATCAAGGCGATCGACCACGGGTCGCGTCTTCGCAGAGGGACCGCGCGCGGCGCGGCGGCCACGGTTTCGGCGCCGCCACTCGCCACCCATTGCAACTCGGCCAGCAGATCCCGCGCGTCCTGCCAGCGATCGTTGGGATCCTTGGCCAGGCACGTCTTCACCACGTGGTCGAGCGCGGGAGGCGTGGCGGGCTGTGCCGATGAAAGCGGAGGAGGCTCGGCGGTGACGATCGCCGACATCAGCAGCACCCGGCTCTTGCCCTCGAACGCCTTCTTACCGGTGACCATCTCGTGAAGCACCATGCCGAACGCAAAGATGTCGGTCCGCGCGTCCGCTTCGATGCCCTCGAGCTGTTCGGGCGCCATGTACTGCAGCGTGCCGAGGATGGCGCCCTGCGCCGTCAGATTCTGATCCGTCGGAAGAGCGGACACCCCACCTGCCCCACCCGGCCTACCTGCCCCACCCGGCCCACCAGCCCCAACGTTGAATTTCGCCCGTCCAAAATCGAGCAGCTTCGCCCCGGTTGCCGTCAGCATGATGTTCGACGGTTTCAGGTCGCGATGCGTCACGCCCTTCCGGTGCGCCTTGTCCAGCGCATCGGCGATCTGAATCGCGAACTTCAGCGCCTCGTCAATCGGCAGACCCGCTGACTTGACGGTTTGAACCTCCGTGTCCTCCGCATCCTCAGCGGTGGCGAGCTTCTCCGCGGTGGCGAGCTTCTCTGTGGGAGCGAGCGTCTCCGCGGCGGATGTCTTCCCGATGGGAGGGAGTCTGCTGCTTCGCGGACGTCCGCGCGACAGCCGCTCGGCGAGCGTGTCGCCCTCCAGGTACTCCATGACGAGAAACTGGATTGGAGGCTTGAGGCTAGAGGTTGGAGGTTGGGAGCCGGAGGCTGGGGACTTGACAGACGGATCCGGTGCTTCCCCGATGTCGTGCAGCGTGCAGATGTGCGGATGGTTCAGCGCCGCAATCGTCTGCGCTTCGCGTTCGAAGCGCTGCTTCATCTCGGTGTTGTCGGCCCAATGCGGCGGCAGCACCTTGATGGCGACCACGCGGTTCAGCCGCGTGTCGAGCGCCTTGTACACTTCTCCCATGCCGCCGGCACCGATGGCGGATTGGATTTCGTACGGCCCGAGCCGCGAACCTGTCGTCAGCGCCACTTCTGTTTGAACCCTTAACTTCTCACTACTTCTAACTTCTAACTTTTAAGTTTTAACTTTGTGAAGCGAGCTCTGCCAATGGAGGATGACCGTGAAGCCGCTGGCGCCGTTGGCGAAACCTCCCCGCCCCGCTCCGCCAGCGCCAATGCCGAATCCACCTCGCCCTCCCACCTGACCTGTCGATGGAATAATCGTCGTGGCGGCCGTCGGCGCCGCCGTTCCCCCAGCCTGGCCTGGAGGAACACGGGAAAGAAAACGCTGGCCGTCCGGGCTGGCGACCAACTGGTGCCGCGTTTCATCTCGCGTCATGGGGTTGTTGAAGCCAGGATACATGAGCACGCGCGGCACGCTGGACTCGATTTTCGCCGCGACCTTGATGTCCACCGCCATGATTCGGCTATCGCCCGAGCGCCGATAGTACAGCTCCTTTCCGTCTTGCCGCCATCGCGGCTGGCCGCCGCCGTCGGTTGAGATCTGGAGCCGATCTCCGGCCGGAAACGACATCACGTACACCTGGAACATCCCGGATTCGTTGGACGTGTACGCCAGCCACTTCCCGTCGTACGAAAACTGCGGCTCGTTCTTTTGAAAATGCCCCTGTACCACCGGGAACGGCTTCTTGTCGCCGAAGGTGGGAAGCGCGTAGATATCCGCAAAGTTGTCCTGGCCGAACAAGTAGGCGATGTATCGCCCGTCTCGCGACCAGGCTTCCACAATCTCATTGCTCGAGGATTCCAGGATCGGTGTTTCCGCGCCGACGCCGTTGGCGTTCTTCACGTAGATATCGGCGTTCCCCTTTCGGTAGGTCGTGAACGCGACGCGGGTTCCGTCTGGAGACCAGACCGGATTAATGTTGTCGCCCGGATCGAGCGTCAATCGCGTCGCGACGCCCGCGCGCTGCCAGTCGATTACCCAGATATCCGCGCCAGCCGCGCCCGCTTCCTGCCGGGTTACGGCGACCAGTTTTTGGTCAGGTGACACGTCCATGTCCCCGAACACGCCCGGTTCGCCGGCGAGCGCCAGTTGCTGGCCCGTTCGACTGACCCAGCCGAACTGCGTGCCGTCGTTCGTTTGTCCTCGACCCGTCGGAGCGCCGCCGCCCCCGGCGCCCTGAAAATAGATCAGCGCATCGTCTTGCGACACCGCGAAATCGCCGCGGCCGGTCGCGGGGCTGTAGGCCACGCCGTCCGCAAGGTGGACCGCATCTCCCGTAAACGAGAGTGTCTTCGCGTCGAACGGCTGCGCAAAGAGCGTCGCCTCGCGGTGGAACACAAGGTAGCCAGGTGAGGCTTGCCCTGAGCCTGTCGAACGGGCGTAGGCGACGTTCGATTCAGCCGGCATCAGCCGCTTCTTCTCCTTCGAGTCGAGCGTGCCGGCGAAGATCGCGCGACTCGTGGCTTGCGACGACCACGCCAGGTACACGTAGTGACGCCCGTCGGGCAGGAAGTACGGCCAGAAGTGCCCCGTGCCGCCGGAATCGACGGTCGTGATCGCCTCCGGCTTTCCCCCTTCGGCGGAGACGCGGAACAGCCCCTTGGGAGAACCAAACAGGATCGTGCCTTCGCGGTTCCAGGCGCCGCCCGCCAGATCCGGCGCGTCGCCAATCAACTGCGGCGGGCCGCCCACGGCTTCGACCTTTTTCAACTTCCCGCCTGCGACGAACCCGATGAAGCGACTGTCTGGGGACCAGAACGGCTGAGTCGCATCGTCGGTTCCGGCGAGCCGGCGTGTGGAGACCGAGCCGACCGGACGAACGAACAGAGACGCCGCCTCCCCATTGTTGGGCCGCGCCACGAGCGCGATTGAGCGTCCGTCGGGCGAGAGAGCGATGTGCGCGTTGCTCAAGCCGAGGATCGGCGCCCGGAACTGGAACGCGTCCGACTCGCCGGGACCGCGCATGTAGAGCGCCGCCGGCACCGCGAGCAATCCGACAAGAACCGCCGCGGTGGCGAGCAGCACACGAACCAATCTTGTTTGCCGCCGCTCTGAAGCCGTGGCTGTGGTGAGCGATCCGCCCGGCCGGCCGACGCCGGAGATCCACCGAAGCTGGATCAGCAGATCGTGCACCGTCTGCCACCGGTCGTCTGGATCCTTCGCGAGGCAGCGCTGCACGATGTGATCGAGCGCCGGGTTCGGCAGCGGATCAGGATCGGAGGTCATGATCGAGGCAATCAGCACCGCGCGGCTTTTTCCCTCGAACGGCTTTTTGCCCGTCAGCATCTCGTAGACGATGATGCCGAAGGCGAAGATGTCGGTGCGTGCGTCGACGTGCTGGCCTTCCAACTGCTCGGGCGCCATGTACTGGAGCGTGCCGGTCGCCGGACCGGTCATCG
>JBGOTP010000216.1:0-8917 GCA_041476545.1 Vicinamibacteria bacterium | reverse complement strand
TCTTGAGACCGGGAATCACGGCCACGCACGCCGCCTTGTTCCAGAGGTCGTTCGGCACGTCCTTGTCCGGTACCGCGTGGATTTCCTTGAGCACCGTCGCCGCTTCCTCGATGCGCTTGACTTCCTTTGTTGAAATTTCGGCGCTGACAACGGCGCCAGCGACCAACATTCCAACCAGGGCTGACATAACTCGCATTGCCTGCATATTCACGCTCCTATCGCGAGTATTGATTGACGAGTTGCTGCGCCCGGTTTTGTTCCGCGTCGTTCCCGGCGAGCGCCAGAGCCTCCCGAGCTTCTCGTTGCGCATCTTGTTTTCGCGCAAGCGCCCAGTAGGCCCGCGCGAGAGACATTCGCGCCGGGAACACCCCCGGCTGCAGCTCAACCGCACGCTGGAGCAGCGCAATAGCCTGATCGGGGTGACCGAGTTGCACCTTCACATCGCCAAGCTGCTGGAGGGCCGGCACGCTGGCGGCGTTCAGCGCGACCGCACGCTCGAACGCCTGCTCGACGCGTACCATCGTGGCCGCATCGGCGCCCGCTCGGGCGATATTGGCAAATCGCAAGTACGGATAAAAGCTCGTCGATCCCAATTCCACCGCTTTCTCATAGGCGGCACGCGCCTCGGGCGCCTTCCGGTCCACGTCCGCAAATATCCCTTCCACCTCATACGTATCGGGAAGCTTCGGATCGAGTTTCCGCGCGTCCGCGACGAGCGCCAGGGCTTCGACGCGCCGGCGCGTCGCCGCGAGATACAGCGCCTGCTTCGCCTTGGCTTCCGCCGGTGACCAGGTGCGCGTCGCGAATCCTTCCTTGTTGACGTTCACATCCACCGTGATGTGTCCGAACTCGAAGACATCCCGATTGATGTACGTGAAGAAGTCGGATTCGAGCGCATCGACATTCTTGAATACTTCATCGCTTGCGGCCGGAATCGGCGTGCCGCCGAGCACCAGAGTCACGAACTGGTCGATCTTCGGCCGGTGCACGCTCTTATCCGCAAACATCAGGTAGTGCACGAACGCCCAGCTCTCGGCAGTGAACATGGGGAACTGGGCATCTCCGAAGGTCCCCCAGGACGATGACCGATCCACCTTCAGCAGCTCACGAAGATGGAGACGCTGGCCGCCGCCGCGCAGCGTCCGGAGATGCCCGGGGATGATCCGTCCCACGTCAATTTCAGAGTCGCGAACGTCGGTATTGCCGAGGACATCGTCCAGGCCGGTCCGAAACCACTGCGGCAGATCGCGTTTCAGGCCCGTGGAGACGGCAATCGAGGCGTAGGAACGGTACGCAGGGAGGTAGGGATTCACGCCCACGGTATTTTCGGCCAGCACGTCCGCGCGCAGCGCCACGTAGTGCCGGTCTGGACCGGCGGCGTAGATGCTTGCCGGGCGGATGACGCCACGCTCTGCCCAGAATGCTGGCGCCAGCGTCTTCATGCCCGCTTCATCCCGGGGAGCCAGCACGAGCACCGGTTTGTCGAGGTTGGCCTTCGCCCAGGGGCAGACGATGAGAACGGCGGCACGTACTTGTTCGAACTCCCACGCGATCGTGCGGGCCGTCTTCTCGCTGGCATCCGACGCGACGGTGAAATGATCGCTCTTCGCCTCCACCCACGGCCGGTCGGCCGCGACGGCGACCGATGTTGCCGTACATAAAAGGACCGCAATCGCGACCGGGCGGAACGCTCGATTCATCACATGCATGGCATTTCCTCCTACGCACGACAGACGGATCCGATGGAATTCTAGTCGAATCGGGCCCTCGCACCGGTCACCAACAGGATGATGGCCCCGCCGCAGAGCGCCCACGTCCCCGGCCGTTCGCCGTGGACGAGCCAGGCCCACACAGGGTTCAGGACCGGCTCGACCAGCAGGAGCAGCGACGCCTCGAGCGCCGGGATGTGACGCAGGGCGGAGGTCAGGCACGCGTACGCCAGGCCGATCTGGAAGACCCCGAGATAGACGATCACGAGCCAATCCGCCGCCTGGGTCGTCCCGACGGGAAGCGCCCATGGAAGACAAAACAGACATGCGATCGCGTTGCCGGCGACGATGGCCGCGGCGGCGGAGTGTCCTTCTGTCGGACCTCCCTTCCCCATCCAACGCATGCCGATGACGGTGAGCGCCCAGCCGATCCCGGCGAGGAGCGCCAGGAGGTTTCCCTCGAACGGATGCGGCGCCGTAGCTGCCGGCCGATCGGTCCCGACAAAGAACAGGCCGAGCCCCGCACCCATCGCGGCCATGAACACGAAATCGCGCGCCCGGTTCTTCTCGCCAAGCAGCCAGGGTCCGAAGAGCACGAGATAGATCGGCGCCGTCGACTGGAGAAAGATCGTATTCGCCGCGGTCGTCAGCTTGTTCGCCTGGACAAAGAGGATCATCGTCGCGGCGTAGGCGCTTCCGACGATTACTGACGCGACACTCCAGCGTCTCCATCCCCGGCGGGCAGCGGGGAGCATGAGCAGCACGGCAAGTCCCGCGACACCCGATCGGAAGCCCGCCACCTGCCAACCCGTGAGCGTCGTTGCCTTGATCGCGGCGCCGCCGGTCGAAAAGAGCGCCGCCGCGGCGATGATCAACGACCGGGACCGGTCGCGTTCGGAAGACATCACCGCATCACCATGACCGGGCCATTCTATTGCGGTCGTCCGGCAGCGGAAAATTTCCAGTCATGGGGAAAACTTCCCCAGGCCGAGGGCCCTTCCGAGCGACCCAACACCCTTGTTTTTCAGCGGAGAACATGAGTCGCGCCCAGTGCACGACACGGCACAGCTTCTGCACCCGCGCAAGCCATGAACGAATTCGTGCGCGCGACGGCTGGTCGCCGCTCGTCATTGTCAGCAAAGGAGCTTGTGATGGCCCGAACGAAGCTGCCCCTGGAAATTGCTGCCCTCGTCGTCGGTGCGCTGCTCGCCCTGCCGGGTGTCGCCCTGTCCGCGGATCCAGTGGCTGCGAGAAACGCCACGTTGACGTTCTCCAGGGACGTCGCGCCGATCTTCCAGGCCAAGTGCCAGAGTTGCCACGAGCCGGGCTCGATCGCACCGATGTCGCTCATCAATTTCGAGGACGCGCGACCCTGGGCCAAGTCCATCAAAGCGCGCGTGGCGGCGCGCCAGATGCCGCCCTGGCACATCGACCGGAGCGTCGGCGTACAGAAGTTCAAGAACGACATGTCGCTCACCGACGAACAGATCGAAACCATCGTCAACTGGGTGGATCAGGGCGCGCCGCAGGGCAACCCGGCCGACATGCCGGCGCCCAGGCCCATCTCGACGGGCCTCTACTGGCAGGCTGAGCGGGATGGGTACGGGCCGCCCGATCTCGTTGTGAAGTCGGGCGAGCAGACCATGCCTGCCCTGCACCAGGATGAATGGTGGCGTCCGCTCGTGGACATCCCGATCACTGAGCCTCGATGGGTACGGATGGTCGAGATTCGTCCGTCGAACATCCAGGGCCGCAAGATCCTGCACCACTCGATCGCCTACCAGGTGCTCAACCCGGAGAACGCGGATGCCGTGAACACCGGCATCGGGCGGCCGGGTGGACTGGGTGGACCGGGCGCGGGCGGGCCGGGCGCGGCGGCATCCGGAGCGGCGGCCGCATCGGCCGCGGGCGCCGCGGCTGTCGACGATCGCGTCAACCGTCGCCCACAGCTGATGGAATGGGCGATCGGCAAGGGCTACGACCGCTACATGGACGGCACGGGCAAGCTCATCATGCCGGGCGAAAAGATTGTGTGGGACGAGCACATTCACGCGGCGGGCGAAGCCATTACGGCCGGGTCCGAACTCGGCATCTGGCTGTATCCCAAAGGCCAGGAGCCGAAGAAGCGCAGTTATCTCGTCGGGTTCACCGGTCTCAAGAACGGGCCTGGGGCGCTCGACATCCCGCCAAACCAGGTCGCGCACACGGAAGGCTTCACCGTGCTGAGGGAGAACACCATCATCACCAACTTCCAGCCGCACTTCCACCTGCGCGGCAAGGCGATGATGGTCGAGGCGATTCTGCCGACCGGTGGCACGCAAGTCATCAGCTACGTGCAGGACTTCAACTTCAACTGGATGACGAACTACATCTTCACGGATGATGCGGCGCCGGCGTTTCCGAAGGGCACGATCATCCACGTCACCGCCTTCTACGACAACACGAAGGCGAACAAGAGCAACCCGGACCCGGATCAGTGGGTCGGCTACGGCGATCGCACGGTGGACGAAATGGCCCACGCGTGGATGAACGTGGTCTACCTGACCGACGAGGAGTACGCGGCCTGGGTTGCCGAGCACAAGCCCGCCCGGTCGTCCACGCAGAACCAGCAGTGAGGGCGTGATGAATCCACAACGCGTCCTTCGATTCTCGACGTCGCTGATGCTCGTGGCCGCGGGTGCGCTCGTCTCCGCGCAGCTCCTGCCGAGCGTTCCGCCCAAGCAGTTCGGCGGCAGCGTCACCCCGGCCTTCGAGGGCTGGTACGACAACGCGGATGGGACCCACTCGTTTCTCATCGGGTACTTCAGCCGCAACACCCAGGCCGAAGTGGACGTGCCGATTGGCCCGAACAACCACTTCGAGCCGGGCAACGCCGACATGGGCCAGCCGACGCACTTCCTGACCGGCCGGCGCTACGGCATGTTCACGTTCACGATGCCGAAGGAGTTCACGCGGCAACAGAAGATGACGTGGGTGCTCGCGGTCAACGGCGTCAAGACCAACATCCCGTTCTACATGGGATCCGACTACAACGTCTCGCCGTTCAAGTCGTCTGAAGAAAGTCCTGGCGGCGGCTACAACCTGCCGCCCGTGCTCCGGTTCAGCGAAACCGGGCCGTCGTTTGCCGGACCCGTGGCGACTCCCGCGAAGGCCATCGCTCGCACGGCGTTCGCGGGCGTACCGATGGCACTGGACCTGTGGGCGGACGACGACGCGAAGTACAGCAGCGGGAGCAACGGACCGATGCGAGGTGCGGCGCCGCCGGTGAACGCGACGCTGTCCAAGTACCGCGGACCGGGCGCCGTGACATTCGACAGTGCCCGCCCCAAGTTCGAAGCCGTGAAAGGCGGGAAGCCCGATGAAGCCTATTCGGGCAAGACGTCGACCACGGTGAAGTTCAGCGAGCCTGGCGACTACATGCTGCACGTGACGGCGAACGACTACTCAGGTAATGGCGGTGGCGGCTCCGTCTGCTGCTGGACCACGGCGATCGTCAAGGTCGCCGTCGGCGGGGCCAACCCCGCCCGGACAACCGGCGGACAGTAGGTCGAGCCGCGCCTGCCAAGGTCGGTTCTCAACGACACGAACACGTCGTCTTGAGCAAGGCGACCTGCACCCGGACCTTTCTCAATCGCTTCTGCTGGTCGTGAGTCGCGCCTGCCAATGGTTCCGCCGCACCATAGTAGGCGACGATGTTCGCGCTCAGTGCCACGGGCATGTCGGCGAACCGATGATCGGCAAGCTTGTTCAGCAGCTCATCGTACGTGGTGTCGGCCAGTGAGTATTCGCCTCTCGTCGTCGGCTTGCCGGTGTCGAAATCCATGTTGGGCAGACGCAGCTGTCCGGCCCGCAGCGCGTCCAGCGATTGGCGGAAGTGCTCTCGTGTGCTCGTGAAGCTCTCCAGGAACAGGCGTTCGGCTTCGGGAGTGGGCACCGAAAAACTGAGCGCCCGAAATGGGCCGATCTTTGGCACTAGTTTGTAGATGATGCCAAGGAACCTGGCGAAGCCGTGCGGCTTCGCATAGTCGCGACCGAACTCCTTGTCGTACTGCTTGCGCGAAAGGTCGAAGACGAACTTCGTCCTCTGCACCCCCGGCATGACTTTCTCGATCGCCACGCGCTTTTTGCTCCAGGCGACCTTCGTCATTTCCGGAATGGTCGTCCCAACGGCGTGACGGTACGTGGCAATGGCCAGATCCTCGTCGAAGAAGAAGACGTCCTTCATCTCGATGCCGTAGGTGTCGTGGAAGGCGCGTTGCAGCGCCGGTTTCGCGACCTTGAATCCGATGTAGCGGTGATACGCCTCGGGCGCATACGCCCCTGCCGCCAGCTGCACGACGTCGAACGAAAACTCCACGAGCACATGACTCTTCGGCGACTGCGCGTACGTGACGTTGCTTCCGAACTTGACCTTGAGCTTGGGATACATCAGCGGCACGGCACGATTGACGCCCAGAGGATGGCCGCCGTTGTCCGCCGCATAGTGACCGAGCGCGCCAAGCGCGAATGCGTACTCATTGACGTCCTGCGCGTTCCGGATCAACGCGAGAACGAAATCGCCGGTGCGCACGTAGTGCAGGAGATTGCTGAAGAAGTGGCTCCCGAACGGATAGTAGCCAAGATCCTGGATGACGCATCCGCCGTAGGCATAGGCGCGGGCTTCAAGCAGCTCGTCCGTCGTCACCTTCGGGAAGCGTGTCTGCAACATCGCCTTGATCGTGGAATCCCACAGCGCATCGATGTTGGCCTCGTGCGCGAGCACGGAATAGCCCGCCGCCGGTCTCGGCACACACAGTCCCGCAAGAACCAACGTCCCGATGACTACGATCTTGACGAACACCCTGCTAATCACGCGCGCTCCGCTACGCGCGCTTGCGAGTGCCGGCAACGAGCAGCAACGCACCGCCGCCCACCGCCATGGTCCCAAGTACCGGCGGAAGGGGCAGGGTCTTTTCCCGATCCGCCGTTGCGTGCATCGGACCAACGTCGAGAATCGTTTCGCGAACAGCGCTTGCTTTCATGGGATTCACCTCATTTGCCAAGCATCACATGCGGCCGGCCCGTGGACCTGTCCACAAGTGAACAGCGGTTGCGAACAGGCGGACCTATCATTCGCAAAGAACATCACCATGATTTTCACAATCCGCGGGTAGTCGTCGATGGATGACTGTAGGACACAACATGCACAACGCTGATGACCGGCTGCTTCTGATCGAGGGCGATTCCTCGAAAGCGACGACCGTTCTTGAAGCGCTGAAGGGACAGGGCCAGCCACGCGTTGAATGGGCGAAGGGCCTTTCCGACGGCCTGCGTCGCCTGGGGCATCCCGGCGTGATTGCGATTCTCGTGAATCTGTTTCTGCCCGACAGCAGAGGAGTTGAAACACTCGACAGGGTGCGGGTTGCGGCGGGACACATTCCCATTTTGGTTCTCTGCCGTGCAGACCATGGAAACATCGGCAGCCTGGCCGTCGCGCATGGCGCGGACGATTTTATTGCGCAGGATCATCTCGACAGCTATTCACTGACCTGTGGGGTGAGCCGGGTGCTGGAACGCCATACAAAAGACGATGCGACCGCTCACTAGTCGTGGAGGACGCTGAGGAGGCCACGATGGACCGTCAACCCGGCTTCATTGTTGTAGTCGATGAATCCGAGCTTCCTGAACCTGTTCATGAACAGATTGATCCGCGATCGGGTCGTGCCGACCATTTGCGCCAGGTGTTCCTGATTGACCCCGGCAACGACCGTTTCGGTCTTGCTCTCTTTCCCAAAGTGTGACAGTAGCAGGAGCATGCGAGCCAGCCGCTTCTCGCTGGAGTTGAACATCTGATCGATGAGATCCGCTTCGTATCGGATGACGCGGGCAAGCAGATGCGTGACGAACATCTCCGCGAGTCCCGGCTCTTGGTGGAGCATACGGACCATCATCGGCTTCTCCACCTTCGTCAGCGTGCACGCTCCCACGGCAATCGCCGTGGCCATGCGTAAGGGCTGGCCGGCGAGGCATCCTTCACCGAAGAACTCACCGGCGCCGAGCGTGGCCACAATCGCTTCCTTGCCTTCGTGCGTGGACACCCCGATCCTCACCTTGCCGCGCAGTAGAAAGTACACGGAATCCGCAGGCTGCCCTTGCATGAAGATGGTGTCGTTCTCTCCGTATTCCAATACGGTTCTGCCCTTGGAGATTCGAGTCAGGAGGGCGGCCCACTCGCCATGACCGTTCGTCGCCATGACGGCAGAGGCGTCCTGCTGATCGACCGGCACACTCTTTGCGCGAGCGCCGACGGGCAGCCGGGTCAACTGAGCCGAGATCGTTTGGCTTGCCGCCACCTATGCCACCCGCACTCTCAGGTCCAGTCCAAGGAGTACTTTGTCCAGGTCCGACATGTCGCCGACGAGCCTTCGCAGCGGGAGCGGAAGCCGTTTGATGAGCGTGGGCACCGCCACAATCTGCTCGTCTCTGGCCAGATTCGCGTGCTGATGAATGTCGACAACTTCCAGGTGATACTGACCGTTCAAGTGTTCCTCACACATCCGCTTGATATTCTCGACCGCGAGTTTCGATTTCAACGTGGATCGGCTGATGTACAAACGCAGGACGTACTTGGCCTGGCGAGCATGGGCGATCTTTTTCTGTGGCTTCTTCATGCGGACCTTTCGAGCCTGGTCAGCCTAGCTCCTGCAGGGCCAGGCCCACCAATACCCGGTCGGTGTTGGACAGGTCGCCAATGATCTTTCGGACCATCTGCGGCAGCTTGATGGCCAGCGTCGGAATGGCGACAATCTGATCGCCGCGCGCCATCTCCGGATGCTCCAACAGGTCGATCACTTCGATCTGATAGCGGCCCTTCAGATGCTCGTCACAGAGCACCTTGAGGTTGGCAAAGGCGCGGATCGACTTGGGACTCTGGCCCGCCACGTACAGCCGCAACTTCCACGCTCTCGGTTTCCCCGGCGCCGGTTTCCGGAGATTCGGTTTGCGAGGCCGCGTCTGCGTCTTGGTCCTGGTGGTCGCCATTCAGTGTTTCCGCGCGGTTGGCGCGCTGCCCACCTTTTTGTAGGCGGACGTGTCCGCTTCCCGGCTGCGCACCATCTGCCCGCGGTCCTGCAATAGTTCCGCGTCGAGGAGTTTCGATTCGGAGATGCTCTGCTGAATGATTTCCTCTTCCACTTCGAACTCCGCCCGGAGCATGGTCATGCGGGCCT
>JBGOTP010000215.1:0-8920 GCA_041476545.1 Vicinamibacteria bacterium | reverse complement strand
CAGCGATCGCGTCGTGCACGTGGACTTCCGCCTGATTTGCGCAACCAATGTCGACGTGGAGACCGCGCTGCGCGACGGCCGGCTGCGGGAGGATCTGTACTTCCGCATCAACACCATCACGTTGCGCGTGCCGCCGCTGCGTGAGCGGACCGAAGACATCCCGCTGCTCTGCGACTACTTTCTCGAGAAGTTCCGCCAGCGCTATCAGAAGAACATCAGGACGCTGGCGCCGGCGGTGTATCACGTGCTCATTCGCAGTCGCTGGCCGGGCAACGTCCGGGAACTGGAGAATGCCATCGAGCGGGCCGTGCTGGTGGCGAAGGGCAGCGAGATCGGTGTGTCGGATCTGCCGGAGGCGATTCGGGAGGAAACAGCCATGGCCGCCGACTTCGTCGTCCCGGCGCACCGCACGCTCGCCGAGATCGAGAAGATGGCCATCGTGCAGACGCTGCAGCGGACCAACGGGAACAAACAGGAAGCCGCCCAGATCCTGGGACTCTATCGGCCGACCCTCTACAGCAAGATGAGGAAGCACAACATCCAGGACGCAGGCAGGGCGGCGCGGGTGCCGGCGGCTGTCGTGGCGGACACAGCGGCCTCGACAGACCGGCGTTCTTCGGCGTGGAGTGCACAGCGTGACGACGGATAACTCGCGGGTTGTGGTGGCCGCCATCGTCGGCGCCTGCCTCGGTTGTGTCGCTGGCTACGTATTCTGGACGCAGCCGGGACGCGTGCTCCGCAGACGGATCGAGATCGGACTGGACGATCTGGCATATGAACTGCTCCAGTTACGGGGCGTGTTCGCGAACGCCGCGCGCCTCGCGAGCGAAGGACGACAGTTACTCGAACACTCGAAGGAGACCTGATGTCGAACGGACACGATCGATTGGAGAACGAGGCCGGTGGCGGTGGAAGCTTCGTGATTGGGCTGCTGGCCGGCACCGTACTGGGTGCCGGGCTCGGCATGCTGTTTGCCCCGAAGAGCGGGTCGGAACTGCGCGGACAGCTGTCGGATCAGGCCGGGAGTCTCGCCAGCTCGGCGGCGGACAGCGTGCGGCGCGCGAGCGAGAAGGCCGGCACCTGGGCGGAGCAGCGCGTCGAGAAGCTGCGCGATTGAAGCCCAGATGGAGTCTGGCCGAACGGCCTGACATCGTGCGCGCGTGAGTCGAGTCGGCGCATTCGGCGGGCATGCGCGTGAAATCGCCCGGCTCACGGGTCTCTCGGCATGGCGCGGGCTGCAGAACTTCTACCGCAGCGACAACCTCACCTACGCGGCGTCCATTGCCTATTACGCGCTGCTCTCGCTGTTCCCGCTCTCCATGCTGGCGCTGGCCATTCTCGGCCGCGCCACAGCGGCCGACGAGGATCGCGCGAGGGTCCTGGATTTTGTCCTGCGTTACTTCCCCAGACGGTTCGATTTCATCACGCTGCAGCTTGATGCGTTTCGCGCCCACACCGTGACCGTCGGCGTGGCCGGCATGCTGGCGCTCCTGTGGGGAGCGCTGGGTGTCTTCAGCGCGGTCAGCACGGCCGTGAACTACGCCTGGGGCGTCGAGGAGAACCGCAGCTTCTGGAAGCACAAACTCTTTGCCTTCGTCATGCTGATCGTGGCGGGGCTGATGCTCCTCGCGGCGCTCCTCCTGGTCTCGGCGTCGCAGGTCGTGGGCGCCCGATGGTTCGCCGGCGTACTGCAGCACTTCCCCGGCCTGAATGTCCTTCGCGCCTGGACGACGCAGTCGGCGACGACGCTGCTGTTCATCGTCATTGTCGGGTTCGTCTACTACTTCGTGCCCAACGCGACGGTCCGTTTTCGCGATGTCTGGATTGGCGCGCTGGTGACCGGCCTGTTATGGAAGGGAGCGCTCGAACTCTTCTCCTGGTACATGCGCGACATGACGCGCTTCACGCAGGTGAACGGGTCGATCTCCGCCGTGGTCGTGTTTCTGGTGTGGGTGTATGTGCAGGCGGTGATTCTGCTGTACGGCGTGCAGTTCACCGCCGCCTATGCGAGAATCCGCCGCGGCCGCCCGGATGAAGTGCCCGCCGCGCCGTCGCCCCGGGTCTGAGCACGACAGCACTCGACGTACACCGCAGAGGCCGCACAGCACGCAGAGATTGTTTTTGGACCAACGCGTCTCCGCGATCTCAGCGACCTCTGCGGTAAAGGTTGTGCGTCAGGACGACAGGGCGCGGATGATCGCCTCACAGAACACCGGCACGTCGTCCGGCTTGCGGGAGGTGATGAGGTTGCCGTCTTCGACCACCGGCTTGTCCACGTAGAGTCCGCCGGCGTTCTTCACGTCGATCGCAATCGACGGCCAACACGTGAGTGTGCGGCCGCGGAGAGAGCCGGCCGAGATGAGAACCTGTGGCCCGTGACAGATGGCGGCCACGGGCTTGCCGGCCTCCATCGCGTCGCGCGCGAGGTCGACCATGGCGTGCCGCATGCGCATTTTGTCTGGAGCGTGGCCGCCAGGAATCACCACGGCGTCGAAGTCCTGCACCTTCGCCGCACCAGCCGCCACATCCGAAGTCACCACAGACTGGCCACGTTTGCCGCGGTACGCGGCACCTGCAACAGGGCCGACGAGTATCACGGTGGCTCCCACACTTCTCAGGGTCTCGAGTGGTCCGGTCAACTCACCATCGTCGTATCCGTCTTCAACCAGAATCGCCACGCGCTTGCCGACGACACTCATCCGGCGATTCTACGTCATAATTGCGTTGATGAATCGTCTCGCGCACGAGCGCAGCCCGTATCTCCTTCAGCATGCACGCAATCCGGTCGACTGGTTTCCGTGGGGCGTCGAGGCGTTCGAGAAGGCGCGCACGGAGGAGAAACCCATCTTCCTGTCGATCGGCTATTCCACGTGCCACTGGTGCCACGTGATGGAGCACGAATCGTTCGAGGACACCGCGATCGCCTCCATCCTGAACCAGAGCTTCGTCGCCATCAAAGTGGACCGCGAGGAGCGGCCGGATGTTGATCGTGTGTACATGACGTTCGTGCAGGGATCCACCGGTTCGGGCGGCTGGCCGATGAGTGTCTGGCTCACGCCGGAGTTGAAGCCGTTTTACGGCGGCACGTACTTTCCGCCGGACGAACGATGGGGGAGGCCCGGGTTCTCCGACATTCTGCGCGAGATCGCCCGCGTCTGGGGCGTCGAGCGGGACAAGATCCTGCTGTCGGCAGACAAGGTGACGTCGCAACTGCAGAGCGGCGATCGCCCGCACGCCGTTGCGACGGTGCCCGAAGCGAGCGCGCTGCTGCGGACCGTCTCGCAATTCCGCCAGGCGTTCGATACGCGCCATGGTGGGTTTGGCGATGCGCCCAAGTTTCCGCGGCCGAGCGAGTTGCTGTTTCTGCTGCGCGAACACGCGCGCACCGGCGACATGAACGCGCGCGACATGGCGCTGGCCACGCTGCGGGCGATGGCCCTCGGCGGTGTGCGCGATCACGTCGGGGGCGGCTTCCATCGCTATGCGGTTGACGCGGCCTGGCGCGTGCCGCACTTCGAGAAGATGCTGTACGACCAGGCCCAGCTCACGCTCGCGTACCTGGAAGCCGCACAGGCGTCGGGCGACGTGTTCTATCTGGAGGTCGCCGAGGACACGCTGTCCTACGTCATGCGCGAGATGACGGACGGCGGCTTCTATTCGGCCGAGGATGCCGACAGCGTGCCGCCGGAGCACGCGGGTGCACCTGGGGCACACAAATCGGAGGGCGCGTTCTATCTGTGGACGGCGGCCGAGGTGGAGGCCCTTCTCGGCGAGGACGCGAAGATCGTGGGTCGCCGCTTCGGGATTGAGAAGAATGGCAATGCGCCGATCGATCCGCAGCAGGAGTTTGTCGGCAAGAATCTGTTGTACGTGGCCCGGTCGATTGAGGAGCTGGCGCAGGAGTTCGGAAGGCCGGCGGCGACGATCGCCGAGACGCTGACACGAGCGCAAACCGAGATGTACGGCCGTCGCCTGACACGGCCCAAACCGCACCTCGACGACAAAGTGCTGACCGCCTGGAACGGACTGATGATCGCGGCGTTCGCGCGCACCGCGCGCCTCTCGCGGATACGCGGTTCCGGCGGGCTGGCCACGGCCGCCGAATACCTCGAGGCCGCAGCGACGGCGGCGGAGTTTGTCCGGAGTCACATGTGGCGGACCGATACGTCCACGCTCCTGCGCCGGTACCGCGACGGAGAAGCGGCGATCGAGGGCTACGCAGAGGATTACGCGTTTCTGATCTTCGGCCTGCTGGAACTGTTTCAGGCCGACCCGAATCCCGAATGGCTGCAGTGGGCCATCGTCCTTCAGCATCGACAGGACGAGTTGTTCTGGGACGAGGCCGACGCAGGCTGGTTCAGCACGAGCGGGCGCGATCCGAGCGTGCTCGTCCGCATGAAAGAGGAGTACGACGGGGCGGAGCCAACGGCGAGTTCCGTCTCGCTGATGAATCTGCTCGTCCTCACCCATCTTGTTGAGAGTCAGATCGAGAACCAGGACTGGAGCGGGAAGATCGAGCGCACGCTGCACCTGTTCGGCGCGAGGCTCGAGCAGATGGGCCGTGCGGTGCCCATGGTAGCGGCAGCGCTGTCCACCTACATCGCCGGACCGCAGCAGATCGTGATTGTTGCCGGTGGAGACGTCGCGGGCGCGGCCGTGCTGGAGCGGGCCGTGGCCGCTCGGTACCGGCCCTTTGCGATCACTCTTTGCTTGACGGCCGAACAGCAACACGCGCTCATTCCGCTGCTTCCGCAGTTGGCCGCGATGCAGCCGGTCAACGGCGCGGCGGCCGCCTACGTGTGCGCGAACTTCGCGTGCCGGCCTCCGGCGACCACCGTCGAAGGGCTGGAGCGAGAGCTTGCATGACGATCAAAGTGGATGTATGGCTGCGCGGGACCGATTTTGCGAAGACGGAAAACATCGAAGGTGTGATGCGTGAGCCGAAGGCATGGACCGACGCCGATGTTCGGCTCGTGCTCGAGGGGATGCTCGGCACGATGCACCGGCTCAAACATCCTGAGGACGACTCATCGCGGGTTGTGGCGTTGCGCGGTTTGAGCTGGATCGTCAACCCCTTCGAGGACGGCGGCGTCGTAATCGCCATCGAGATCGGCATGGGCGCGGCGATTGCGGGTCCTTTTGATATTGCGCAGCCGGCCCTCGAAGCGATGATCACGCGCGTCATGGCTCAACCCGTGGCGCCCCAGACGGCGCCCGAGGGATCGCCGACCGTCCACTAGCCACGAAGTCTCGAAAGACATGGCTGTCGATATCGCGTGGGTCCTGGTATTGGCGCTCTTTGTCGCCGTCATTTGGCGTCTGACCGGCAAGAGGACTGGCGATGGCGAGAGCGGGACTGCGCTGCGTCCAGGTGCAGGGACGGTTGGGACCATCTACGACATGTTGAACGAAGACAAACGAAACGCCGTCGAGCTCATCGTCGAGCAGAAGGCGGCGGAGCGACGTCCCGAGTATCCCGACGGCAATCTGCCCGACCTCGAAACGCCAGTCCGCCCGGCTAAGCCCGGCGATCAGAAGTGACGGCGGTTTGTTGCTATCCGGCTTACCGTCCGGTGGCCGCAGCGAGGGATCTCGCATACGCAAACGACGGGCGCCGCTCGGGCGTATGATCATGTGTGTAGGGGGCCCGGACGGTTGGCGCGTGGGCCGAGGGAGGCCCCAGGAGGCCTCAGGGAGGCAACGATGAGCCGTAGAGCTGTTGCATACCTTCTTGCCGGTATCACCACGATCCCGTTGATGCATTCGGCGGTTGTCGCGTCGCAAAGCGCGGCGCGCACGGTGTGGGACGGCGTGTACACCGCGGCGCAGGCAACGCGGGGGGAGCCTGTCTATAAGGACAAGTGCGCCAAGTGTCACGCGGCTGAGCTCACGGGGCTCGACGCGCCGCCGCTTGTCGGCGCCGGGTTCAGTTCCAACTGGAACGACCTCTCCGTGTACGACCTGTCCGAACGCATTCGCGTCGGGATGCCAGATGATGCAAAGGGCAGTTTGACGCGGGAGCAGGTGGCGGATCTCGTAGCCTACATGCTGCAGAGGGCCGAGATGCCGGCGGGCAAGGCCGAGCTGCCGACGCAGGCCGACGCGCTGAAGGCCATCAAATATCTCGGCAGCAAACCGTGACGGATCGGTGAAGCCGGTCCGAGGGGCCCGGCTCGCTCACGATTGATCAGCTCGCGCTGTCGCGACCGAACACTCGATCGAAGTTGCCGCCGAAGATCTTCGTCTGTATCGACTCGTCCGCGCCGATGGCCTCGAGCGCAATCTTCTGGGCGTCGAACACCACGCGCTGCCAGCCCCGCGGAAAGAACGACGAGTCCGTGCCGAAGAGCAGGCGGTCCGGACCGAGACTGTCGAGCGCGGTCCGGAACACGTGAGCGAGTGTGAGGCCCGGCTGGTACTTGATCCAGCTGTTCGAGCTGGACGTATCGAGATAGATGTTCGGCGACAGGTCCGCCGCCATCAGCGCTTCGCGGAAAAATCCCGCGCCGAAGTGCGGAATGATGACCGGCACGTGCGGAAACGCTGATGCGGCAACCTGCACCGCGAGCGGATCGCCCATTCGAATGTCGAACCGGCTCGGAAGGCCGAGCTTCCTGCGCACCCCAACCGACAGGACGCCGCAGTGCACGAACACCGCGGTTCCCGGCTGAGCGGCCGCTCGCTCGAAGACCCTCAGCACGCGGTCGTCGTCCACACGATAGTGGTGCATCGCCGGGAACAGGCAGACGCCTCGCAGGCCCAGGGTGGTGATGGCCTGATCGACGCGCGCCATCGCGTCGTAACGCGTCGGATCCAGCATGAAGAAACCGACGAATCGATTCGGATGCCGCGCCACTGCCGCGGCCACCGACCCTTCGTCCCCTGGCACACTGGCGATGAGCGCGGTGCGTGCGACGTTGTGCCGATTCAGTTCCGCCACCCAGCGGTCGGCGAGTGCTTCGGGCGTCCCCGGCGGATCCCATCCGAGCCGTTCCGTGACTGTCGCGGCGGCGTCATCTACAGGCGCGCCCATCGCGAGTGTCTCGAAGAAACGCGACGAGAAGAAATGGCAGTGCGCGTCGTGAATGATCGGGATGATCGGCATAGGCCGATTGTAGAGGGGTCGTGAAGGGAAGGTGAAGCGCGGCGAAGGTCAGCCCCGTTCAGCTGAGAACGGTGCGACCTCGACAGCTGCCTGGAGCGGGCCCTGGACAGGGGAGACACGGAACTTGTTTGGCAGCGAGGCAGGCACGGGCATCGGCTCTCTGCGGGCCGGGGCGCTGGGCGTCGCGGACGTGCCACGCAGATCGCTGCCCTGCCCGACAAACGGGATGAGTGCGAGGTGGAACAAGATGCCGGCCGCCAGCCAGCGTTTGAGCACGGAATGACCCCTGTCCCGATTCAGAGGCAAGCCGGCTGCCCGCGGCGACCGATGGAAACACAGCGGTAAATGAGCGGGAACTTCGGAAAGTCACCTCTGAAGAAGACTTTGGGGGATCGAGAGCCAGACTGATGGAATCACGTCTAGCGGCCGCGCGCAGCGGGGCCCAGCGCGTTCAATGGAGGGTCGGACTCGCAGAATTCCGATCTCTCGAGCCCCGCAGGATACTCTCACCGAGGAGTCGCATGACGGCCTTCACCACCTCGTTTGCCAGCCGGTTGGCTTTGTCTTCGGTACAGAACGCCGCGACCGTGACATCAAGCTTCCCGTCATCGTCGATGCAGACACGGACGATCTCTCGTTCACTCATCGCCGTCCCCCTTATTTCCAGCGTATCGGCTGATGCTCTGTGAAATCTTGTGCAAGAGATTTGCGAACGAGTCCCCACGCCTGTAGCATTTGGCACCACACGCCGGGGTGGCGGAACTGGCAGACGCACAGGACTTAAAATCCTGGGTTGCGCAAGCAGCGTGTGGGTTCGATTCCCACCCCCGGCACCAAATTCTTACGAAATACCGCGGCTCTCGGAATCAACGCCGCCGGCCATCATCGGCCGTGCGGCGGACTGATCCCGTTTTGAGCCTGTTGCAGCGAAATGCCCTGCTCGGCCATCCATCGATCAATACTTCGCGACTTGAACGAAGGGCTCACCCTGTCGTGGTGGGCCGAACCGCGGAATGACTTCAGCGGGAAGCACGTTCGCGATCCGGCAAACTGAGTTGTTAGGAGGCCACAAGCTGCGGGCGCGAAACCGCCTCAAGTCGAGCGTTTCTTCCGCCGCTCCTCTTCGATCTCTGCCCACTGTCGGGCAACGAAGTCTTCGACAGCTGCCCGTTCCCTGGGCCGCGCCCATCGGCCGAGGTCATTCGACAGGCGATTGTGAAGTTTGAGAAGCTCCCCTCTTAGCCAGGTCCGATGCAATCGGATCTGCTCGTGAGATTCCACAACGAGCGGCATAATTTCAATCGTTTCGTGCTCGGCCGTCTTCTTCCAGTACTCCAACCTAGCTTTGAGACCCGTTTTTCTCCCTCGTCTCCGGGATGCCAAGTCCTCTAGAAAGAACTTGGTAGAAAACCCGACTTCGCCTCGCATCTCACCAGACCTCAGCCCGCGTAGCGTGAGAACGACCGTGTGTGTACCGGTGTGGATACTGAAGTCCCGAAGTTCAATGAGCGGCTCGAGCCGTGTCGCGACGTCATCTATCTGTCGGTTGAACTCGGCGTGTGCGCCAGCATCGAAGTCCCTGAAGAATGGCTCTGTTCGTTTCAGGTGATCGAAGTGAGCAGCCGCAGAGCCTAGGTAATTGTGGAACTGTCGAATGATTCGACGATGGTAGTGGGTACGGTTGACCCTGATCCGATTCGGTGGACAGGTTGACTTCGCTGTTTGAGTCGGTCTTCGTTCCTCTTTTTCAGAGAAAACCGACGGGTGTGGGCGCGGTGGGAAACGGCGTCCTTTGCCGTTTTCCATGGCGTCCAT
>JBGOTP010000214.1:0-8982 GCA_041476545.1 Vicinamibacteria bacterium | reverse complement strand
GTCGGCAAGTACCTTGTCCAGGTGCCCAAGCATCGCGGCTCGGCACAGGTGACGTTCTCGCATCCGAAGCTGTTCAATGCCACGCTCGCCGCACAGTTCATTGGGCGGCAGTTCGACGACGTGACAAATACGGCCACTGTGCCTGGTGAATCCACACCGGGACTGCCCGGATACACGAGCCTGGACTTCATGGCGTCGCGGACCGTGATTCGCAATGTCGATGTCTTCTTCGGCGTTCAGAATCTGACGGACAAGCAGTACATCGTGCAGACGGCGCCGACCACCATCGGCGCACCTCGTCTCGTCAACGGAGGTCTGCGCATTCGCTTCAGTGGGAAGTAATAGACACTCATAGAGACGATGATCAAGCGACGGAAATCACGTATTCACGGTTGGGGCGTGTACTCGACTCGGGCCATTTCGAAAAACACCCGCGTCATCCACTACGCCGGCGAAAAAATTTCCAACAGGGAAAGTCTCAAGCGCGAGCTCAGATATATCCGTCGCGGGCATATCTGGTGCTTCAAGCTCACCAATCGGACCGTGATCGACGCGGGTGTCGGCGGCAACGAGGCGCGATTCATCAATCACGCCTGCCGACCCAACTGTTACATCGACATCAAGAAGGGGGTCATCTGGATTCGCGCCGCGCGCCCGATCCGGAAGGGCGAGGAACTGACGTACAACTACAACACCGACGGGGAAGGGCTGATCGCGTGTCGCTGCCGTCGCGGATGCCAGACGTTGCTCTAACGCCGGTAACGCCTGTGAAGAACCTCGTCTGATGGAAGTGTTCTATCTGCACGGCTTCACCTCGTCGTCGAAATCCACAAAGGCCGTCTACCTGGCCGAACGGCTGGCGGGGCACGGCGTCGAGTTGCGTGCACCCGATTTCAACGAGCCGGATTTTGCCACGCTGACGATGACGCGGATGCTGGCGCAGCTGACCCGCGAGGTGGATGCGGTGACACGCGGGCCTGTGATTCTCATCGGATCCAGCCTGGGTGGTGCGCTGGCGGTTCTCGCTGCCGCGCGGCTGGGACGGTCCGTCGACCAGCTCGTCCTGCTCGCGCCCGCGGTGATGTTTGCCGAGCCGGGGCATCATCTGCTCCCGCCCGGGCGGATTGAGGAGTGGCGGCGTCTGGGCGCGCTGCCGTTCTTTCACTACGCATACAACGAGGAACGCCTCCTGAACTACGCGTTCCACGAGGACACCCTCCAGTACGACGCCTTCAACGCACGGGTGCCCCAGCCGACGTTGATCTTTCAGGGACTGCGAGATACATCGGTCGACCATCGGAGCGTGGAGGCCTTCGCGCGCGCACGTCCGAACGTTACGTTGTCGCTGCTCGACGACGATCACCAGTTGACGGCGAGCCTGCCTCGAATCTGGAACAGCGTGGAAGCCGTTCTGGGGCTTGCCGCATGAGAGCCGCTGCACTCGCTTTGACGATAGTGCTTATGGCAGGCGGGGCTGGCCGGGCAGGTGGGCCGGGTGAGGCGGGTAGGGCAGGTAGGCCGGGTGGGGCAGGCCAGGCAGGTGGGGCAGGCGAGGCGGGTAGGGCAGGTGGGGCGACATCCACGGTTCGTATTGGCGTACAGCGGGGCACCACATACGAAATTACATCGATCCCGCTCGAGGAGTACGTGTCGCGGGTGCTGGCGGGGGAAGCGCTGCCGGGCAGCGCACCGGCGGCGATGGAGGCGCTGGCCATTGCGGTCAGGACCTACACGGAGGCGAACCTCGGCCGGCACCGCGCCGAGGGATTCGACCTTTGCGATCAGACGCACTGTCAAGTCATGCGGACCGCGAATGCGTCCTCGCAGGGCGCGGCGCAGGCGACCGCCGGGCGAATCCTGCTCTATCGCGGGGCGCCGGCGACGATCTATTACAGCGCGTCGTGCGGTGGCCGGACCGAGATTCCGTCGGCTGTCTGGCCGGGCGCGGAAGATCCGCCCTATCTGCCATCGCGGCCAGACGATGGATGCGAGGGCGAGCCCGCCTGGACCGCGGAGATCGCGCTGGCCGACTTGCAGCGGTCGTTTGCGGCGGCGGGGTTTCGCGGGACGCTCCGCGGGATGACCATCGCCTCACACGACATATCGGGCCGCGTGGCGAGCCTCACGCTGGAGGGCCTGACGCCCTCGGCGATTTCGGGCCAGGATTTGCGGGCAGCCGTGGGGCGGACGCTTGGCTGGCAGTACGTTCGAAGCGCGGCCTTCGATTTGAAGCGCACGCGCGACGTCTACCGGATGGACGGACATGGATCCGGGCACGGCGTCGGCATGTGCGTCATCGGATCGGCCAAGCTCGCGGTGAAAGGCGAGAGCGCGCCAGCTATCCTGGCGCGCTACTTCCCGGGCCTGACAATTGGCGGGCGTACGCCGCGTGCCATGGCTCCCATCCCTACAGCGGCCCCGGCCACTGCGCCGTCTGCCGGCCCACGGCCTTCAGCCCGAGCGGCCACACCTCCGCCCCCGGTCGCCGCGGCTGGCGTGATTCTCTCGCTGCCGGAGGGCGACGAAGGCGAGCGCACGGCGATGATCGCGCTGGCTGCGCGCGAGCGCGACGCTCTTGCGAAGGCGTTGGGGCTGCCGGTGCCGTCGCGGCTGGCCCTCCGGGTTCATCCCACCACCGACGACTATGCGCGCGCGACAGGTCGCGCGTGGTTCACGCCCGGTGCGGTTGTCAACGATGAGATCCATCTGCCGCCGCTCGCTCCTCTCCGCGATCGCGGCGTGCTCGAGCGAACCATTCGTCGGCAAGTGGCTCACGTGCTGGTCGACGGAATCCTCGGCCGGCGCCCCGCATGGGTTCGAGAAGGCGCGGCACTCTATTTCGCGGATGGCCCCAGTGTCGAGACACTCAGTTCGGCGCGCCCGCCCTGCCCGACCGATGTCGACCTGCTCAGCCCCGTCTCCGCCGGAGCGTTGAACGCCGCATACGCCGGGGCACGCGCCTGTTTCGAACGCCAGATTGCCGGTGGACGTTCATGGCGTGATGTGCGGTAGGAACCGATGGCAGAAGGGATGGCAGAAGGAAGGTCGCCATTCGGCGGACTTTACGGCGCGGCACGGCCGTCGCCTCGGTCTGGAGTTGAGATTGGAATGACTGCAAGTGTTTCCAAATGGAACGGTTTCGGTGTCTGAGTGCTGGTGACGACGCGGGACAGGGCAGCTGCCGCTCACGGCAAGGATCCTGAAGCACAGTGCCTGAGATGTTGAAGGTCGAACTGCACACGCACACCGCCGACGACCCGGTCGATCGCATCCCGTACACGACGACTGATCTGATCGATCGGGCGGCAGCGCTTGGGTACCAGGCACTGGCCATCACCCTGCACGATCGTCTGCTCGACATCCAGCGGCTCGTGCCGTATGCCGCCGACCGTGGGATTGTGCTGATTCGCGGCATCGAGCGCACGATCGAAGGTCGTCACGTGCTGCTGCTCAATTTCGGCCAGCAAGCCGAGGACGTGGCGACGTTCGACGATCTCGCGCGGCTGAAGAGCCGGAATGCCGGTCTGCCTGGTCTGGTGGTTGCACCCCATCCCTTCTATCCGTCGAGGACCAGTCTCTCGGGGCGGCTCGACGAGCACGGGCATCTATTCGACGCCGTGGAGTACAACGCGATGTTCACGGCATCGGTGAACGTCTTCAATCGCCGCGCTGAACGCTGGGCCGCCAGGAACGGCAAACCCGTCGTGGGGAATGGCGACGTGCATCGACTCCGACAGCTCGGAACGACCTATTCACTGGTCGATGCGGCACCCGATCCGGATGCCATTTGCGAGGCGATCGCCGCCGGCCGTGTCCGGGTGGAGAGTCGTCCGTTGTCGTGGATTGAAGTAGGGAAGATTCTTCCGGATATGTTCATCACCAACGCCCTTCCAAGAACTGGCGGACTCGCGTCAGGAAGAGAGCAGGGGCAGAGACACGATGACGGCGGTCGTGGGTCCCGGCGGCGCCGGAGACCAGATGCGCCCGCCGTGGCGATCGATGACACGGCGAGCAATGGGCAGCAGGAGTCCGAGGCCACCGCGGTACTCGTCGAATGCCGGCCCCGTTGACCATGCAGTGCCTGTGACAGCCATCGCCTGAGGCAGATTCGCTTCTTCCGCAATAACAATCGTGGCCACTGTGGCCGTTCTGCCCGTACTACCGGTCGTGAACGTGTCGAGGCGTCGTTCGGCAATCACCGTACACGCACCGGACTGTTCGCGCATCACGGCGCGAAAGAGGGCCGTAAACGCGGTACGAAGCCGAGGCAGGTCGCCTTGCATGGGAGCGCCCGCCGACGCCCCTCGCAGCTGCAGCCGAACGTCGCGATCTCCAACGCTCGCGGCGATGTCCGACAGCGCGTCGAACAGATCGAAAGACATCGTCGTCCTCGTTGCCGTGCCCAGGTCGAGACCGGCGATTTCACTGAGTTCCGCGATCAACGCGACCACTCGGGCGCACGATCGTTCCGCCTGATCGATCATCGCCTGCTGCCGGGGGCCGGGCGGCGGATCGTCATCGAGCCGGAGCATGCGAAGGTACCCGCCAATGACCGACGCCGGCGTCCGAAACTCGTGAACGGCGAGGGCGAGCAAACGGGCGTTGGCGGCGACGAGGGATGAGTCGTGGTTCGGCTCGACCATGGCGGCAGACTAGCACACGCGTCCGAGGCCTGGCCCTTCAGCGAGCGTGAGGAATCGTGGGCAGGGGCCTATAATGGATGGAGTCGGAGGTCATCCGGTAACCGGCGCTGGCCGTCCGGCGTCTTAGCGTGTGAGACTATGCTGATTAAACGGGCGAACGATATCCGCAGTTCTGAGATCACCGACAAGAAGGTGTATCTGAACCGCCGCGCATTCATGGGCACGGCGGCGGCGGCAGCCGCGGGTTTCGGCGTGCTGGCCGGGACGAATCAGTGGCTCGATGCCGCGCAACCGGCGCCGCACGGGCGGAAGCTCGACGGCATCAAGAAGAGCCCGTTGAGCGTGACCAACGACAAGGTCAATTCGTGGGAAGACATCACCACGTACAACAACTATTACGAGTTTGGCACCGACAAGGATTCGCCGTCCATGTTGGCGAAGAGCCTCAAGCCTGCTCCCTGGAAGGTCGTTGTCGACGGCGAGTGCAACAAGAAGGCCACCTACAATCTCGATGACGTGTTGAAGGGGCAGGTGCTCGAAGAGCGAATTTACCGGCACCGGTGCGTGGAACGATGGTCGATGGTCATGCCCTGGGTCGGGTTCTCGCTGTCGAACTTCATCAATCGGTGCGAGCCGACATCGAAGGCGAAATTCGTTGAATTTACGACTCTTGCGGATTCCGGGCAGATGCCAGGCGTTCGCGTGCCGGTGCTCGAGTGGCCGTACACCGAAGGCCTGCGCATGGACGAGGCGATGCATCCGCTCACGATCCTCGCGGTGGGGTTGTATGGTGAGGTCCTGCCAAATCAGAACGGCGCACCGATCCGCCTGATCGTGCCGTGGAAGTACGGCTTCAAGAGCATCAAGTCGATCGTGAAGATTCGCTTCACGGAGAAGCAGCCGGCGACGGCGTGGAACAAGTCCGCCCCGAACGAGTACGGCTTCTTCTCGAACGTCAATCCGCAGCGGGATCACCCACGCTGGAGCCAGACCGCCGAGCGCCGCATCGGAGAATTCGTGATGCGGCGGACGCTCATGTTCAATGGCTATGGGGATCAGGTGGCGAGCATGTACAGCGGGATGGATCTCAAGAAGTTTTACTGAAAGCTGAAAGCCGAGAGCCGACAGCTATTGCGCTCAGCTAGCAGCTTTCAGCTTTCAGCTGTCACACCTATGCTGATCAAACGGCCCGCCGACATTCGCAGCTCCGAGATCACCGACAAGAAGGTGTACCTGAACCGCCGCGAGTTCATGAGCGTGGCGGTGACCGCTGCGGCCGGCCTCGGTATTGTGGGTGGATCGAGCGTGGGGATCGAGGCGCAGGAGGCGGCGCACGGGACGAAAATTGCCGGGATTGCCGGCATCAGGAAGAGCGTGCTGAGCACCACCGAGCGGCCGAACTCCTGGAAAGATCTCACCACGTTCAACAACTACTACGAATTTGGCATCGACAAGGACCTGCCCGCCAAGTTCGCCGGCAAGCTCAAGACCGAGCCCTGGACGATCGCCGTCGATGGCGAATGCGGCAAGCAGGGAAACATGCCGCTCGAGACCATTCTGAAGGGGCAGACCCTCGAGGAACGCATCTATCGCCACCGCTGCGTCGAAGCGTGGTCGATGGTCATTCCGTGGGTCGGTTTCCCCCTCGCCGATTTCATCAAGCGCTGCGAACCGACGTCGAAGGCCAGGTTCATCAAGTTCACGACGTTGAACGATCGTGCCACCATGCCGGGCGTCAAGTCGGACGTGTTGAACTGGCCGTACGTCGAAGGGCTGCGCATGGATGAGGCGATGCACCCCCTCACCATCCTGGCCGTTGGGCTATACGACGAGGTCCTGCCGAAGCAGAACGGCGCGCCCATCCGCCTGGTCGTGCCGTGGAAATACGGCTTCAAGAGCATCAAATCCATCGTCCGCGTCAGCTTTGTCGAGAAGCAGCCCGTGAGCAGCTGGATGGAGGCGGAGCCGAAATGGTACGGCTTCTACTCGAACGTCAATCCCGCCGTCAGTCCCGTGCGGTGGAACCAGGCGACCGAAGAGCGGATTGGTGATCCGCCGTTCGTGCAGCGCCGCACCGTCCTCTTTAACGGCTACGGGGATCAGGTGGCGAAGCTCTACACGGAGATGGATCTCAAGAGGAACTACTAAGAGGTGATCTCACGAAGCTCTCAGCCGTCAGCTCTCAGCTATCGGTGATACTGAAAGGTGAGCGCTGCAGGCGAACGCCCTGAGAGCTGATAGCCGATAGCTGATAGCTTCCCAAAGCTTTGACCACCAACCAGATCATCCGCTGGATCCTCAAGCCGGCCGCATTTCTCGCGGCTCTGGTTCCGGCCGCGTGGCTCCTGTGGGCGCTCGGCGGCATGTTTGGCTACTGGGCGCCGCCATCGAGTCTCAGTCCGAATCCGCTGTCGGACATCACCAACCATACCGGCGTCTGGGCGCTGCGGTTCCTCTGCATCACGCTGGCGCTCACGCCGCTGCGGCGTCTGACCAAGTGGAACGCCTTCATCCGCTTTCGACGCATGACGGGCCTCTTTGCGTTCTTCTACGCCTCGCTGCACTTTCTGATCTACGGCATCGCGGATCGGCTGCTGAGCCTCATCGATTTTCCGCAAGGCGTGGTGTCGTGGGACACGGCGAGCCGGCTCGCGACGGCCATTGGCGCGGATGTCTACAAGCGTCCGTTCATCACCGTGGGGTTCACGACGCTGATGCTGTTGGTTCCACTGGCCGCGACGTCAACGGTCGGCATGATTCGCCGGCTCGGCGGCAAGCGCTGGAATGCGCTGCATCGGTTGACCTATGTCTGCGGTGTGCTCGGCGTGGTGCACTACTGGTGGCTGGTGAAGGCCGATGTCAGCCGTCCGCGGGCTTACGGTGTCGTGGTCTTCGTGCTGCTGGCGTTCCGTGTGGTGTGGGCGCGACTTCCGGCCAGGCGGCCGGCACCTGCGCGAGCCGCTGCGATTACGAGTCCTTCACCACGAGGTGTTTCACCGGCAACTCCTCTGCCACGAAGTCACGAAGCACACGAAGAGCGTTAGATACAAGACCCTACCTGGTCTTCGTGGCCTTCGCGTCTTCGTGATGTCGGTACGCCATCTGTCTCCAGGCTTCGACCTGCGACAGATCCACATTTCCGCCGCTAAGAATCACGCCGACGCGTGTCGCGCCTGCGGCAATAGTTGTTTCGAGCAGGGCCGCCGCCCCGAGCGCGCCGGTTGGTTCGACGATGAGCTTCATGCGTTCCCACAGATAGAACATCGCCCGGAGCAGCGCACGGTCGTCGACGGTTGTCATATCCGACACGTGTTCCAGGACGAGAGGGAAGGTCAGTGTCCCAAGGGAAGGCGTGCGAGCGCCGTCCGCGACCGTGTCTGGATTCTTCACGGTCTGCAGGGTCCTCGTCCGAAACGATCTCGTCGCATCGTCTCCCGCGGTAGGTTCGACGCCGATGACGCGGCACTGCGGCGCCAGCGCCCGTGCAGACAACGCCGAGCCGGACAACAGTCCGCCGCCACCACACGGAACGAGCAGGACATCGACCGGGCCAATCTCCCGCAGCAGTTCACGAGCCGCGGTACCGTAGCCGGCGATGATGTCCGGATGATCGTACGGAGGAATCAGCGTCAGGCCGCGATCCGCGGCAAGCTTGCGGCTGATGTCTTCGCGGTCGTCCTGCCGGCGGTCGTAGAGCACCACTTCGGCGCCGTACTCAACGGTGGCCGCGCGTTTCACGGCGGGTGCATCGGCCGGCATCACAATGACCCGCGGAATGTCGAGCAGGCGTCCGGCGAGCGCCACGGCCTGGGCGTGATTGCCGGACGAGAAAGCGACGACGCCACGACGACGCTCGTCAGGCGACAGGCGTGAGAGCGCGTTGTAGGCGCCACGGAATTTGAAGGCGCCCGCGCGCTGTAGATTTTCGCACTTGAAGAAGACGTCGGCGCCAACTCGTGCGTTGATGGTTCGTGACGTGGCGACGGGTGTTTGCAGGGCGACGCCGGCAATCTGTTGAGCCGCGCGTTCGACGTCGGCGTAGGTGGGAAGTGGGACAGTCGGCGGCACGCGCGATATCGATTCTATGCTAGCATTAGGATTCCTCAGGTGACGCGGGGTGGAGCAGTCCGGTAGCTCGTTGGGCTCATAACCCAAAGGTCGCAGGTTCAAATCCTGCCCCCGCAACCATCACAACTTGCAGCGAGAGGTCGCCCGTTTCTGGCGACCTCTTCGCATTTTGGGCGGCACCCAGCATCGCCGCCAGATTCCCTTTCAGCTCGATTTGGAGTTCGCCCTGGTCCGGCCTCAGGACGATGGCGTCGATGAGGCCACGAAGCGC
>JBGOTP010000213.1:0-9010 GCA_041476545.1 Vicinamibacteria bacterium | reverse complement strand
GATGTCGGCCACCAGGGCGTCTCGTGGCGCACCGCGCACGCCCTTGCCGATGCGGTCGACAAACCGCGCCGTAAACACCCAACCCACCGAAGACGCCAGCGGAAAGATCGGTTTGGTGAACGCCGCGAGCGCGTAGCCGAAAATCATCAGCGGCTTGCGTTTGCCGACGTAGTCGCTGAGTGCGCCCGAAAAGACCTTCGCGACAGCGGCCGTGGCCTCCGCCACACCCTCGATGAGGCCGACCGTCATCATGGAGGCGCCCAGGGTGCTGACCACGAACACCGGCAGCAGGCTGTGGACGAGCTCCGAGGAGGCGTCCATGAACAGCGATCCGAAACCCAATGCCCAGATGTCCGCGGGTAATGCGCGCCACACGGCGCGCGAACTGCCCTTTCGGCTCATGGTCGCACCCTTCATGAACGCCTTCTAGCGCGGTGCATCCTCTGTGCTGCCGCAATGCCGCGCCCGATCACTTCAGCGCTCTCACGATGTAGACCAGCACGACCGCCCCGACGGTGGCCATGATGAGGGTACCAATCGTTCCGCCAGCCGAGAGCCCCACAAGGCGAAAGAGGAATCCGCCGACGAAGGCGCCGACCACGCCGAGCCCGATGTCACTCGCCACGCCGAAACCGGATCCCTTCGTGATCTTTCCAGCCAGCCACCCTGCAATCAGACCAATGAGAAGAAACCAGATGATGTACACGGACTACCTCCCTCTTTCTACACCGACCCACCAGAAGCCAGAACCGACGCGCGACGTGCCTGACGTTGCCGGGCCGCCATCACCGCGCACAGGAGCAGACCCACGGCACCGGCAATTCCCGTCTGGAGGATCTCGGGCCGTGAGCTGCTGGAGAAGAGCCACGCGATCAGAATCAGGGCGGCCACCGAGACGACCCCGCCGGCGGGCACGGTGAACGCCGCGCGCTCGTGGCCAGCCTTGCGCCGCAGAACCGGCAGCGCGGCGCACGTCACTCCATAGACCACCAGCCGGATGATCGTACTCAACGTGGCCGCGGATGCGAACGTCCCCGACAACGTCAGGACGAGCATGCCGGCGGCCGACAACAGAATGGCGACGTGAGGCGTGTGAAAGCGGGTGTGTGTAGCCGAGACGGCCAGGGGCAGCTGCCCCTGCTCACCCATGGCAAACAGC
This sequence comes from Vicinamibacteria bacterium, assembly GCA_041476545.1. GTDB lineage: Bacteria > Acidobacteriota > Vicinamibacteria > Vicinamibacterales > CAVVIG01 > JBGOTP01. The sequence goes on along the minus strand of JBGOTP010000213.1, from coordinate 7,851 downwards.
AGCCGCGGCGCCGCCAGCATGATGGCGTTCAGCGTCCCCGTCACGGAGACGAGCGCGCCAAGCGAAATGAGCGCAGCGCCTGGCCCTCCGAACAGGCGACGGCCCACATCCGCCAACGGTCGCTCGGAGCTCGCAAGGTTCGGCAGCGTACCGATGCAGACGGCCTGAATCAACACATACAGCACGACCGCGATCATCGTCCCGGTCAGCAGCGCAAACGGGAGATGCTGTCGCGGATCAAGACCTTCGCCTGCCGGTATGACGGCAATCTCGAACCCCGTGAAGGCAAACACCAGGATCAGGACCGATGCTGAAAAGGCCGAGTAACTCGGAGAGGCGACAGAGACGTAGTTCTCAGGGGTCAAGAAAAAGAAGCCGACGACCACCAGAAGTACGAGCGGCACCAGCTTGCCAACAGTGAAGATGTTACCGACGATCGAGGCGATGCGTATGCCAACGAGATTTGCCCCCGTAAGGCACAGCACGACGACGGTCATCACGAGCGCCCGGCCGGCGCCTGCCCCGGCACCCGGTAGAAAATAGCTGAAGTAGTCGGCGAACAGATTACAGAGCGCCGCAAACGCCGAGATCCGCGCAAGCCAGGTGAGCCAGCCGACCTCGAACCCGACCACTCGACCGAAGGTCGCGCGCGCGTAGAGGTACGGGCCGCCTGTGTCCTTGAAGCGACTGCTCACCTCCGCAAAACAGAGGACGATCAGCAGGACGGGAACGGCACACACCACGTATGCGAGCAGGCTTTCGACGCCGGCCAGCGCATACGCCCGTGATGGAAGGCCAAAGATACCGGCCCCGACGATGGAGTTGAGAACGAGCGCGACATAGTCCCACTTGCGAATGCCTCTGACAAGACGTGACCCGGCTGTCGGGTCAGAGGCTGGCATGTGCGCCGCGCCTTGGACCGTCAATCCTCCGCACCGCGACGTCGCAGTACATGTGCGACGGCAGAGCGAGGTACACCACTTTCCATCCGTCCTCGAGACACAGTTCGTTCACGGCCGCGACGACGCCGTAAGGCTCCATTTCCACATACGACCAGATCGCGTAGTCGTTGAACACGAGCAGCCCGCCGGCTTTCACTTTGCGGCGGGCCGCGCCGATGTCGCGCTTCACGCCCTCGTAGGCGTGCTGCGCATCAATATAGATCCAGTCGAAATACTCGTCCGGAAAGGATTCCAGCACCTGTACGGAGTCGCCCTCATGGACACGCACGCGTTTCCGGAAAGCGGGCTCCTCCGCCATTTCGCGCACCTCCGGACGGATCTCGAGGTCGATCACGTGCAATTCCTGGGGCTCGACGATGCGAAGGATTTCTCGCGCGAAGTCGCCGTGCAGTGTGCCGACCTCGGCGACAACGCCGCCTTTGGGGAGGCGTGCGAGAAGGTCGGTGCGTTCCGGCACGACGATGCAGTCGCGAAGATGTTCCGCGCGCAGCTGCGGAGCGGGTTGCAGCAGACCCTGCCCCCAGAACGCGTCTTCTTCTTCGTCGTCTGACTCCTCTAGCTGCACATGATCGCGCAGCTCCCACGGCACCCAGGCCCCCATGGGACGCATCACGCGGAACCATTCGGCACGGAACTTCGTGAACCAGCGTTCTTTGGACGGATGATTCGCCACGTATTCTCCGCGGTCAGAATGTGAACGTCAGAGCGGTCGCGAGGGGACACCGTTCTGACAGCGGCGTAGAGCGCCGCAGGGCTGCGTCGATCGTTTCCCCAGGCTCCACGGCACCGCCGACCGTGGCCCAGTGATGGGGATAGATGCCTTGCCCATCGCGGAGTTGCAGAAGGATCCAGCCGCGGTCGTCGACGAGAAGGATGCCGACCGTGGCAGGTGCTTCGTCGGCCGGTTCATGCGCGGACATAGTGAGAAAGACGATTCCTGATGCTCGACCTTACGATGCGGAACCATACCATAGGCATCGGTGCCGCCCCTCTCCCACCGTTTCGCGGCGTATGGTGGTGTAAGGCGGCGGGACGACATCAGCGGTGGCGACCCGGGTCGGGCACCGGAACTGCGCGCAGCCGGTTCGTACACTGTCGGTGCCGCGGCGATCATGAGCTGGCTCGAGGCTTGGGCCACGCACGGCATGCACCAGCACGGGTTATTCGGTAGACATGGATCGCGGAGATCAGGATCGCCACGAGGAGAACCGGCCGCGCACAGTTGCCTTACGATCTGACCGGCCGCCCTCCCACGGGTCGCCGCCGCCGACGTCGTCCGGCCGCCACCGGTGACGTCCGCCGCGATCGCCCCGAGCGGCAGCGGCCGTATGAGCGTGCCGACGCTCACTGTGACCAGAAGTCGAGCGCAGCGATTTGTCACGTCGACTTCGGTCTGCACGATCCGTGTCGATCGCACTGCCCAAATCGGTGCATGCCGTGAATGACCGTCGGTCGATTACCCCGATAGTCGACGGGAGAGCGACAGGGTCCGAGCGGAGTCTCGACTTCCCGGCACGCGATTCGGGCGCAGCCGATCGGGGCGATTGCGGTGGACACACGAGCTGGAGCGGCCGGTGAACGGCGCTGTGCTCATCGGCTCACGCGACGCGTCACGGGGTCCCGGCGCTTCGCGGCTAGCGCGGCTTCGCGTCCTTGAGAAACCACTGGAACGCTTCCCGAACAAGCGGCGCCGGCGCGCCGTGACCGCCGTCGTACTCGCGGTACGTCACGTCGTAACCCTGACCCTTGAGCTCCGGAATGAACTTCCGGCTCGTTCTGTCGATGGGCATCTGGGCGTCGTTGACGCCGTGCGCGACGAAGACTTTCGGCTTCCCTTGCTTGTTGTAGGGCTTCACGATGCCCTCCGAGAACCCCATCACATGAGTGAATGGGGCGCCGCCGTAGGAGAGACCCATCCCGAGCGCGTATGTCGCACCATCAGAGACGCCGGCGATCGCAAAGTGGGACCGGTCGAAGTACAGGAAGCTGTCGACGTATTTGATGGCGGCGGCAATGTAGTGGGAGTCGACATCGTAGCCGGGCGCGGCCTGCTCCCATGTCTGACTGCGCGATTCCGGAGCCATGATGATGACGCCGAATTCTTCGGAGAGCGGGAACGTGAAGCGGGCGCTCTGCGCCGATCCGCCAACCCCGTGCAGCATGATGAGCACGGGCATCGGCACGCCATCCTTGTACTTCTTCGGAATGTACAGCGAACCATCGCGGTCGTCGTCCGAGAGGCCGAGACGACCTTCCCCATAGGGAAAATCCAGGTCCGAAGGCGCCTGGGCCGGAGGCTGCGCGTTCCGCCGGGCTTGCGCGTTCACACGCCGGGTCCCGTACAGGGAGCCCGCGGCACCCGCCGCGCTCAGGGTGAGGAATGAGCGTCGATTCATGGGCTGACATTACTACGCCCGTCGCGGTCGGGCAAGACGGACGATCGATTGGGTCAGCCCTGAGCCCTGACTCTGCTTCTCAATCAGCCAAGAGAGGAGTACCCGCCATCAACGGGAATGGCTGCGCCGGTGATGAACGTAGATGCAGCGCTCGCGAGAAACACTCCTATCCCTTCGAGGTCGTCAATCGTGCCCCACCGTCCCGACGGCGAGCGGGCCAGCACGCGTTCGTTCAGACCTGGAATCTTCTCTCGCGCACGGCGCGTCAGATCGGTGTCAATCCAGCCAGGCAGGACCGCGTTGACCTGTATGTTGTCGCCCGCCCACGCGACGGCCAGAGATTTCGTGAGCTGGACGATGCCGCCCTTACTGGCTCCATAGGCGGGGGTGAATGACGCGCCGAAGATGGACATCATCGACCCGATGTTGATGATCTTGCCACCGCCGGCCTTCTTCATATGCGGATACGCGGAGCGCGAGCACAGAAATGCGCTCGTCAGGTTGGTATCCATCACCTGTTGCCATTCGTCCAGCGCGAGATCCTGAGGCGGCTTGCGGATATTGATGCCCGCGTTGTTGACGAGGATGTCAATCCGGCCGCAATGCTTCATCGTCGCACTCACGAGCGCGGCCACCGATCGCTCGTCTGTCACATCGACGGATATCGCGAGTGCGTCGGAACCAATCGCTCGCAGATCACGAACCGCCGCGTTCGACTTCTCCGCATTTCGCGCGGCCACCACGACACGGGCACCGGCCCTGGCCAGGCCGCGTGCGATTCCGAAACCAATTCCTCCGTTGCCGCCAGTCACAATCGCGACACGTCCGGTCAAATCAAACATGTCGCTGGCTCCAGAAATGCGCGGGCGGGGGTCACGGCCGCTTCTTCCATACGGGCGTGTCCCACGCACCCGGAGGCAAGTAGTGAAACCGGATCAAATACACGTTGGTACCGCGGCCGTGCTTCGCGGTCTGGAGCAAGTCATCGACACTGTCGAAACCCGATTCGCGGGCCAGATCATACGTGATATCCGTCATTGGAATCGGCATGATCGAATCCACGACGATCTGTCCGTTGTCCATGCGGTAATGACCGCCCGTCTTGACATGGGGGCGCGTCCAGATGCGAACGCTGCACCTGATCCTCCCGCGCCGGATTCCCTCTCGAATGCGGTTGGTAAACACCATCTTGATGTACTTGTCGCGCCCAGGCTCGGTTTTAGGTATCTTGGTGTGTCGTGAACGCTATATGCGCATTGACTAGGAATGGAGAGCCATCTATGACACGTCGTGCACTCATCACCATGTGGACAGCCATCCTGCTGGCGCCCACGTCCGTCTTCGCGCAGGCACCGCCGCCCGAGACCGAGGTCGGCATCGCACAGTCGGCGCTCAGCACCCTTCCAGCCAAGGGCGGGGCGAAGCTGACCGTCACGTCGCCCGCGTTCAAGCACATGGGCGACATCCCATTCCAGAATACCCAGTATCAGGGCAACACGTTTCCGGGGCTGGAGTGGACGGCCGGACCGGCGGGGACCAAGTCCTACGCCATCATCATGCAGGACACCGACGGCATGATGCGCAACGCGCCCATCCTGCACTGGACGATGTTCAACATTTCGGGAACCAAGCTCGACGCCGGCATGACGGCCGTGCCTGCTGGTGCGACCTACGGCCCGAACATGCGCGGCGCCAACCAGGCGTACATGGGCCCGCGCACACCGGCGGGGCCGAAACATCGGTATCACCTCCAGGTCTTCGCGCTCGACACGACGCTCGCGGCTGATGCCGGTGCCACCATCGAGTCGCTCACGGCCGCGATGAAGGATCACGTCCTGGCCTCCGGCGAGATCATCGGCCTGGGCCAGGTCGATCCGAATGCCCCGGCCGCCGCGCGGCGCGGTGCCCCTCCGGCTGGAGCGCCAGCGCCCGGAGCGGGACGGTAACACTCCTTCCGGCCCGCCCCGGCGGTCGGAGCACAATCGGCTCGTCAACCGTCGCCACGAAGATCGAGTCCTGATCTTCGTGGCGATCCTGAAGGCCAGCCTTGAGGCTTTGCTGATACTGGGCCGGTGCTCGTTCCATCTTTCGAGTGCGCCATCGGCTGCAGGCGAAGTCAGACTGCATGTCGCAACGCTCTTGTCAGCTCATCCACAACAGTGCAACGAACTCAACCTGCCACGTGCCTGACCGTCGACCGAGAATGAACAACCTGCCGCGGCCGCACCGGCCACCGCACGTGTAGAATCCGAAGGTCGCTGCGTGGTCGCCGGAATAGCCGGGAAGACTGAAGGCTGCGTACCCGACCGTCTCATGGGCACGACTCTTCAACGTCTCGAAGATGTCCGTGTAAGAAATCAACATAACCCCAACTCCTTCAGGCGTCACGAAACGTTCGCTGCTTGCGTTGCGCGCGACGAATGCCTCGACAAGTCTCGTCCTGAGGGCGCTGTCATACGCCGATCCACCCAACAGCGCACCAGAGCGGTTCGGCGTTCGGAGGCTTTCGATGTCTTCAGTATTGACACAGGGCTGCCCACTGGCCCGGGACGGGCGGCAGAAGGACAATGTCTCATTCAAGACAAGCAGCGGTGGCGTCCCGGGAATCCCGGCCTTCGCGCTGAAGTTCACAACCTCGGGACGAATCGTGTGCTCGAGAATTGCAGCAAAGACCTGCTGATCGTCCATGGCTGGAGACGGGTCTTGATAACCCGCACTAGGCGATGTCACGGCGGCCGAAATCAACAACGCCGTAATCAGGTAGCGCACATGGTCTTCCTACTGCAGTCTAGACAGAATGACTTCGTCGACAGAACACGGCTGACCTCCGGTGGTGTCGCGGGTTAGCCTGTTCGGGCCAGAGCCGCGGCACCGCATGGATCCCCGTAGAGGCGATTTCCCGCGCCGTCTCGCCGTTCGCGGAGCAGCATGTCTTCGACCGGGCTCCCGCCTGAAACTGACAACGCAGTGCTGACGTCCTGATCGTCGTGACTCTAAGGCAGCGCGAGTGCGACGAACTCAGCCGGATTCCCCTGACCGCCGATGGCGACGACGATGAACTGCTTGCCGTTGTGCAGGTAGGTCATCGGCGTCCCGGTTGAACCGGCGCCGAATGCTGTCTCCCACAGCACCTTCCCCGTGGCCTTGTCGTAGGCGCGGAACTTCTTACCACCGCCGTTGGGCGGCGTACGCACGTTCCCCTGATCCCCCTCGGTGACAAACAGCAGGGTCTTTGTGACGAGCGGCGACGCGCGCACCGCCTGACCGAGCGGCGGCAGATTCAGATCCTTGAGCAACGGATGATTGCGCGGACCGTCGCCGTTCGCCACCATCCACGCCGTCTCGCCCTTGTTGAGATCGATCGCCGTGATGCGCCCGTACGGCGGCTTCATCAGCGGCAAGCCCTGCGGGCCCTGCAACAAATGCCTATCCCCGGCGACATAGCGCAGATTCGTCTTCGCCGGATCGCCCGGCAGAAGATTCGCCACAAACGGGTTTGTCATCGACGGCACGTACAGCATGCCTGTGTCGGGATCGAACGCCGCGCCCGTCCAGTCGGCTCCACCGACCGACCCAGGCAACTCGATCGTCCCCTTCTTGTCGTTCGGTCCCGTTCCGGCAACCGACGGCGGTGTAAAGACCGGGCCGATGACAAACTCCTTGGTGATCTCAATCGCCTGCGCGCGCAGTTCAGGAGTGAAGTCAATCAGATCGTCAATCGTCACACCCTGACGTTCGAACGGCGGCGGCTTGGTCGGAAATAGTTGCGTCGCCGACGTCTTCTCGCCCGGCACGGTCGACTGGGGTACGGGGCGCTCCACCATCGGCCACACCGGCTTGCCCGTGGTGCGATCGAGGACGTACGCGAACGACTGCTTGGTCACCTGAATGAGCGCCTTGATCCGGCGCCCGTTCACCGTGATGTCCCCGAGGATCGGCGCGGCCGGATTGTCGTAGTCGAAGAGATCGTGGTGCACGGTCTGGAAGTGCCAGAGCTTCTTGCCCGTCGCCGCGTCGACCGCAATGATGCAATCGCTGAACAGGTTGTTGCCCAGGCGATGGCCGCCGTACATATCGTTGGTCACGCTCGTGGTCGGAAGATAGACGACGCCGAGATCATCGTCTGCGCTCATGAGCGCCCAGACGTTGCCGGCGCCCGTGTACGCCCACGCGTCGTTTTCCCAGGTGTCGTTGCCCTCCTCGCCAGGCCGCGGGATGACCTTGAAGGTCCAACGCGGTTGTCCGGTTCGAACGTCGAAGGCTCGGATGTCGCCGGGTGGTCCTTCCATCCTGGGGGCCGAGTCCTGGTCCGACATGTTCGCGCCCATAACAATCACGTCACGCACGATGAGCGGCGGGGAATTCCAGCGATATTGGGTCTGCAGCGCGGGCAGACCCACGTTGAGGTCCACTCTGCCGCCGGTGCCGAAACCGGGGACCGGATCGCCCGTCTTGGGATTGAGTGCATAGAGGTACCGGCCGGTGTACGAAAT
>JBGOTP010000212.1:0-9059 GCA_041476545.1 Vicinamibacteria bacterium | reverse complement strand
TTCCTCGAGTCGGAACCGGGCGAGAGCCACGAGGATCTGAACGCAAACACGAGGCACACCGATGCGATTCTGCGGGTGTTCCGCGTCTCGCCGACCGCGGCCACCGCGCTGACGACCGGCCTGATCGCCGCCGATGCAGCGCCCCTGGTGAACGGGCGGAGTCTCGCGGTGTCGAATGGGCGTGTCGTCTACCGCCGGCCCGAGGCGACATCGGCATTGCCCGTGACGGAGCGGGTGAGCCTCCCCAATCTCATGGGCACGGAAGGGAACGACGACAGCTTTTCTGCCGCGATCTCGGACGATGGAAAGAAGGTAGGTTTCTGGAGCTCCGCAACCAATCAGGTCAGCAACGACACGAACGGCTTCCGCGACGTCTTCGTCCGCGACCGCAGCACGGCTACCACGACGCGCGTCAGCGTTGGCGCATCGCAGGCCAACAGCACCTCGGAGGATCCGACGTTATCGCGGGACGGCAGCCGTGTCGCGTTCTCGAGCTTGGCCACGAACCTGGTGAGCGGGGGGACGAACGGAGAGTCCGGCATCTTTCTCCGCGCCAACAACGTCACCACGACCGCAACCGGCGTGAACCCGGACAGCCCGTCGCTCAAACCCGCGATCTCATCGGACGGCCGCTACATCGCCTTCATGAGTCTCGCGAGCAATCTGGTCCCCAATGACACCAACGGTGCCCAGGACATCTTCGTGTACGAGGTCGCCACCCGTACACGCGTCCGCGCGAGTGTCGCGTCGGACGACACGCAGGGGAATCTCGATTCGCAATCCCCGCCATCGATCTCCGACAGCGGCCGCTACATCGCCTTCTGGAGTACGGCGGACAACCTCGTGAGCGGCGACTCCAATGGCGTGAACGACGTCTTCGTGCGCGATCGGGACGCTGACGGCGATGGGATCTTCGGTGAACCCGGTGCCGTCCGCACGGTTCGAGTCAGCGTCGCCAGCGACGGCTCCCAGGGCAATTGTAGCTCGGCGCACCCGAAGATATCCGGGAACGGACGCTTCGTGGCGTTCGCGAGCTGTGCCAACAACCTGGTGGCCGGCGATACCAACGGGACGACGGACGTGTTCCTCCACGATCGCGACGCCGACGAGGACGGCATCTTCGATGAACCGGACGCGGTTGAAACGATTCGCGTCAGCCTCGCAAGCGACGGAATCCAGGCCGACGCTACGATCAACACGTCGGCTTCCGGTCTGTCGGGGGACGGGCGGTACGTCGTCTTCGGAGGCTCGGCGACGAACCTCGTACCCGGCGACACGAATGGCGTGGCCGACGTGTTCGTCCACGATCGCCTGACGGGCATCACGGAGCGGATGAGCGTCGCATCCAACGGTGACCAGTCGGCCGGCGCCGCCAACATCGATCACACATCTGTCTCCAGCGACGGTCGCTTCATCGCCTTCGGGAACGCCGCCGGTGACCTGGTGACCGGCGACGGCAACGGCAAGAACGACATCTTCGTCCGCGGTCCTGCGGCGCCGACCGCCACTACCGATCTCTTCCCGGACGGAGAGCTGGACGACACCGTGTTGGAGGTCTTGGACACCACGACGAACCCGGCGACGACGACGCGCTTGTGCCCGGCGGAAGACGTGGTGACGGCAGCTGGCTCCGTCGCGTTTCTCCGGCCGGAGTCCGATCCGGGCACCGGCTCGGCGACGTGTCCCGGCGGCTCGTTGAACGGCGATCCGGATCCAACAGGCCCGAGCGATTCGCATGATCTCGTCGTGCATTTGTGGACGGGCGGGCCCGCGGCGCAGAACCTGGGACGCGCCGCGACGGCACTCGCGATGTCGGACGCGTACGTGGCCGCCCTGGTGTCAGAGGCGGCGCAGGGGAACGTCTCGCAGAACGGCGATGCGGATACGTCGGACACGGTGGTCCAGGTGTATCGCATCGCCACCAGCACGTGGACGACTCCACAGCCGCAGCAAGCCGCAGACGTCGTCAAGGTCTGCGGTCCGGTCGTCGCGTTCCTCACGCCGGAGACGGCCCAAGGGAACACGATTCTGAACGGCGACGGCGACACCAACGACCGGGTGTTGCAGCTGTTCGATCCGGAGACGGGCGTTGTAGTCAACACCCGGTACGCCGCTGAAGAGTTCGTCTGCAGCCCGACGTTGATCGCGTTCCGGACGAAAGAAAGCTCGTGGGGCAGCGCGGGCCTAGACATGAACGGCGACGGCGATACGGCCGACGACGTCCTCCAGGTTTTCGATCTCAGCCGGCCCGAGTGCCGGAGCACTACACCTCCCGACGACTGCCTCCTGACCACGGGGAGCGCCGTGACACCGTGTCGGTTGGAGGCCTGCGATCCGCGGATGCCGTATCGCGTACTCGATCACACGGTACGGTTCCTCACGCTGGAAGCAGACCAGGGCAAGGATCTCAACGGCGATCTCGATGACGCCAATCCCGACGATCTCGTCCTGCAGGTGTTCAACGTTTCCCAGGCGCGCGGCAGCGGTTCCCCGGTTGCGCGCCACGTGCTCGGAGCAGCGCCTGCTGGCCTCTGCTCGAATGACGGTAAGGGCTGCCTCACGGACGACGCGTGCGGGACGGGGCGCTGCTTCGTGCCGCCGGGCGGATGCGTGCAGGATCTCGGTATACCCTGCACGCCCGACACGGTAGACAGTTGCGATCACACTAATCCCAACGACCCCCAGTTCTGCCAACCGACTGCGAACGGTCTGCACTGTCACCATCTAACGGGCCCCACGTTTTGCGCCGAAGACATCGACTGCCTTACCGGCACGACGTGCAATCCGTCGGCGCGCAGCCTGTATCGGCTCGTAGGCCCGCTTCAGAGTGGCGCCACGGGCGGCGTGGTTCAGGCGAGTACCGGCCACTGCATCGAGGACCACCACACACCCTGCACGGCGACCTCCTGCCCAGCCGGAGATTTCTGCGCTGCGAGCGCGACCGGGAACACCTGCCAGCGCGACCACGGCAGCTGCGCAACAAGCAGTCAGTGCCCGGCGCCAGCGGAGTGCCGCCCGGACGTGATTACGGCCACTGCTGCCGATCAAGACCACGACGAGGTCCCGGATCATCTCGACAACTGCCCGACCCTCGCCAACCCGACCCAGGAGGATCAGGACGTGGACGGCGTCGGGGACGCGTGCGACACGTATCCCTGTTCCGCCGTGCCCGCGACGCCATGCCGCGCGCCGGTAGCGCCGAAGGCCGCCAGGTTCAGCCTCCGGAAGTCGCCGAGTACGTCCCGCGACAAGGTCGCCTGGCGCTGGAGCCATGGTGCTGCGACGACCCCCGCAGATCTCGGCGACCCGACATCGGTCACGAAGTATGCGCTCTGCGTGTACGACGAGATCGCAGGGACGCCGACGCTCGTTCTCTCCCGCGCAATCCCCGCGGGTGGCTCCTGTAACGGCAAGGCCTGCTGGCGAGCAACATCCTCGGGATTCATCTACAGGAACCGCGGTGCCAGCGGCACGGGAATCGACAAGCTCGTGTTGAAAGCGGCCGGGACAGGCGCCGCGACCATCGTTGTTGGGGGAGGTGGCGCGGCATCAGGTGTGCCGGCGCTCCCGCTGTCTGTCGACCCGCAAATGCACGTACAGCTGATCAACACGGCGGGGCAATGCTGGGGAGCAACCTACAGTACCGCAGTTAGCGTCAACGGCCCGCAGAAATTCGTCGCCAAGTCTGATTGACGTCGCGAGGGTCTGCACGCCTTACGGGGACGCGGCAACCTTTGGATCCGGACGGCGCGCGAAGATGCTCACGTTGTCGTGGCGGTCCGCGACGACGGAACGGGAATCGCTCCCGAACACATCACCCGGGTCTTCGACCCATTCTTCACGACGAAGTCAGCAGGCAAGGGCACGGGGCTCGGACTCGCAATCGCGCAGGGGATCGTCAATCATCACGGCGGCACGATCTGCGTCACGTCCGAGCCCGGGAAGGGGACGGAGTTTCGCATCGTCCTTCCCACGGACGGTCTTCGCCGCGCCGAGCGCCGCAGTCGCTTGACGGGACGTCGCTGCCCGCGGAATCATGCTGCGGAGCATTCGACGCCCGGACGGCCATGATGGCGGAGACTGAACGAGCCCCTTCGATTACGCTCGCGCCGGCGGACCGCGTGAGGGTCGCTCGAGCAGCCACCCTGACTGCCGCGGCGGGCTTCCTGGCGTACCTCGGCTTCGTCTACGTGAGCGCCAAACGCGGATGGTTCGCGTTCGACCTCGGCGCGGTGGTGCCGCTCTTCCTAGGAGTGATCCTTTTCAACCTGATCCTCGTCGCGACAGCTCGAGGGTGGGCGCTACGGCGATGGGTCTTCTGGGCCTACGAGGGACTGCATGCGATCGGGATGACCGCTCTCGTCCATTTACTGGGAGGCATCCCGATGGGGATTCTCTTCATCGGTTACGCGATCATGGTCATTCATTCGGAGACCCTGCGCTCCGACGCATCGGTCTTTGTGACCGCAAACCTCTGTTTTGTGTGTTACGCAGTCCTGGCGTGGGTCGAGGGCGTCGGCTGGTTGCCCCCGCCCCCTGTCGCGAGTGCGCTCGATAAGGGGCAGTACGTCGCGTTTGTGACTATTGCGTTCCTGACCCTCAACATCCTCGCTCTCTACGCGAACCGCTATGCACACCAGATGCGGAAGCTCGCGGCGCACCTTCAGGAGAAGGTCGCGGAGCGCACCGCCGAGCTGACGACCGCCAACGTCGAGTTGTCGCGGGCGTACGAGGAGTTGCGGACGGCAGAGACCCAGCTCCTTGAAACCGAGAAGAGGGCCTCGCTCGGACTCCTGGTGTCTGGTGTTGCCCACGAGATCAATAACCCGGTGAGCTTCATCGTGGGGAACGTGGAGCCGCTCCGATCAAGCCTCGCGACGCTGCGTGATCTGGCAGAGCGGCACCAGGATGTCGAACTGGCCGCAGTCGTGAGCCGGATCAGCAAGATCTTGGACATCATCTCGCGCGGTGCTGAGCGTACGGCAGCCATCGTGGGCGATCTGCGCACGTTTTCGCGGATCGGGGAACGGCAGTCACAGCCGCTCGACATCCATGACGGGATCGAGGTCAGTCTCCGCCTGCTTCGGCCGCACTGGACAGGCCGCCTGACAATTCACCGTGACTACGGCGCCATGCCCCCCATAGAAGCCGCGCCCGGACGGATCAACCAGGTATTCATGAATATCCTTGCGAATGCGTGTGATGCGATCAGCAATCGCGGAAATATTTGGATCATGACCCGCTGTGACGGAGCGAATGTCACCGTCACGATTCGCGACGACGGAGGTGGCATTGCAGCCGATCATCTTCCGCGGATCTTCGATCCGTTTTTCACGACGAAGCCTGTGGGCAAGGGTACGGGGCTCGGCTTGGCGATCAGTCAGAGTATCGTCAATGACCATGGCGGAAGTATTTTCGTCTCGACCCATCTAGGACAGGGGACGGTGTTTACGATCGTGCTGCCTCTGCACGGGCATCGCATGCGCCCGGCGAGCCTCCCGCCCGAGGCGGCCAAACTGGAGGGACGAACGTGAACTCTCCGTCGCCTCCACAGCGCAGCGACACACGCCGGAGCGCGCTTGACACCTGCTCTCCGTACCGCGGTACAGTACGTGGCGGGCTTGAATCGGAAGGGCGGCGGCACCAATGCGTTACGCGATCGATTACAGGGAGTATCCAGTCCTTTTCGTCGACGACGAGTCGGACCTCGTCGAAACGCTGAGATTGAATTATGAGAGGGACTTCACGGTCCTCGGCGCGACCAGCGGAGAGGAGGCACTGGCAGTCGTGTCCGGGGAGCCCGTTGCCGTGCTGGTTACCGATCAGCGGATGCCAGGAATGTCCGGTCTCGAGGTCATCGCGCGCGCACGCGAAGTCCGTCCCGCACTCGTGCCAATAATCTTGACCGGCTACACGGAGGTCGAGGCGCTCGTGGACGCAGTCAACCGGGGAGACATCCACCGCTACATCTTTAAGCCGTGGGACAGCCGCGAGCTGCGTATTGCCCTGTGCATCGCAATTGAAAAATCCTATCTCGTGCAAGAGAACGCCCGGCTCTCACGGGAGAACCAGCAGCTGGTCGCGGAGCTGCGACGCACCCGCGAGGGGTGAATCTCCCCGAGGCGGCGCCCCGTGGTCACGTCGAACTTGATTACCGTGGAGTCCCCACCGGGGCCGGTCACGATCAGCCGACCGTCGTCACTGACTGACATGACGAGAATCCAGTCGTCGTAACCCTCGAGTGCTCGCGGTCGGGGATGTCCCGCTCGCGCCGGCGCGGCCCACAGCCCTGCGAGCAGCATACACACCCCCGCGAGGGGCGTTCCCACCACTGTCGTCTTGAACCGCATCGTTATCCTCCGTGGGCCTGCGGGTGGGGACGTCCCACCGACTGTTGCGAGCGCGGCTATTCCTCGAGCGCGCCTCGATCCCACGGCCCGCTGATCGGACGCGGGTTCTGCGCCAGGTCGACCATCACCGATCCGTACGCCGCCTGTCCGTAAACGTTGACACCCGTTCCAACGCCTGGACCGGCGGCCAGCAGGCGGAAGTCGCCGTGCGCGCCATCCATGAAGATCTGCGATACCGAGAAGCCGCCGCGCGTATCGTCGCCCATGGTGAAGAGCGGCGCGGGATGCATGCCATTGTCCGTGAAGCCGAAGACGAGGTTTCCTATGCTCGACGAGATCTCCACCTTGCCGCTTCCGACGTTGATCGCGGTGCCGCTGTTGGTCGTGCTGAACAGAATGTTGTTGGCGAGCGTCCATCGCACGACCCCGGTCGTCCCGTCCCCTTGGTAGCCCGTGAGGCCGTCCGAGGCGCTCAGGATGGTGTTGTTGCTGAACACCAGGCCGAGATCGGCTCGGTTGCACCCGTAGAACTCGGCGGCGGAACCGATGGCCCCAGTCACCGCGCTCTCGAGGATATTGTTCGTGACGGTGATCGAGGCGGGCGTGCTTCCACAGGTACCGTAACCGCGGATCACCGTGTCGGCCCAGCCACTGTAGGGGCCGTCGAGGCATATTCGGTTGGCGGATACTTCCGCCGTGCCCAGGTGGCCGGCGAGGTTGCCGTACTCGATGCCGTCGACGAGCAGGAATCCGCCATCTCCCTCGCGACCACGGATGTAGATATCGTTGCACGCGATCCGCGAGGTTCTGCCGGCCGGCGCGCTCGCGAGGATCGCGTACAGCCAATACTGATCGACACTCGCCTGATAGACGACTTCCACATAGTTGCGGATGAGCGTCCCGGCCTCGATGTGGTGCCAGTCGGCCCAGTGTGAACCGCCGAGCTGGCCCACAGGCCGTGAGATCATCCGGAACCCGCCAAACACCGCTTCGTCATGCTCGAGGGTGAGCGCTCCCGTGAAGACGGTCGGATGGCGGTCGGGATCCCAATCCGTGAAGGTCGCGTCGTACCCACCCTTCACGGTGAGCGGGCGATTGATGGTGAGCGCCGCGGTGGTGTAAACGCCTCCGGCCACGCGGAGGGTGCTGCCACTCGGCGCAGCCTGGACTGCCCGGCAAAGGGTCGCCCATGCGCGGTCCGGGCGCCTCCCATCATTGGCATCGCTTCCGGTGGTTGCGTTCACAAAGTACGGTGTACCGGGCTCACTGATCGGACAGCCGATGGAGGCCGCAGGCGGGAACGCCAAACGACACGTGGAGCCGAGCGGCTCCGCCGGAGGCGGCGGCGTCGTGCCGCACGGGTCGGACGTCGGCGTACCGCACACGTTCGGCAAACCGCCTCCGCCGCAGGTGTCGGGTTGGATGCAGTCGCCACAGCTCAATGTTCCACCGCAGCCATCGGCGACGCTCCCGCAGTTCGCTCCTTGCGCCGCGCAGGTGGTCGGCACGCAGCCCGCCGGAACACAGACCAACGAGGTACTCACCTGCTGCTGGTCTCGGGTACCAAACTGGTCGCTTACCTCCCGCGTCGTCCGGTGCACGGGGCAGCGAGCTTTGTAGCAAACGTAGTCATTCGTGAGTTGCTGCCCGACGATCTGAGGGTTCGGTGGCGGCGGGTTGACGTTCGTTTTGTTCGCCGGCGAGCAGAAGAGTTTCGGGTGGGAAATCGAGCATCCCGCCGCCGACAGTTCCGGGTGGAACTGTTCGACCAGGTCGGCCTGGACGTTTACCTTGAGAGGGTCCCTGATCTTCTCGCATTTCAGATGGTCCCCGACACCCTGGGCGTGGGCGAAAGCGGCGGTGAGAATGACGAGCAGTGCAACCAATCGAATCGAGGCCTTCATGGCTCCCTCCAAGTTGCTCGGTGGGTTAACAGTTGCAGACCACCGGCACCGACGGTCATCGCAACCGCCATGCCAGCGTGAACAAAGTGGGAGATCTGGGTATCGCGAGGAAATCTGTGCGTGCGACGCCGTGAGTTGCCACGGGATGGATAGTTGGAGAGGCGGCACTGTGAACAAGGCGACCGTTCCCTGAAAGAGTGGGGAGCTACGGCAGGAACAGTCCGAAGTCGAAGGTACGCGGCGGGTCGCACACGCCTTCAGCACACGGCGGAGAACGCCTGTCGCTTCGCGCGTCTACGAGAGCGATACCGGATGCGACACGTCTGGGGCAGAATGCCTCGGCGTCACCGTAGTGCCCTCGCGGAGCGCGAGCACGTGCTTGTGCCCGGCCGCGATCCCCAAGGCCCAAGAGGATCACGTGGTCGCGGAAGTGCAGGCCATCGATCAGGACGACGCGGACATCGAGTCCGTCCAGCGGCTGCGCCAGCCACGCCGTCAGCCGCGCGCGCGTGAGCGCGACGAAGCGACGCGACACGCTGTTCTTCGCCACGTCGCGCTCCGTCTGCCCCGCGGGTAGCGGGTCGAGCACCGGCCATACTCCCGCGTGGAGACACCGACCGCGATCGCTTCCAGCGTGCGCGCATCGAGCGGGTCGCGGCCGGCGGCGTACGCGAAGCGCGGCGGCACGAGCTCCGCCCCGTCGATGCTCCGCGCACGCAGCCGGGGTAGGAGGATGCGCCGGCCGCCGAGCGTGACTTCCCCGGCGACCTTCCCGTGCCGATAGGCGCGGCGGTGCGGACCAGCG
>JBGOTP010000211.1:0-9138 GCA_041476545.1 Vicinamibacteria bacterium | reverse complement strand
CCCGCAGGATCTCTCGTGCCAAGACAAAGGGCGGCAGAAATTCAAAGACAAACTCAGCAAATACGAGACGGAGCTTCAGAATCGACGGTTCGACGAGGAGCTCAGATTGTGGTTCAGTTGGTGAGATTGTGTGAACGGACTCCTAAGAAACTGCTCCCTCGACGACCTCGCCGGTCGAGAGGTTGACAAGGCCGAACCCCAGGTTCTCGGCGCGTTGCCGGAGGCGGCGGACGACGCGGGTGCGGTTCTGCGCATCATAGGCATCGGCGCCGGGGTCGACGTACACGAGGTGGTCTTTGAGCGTGCGATAGACGAGGACCGCCAGTTTGCGCGCGGTGGCGGTGATGGCTTTGGCCTTGCCGATGCGGAAGGCCACCCGCCGATAGAACGCCCCTAATGCGGTCTGGGTACGTCCGAGATTCATGGCGCCGAGGCGGAAGATGGCCGCGGCGCGATTCGCCGAGGGCTGGGTCCGGCTGCTGAGCAGGCGTCCGCCGGAGATCTTGTTCTGCGGGGCGAGGGTCAGCCACGCGGTGAAATGCTTCTCCGTGGGCCAGCGCGTCATGTCGGTGCCAATCTCCGACAGCAGGCGGAGCGCGTTGTAGGGCCCGATGCCGTCAATCTGGGACAGGTCGACGCCGGTGAGCTGGTGCATTGGCGTCCGGACATCGAAGCGCGGTTCGTTGTCGCGCGGTTTCTGTCGGCGCCGAGCGGTGGGCAGCGGTGCCGGTGGCGGCGTGGTCGTCGCGGCGAGCTGGGCGAGGTGGGCTTCGACGGCGACATCGCAAGCCGTGAGCTGTCGCTGATAGATATCGAAGAGTTCGAGGTTCTGCTGGAGGGCGAAGAGGTGTTCGGGGCGATAGTTGCCGGTCAAGGCGGCGACGATCTCGCCCTCGGACGCATGACACCGATAGTCACGATGTTGGGCGAGCCGCTGCGGGTCACGCTGACCGGCCACGATGTCGCGCAGGATGCGCAGGCCGGTCACGCCGGTGATGTCGCTGACCACCAGCGGGAGTTGCACGTTCATCTGGATCAACGCCTTCTGCATGCGTTGCACGAGGGCGCCCGCACTCTCGATCAGCGTCGTCCGATGCCGAAGATATCCGCGTAAGGCGACGATGCCGTCGGCGGGACGGAAGCTGCCCCGCAGCAGCCCGAGGATATGCAGGTCTCGGAGCCATTCGCAGTCCGAGACATCACTCTTGCGGCCCGGGAGATTCTTGACATGCCGTGCGTTGACGAGGATGACCTGGAAGCCGCGCGCGTCGAGGATCTCGAAGATGGGAATCCAATAGACGCCGGTGGCTTCCATCGCGACGTGCGTGATGCGGCACGCCGTGAGCCAATCCGCGAGCCGGTGGAGATCCCCGGTGAAGGTCGGGAAGGATTGAACCGGCGTGGCATCGCGATCCGGCGGCACGGCGACGAAATGCTCGGCGGATCCGCAGTCGATGCCCGCGGCGTGCGGGTGGAGCCGTTCGAGGGCGGCGGGGGACGACCGAGCCTTGGGGGCACGACGACGCATCTGGCGCTTCATGGGGGCCTCCTTTACACTGACGAGACCTCCGGGAACAGGGATGCGGATGAGAGGCAATCTCCTAAACGGGATCACGCCGCGTGAACGACGTGTCACCAATGACGATGCCGCGAATCCCCGGACCACGCTAACATGCGGGCTCCTGTGCACCAGTGCCGGTTCGGTCTCGGTTCCCGGAGGCGCATGATTGTACGCAACCGACGACTGAACCCGCAGTTTCTCGCGTGTCGAATCGCGATCACATCGCGTGAGCCGCTAACATCCGCTTGCAGCCGTCGGCGGCTGGCGCGGCCTTGAGCCGCCGCGGCTGAAGCGGGAGCGTTAGACCGACCATGAGCAAAGGAATTCAAGGTGGCAATTTCAACAAGCCGCGAATTTAATAGATATTCAATTGCGTTATTCGATCTGACCAAGGCTTTGGAGTTTGCGACAGAAGCTAAGAGGCATCCGGCGAATTCGCTTGTGCATGAGGCGCTTCTCCTAGCCGCGATCGTTTCCTACTGTCGCCCATTCTCCGGTAACGAGAAAGCTCCCGACGCGCCTGCAACATCTCGTCTTAGCGTTGATGCTTTCGGAGAACTCGGGGACTCTGATCGTGAGATTCACGCAAGGTGTGAGATCCTTCGAAACAAGGCGCTTGCCCATTCGGAGTTCGAATTCAATCCGACTCGGCTAGACACTGATACTGGCCTCATTGTCAGTCGGCCATTCTCGTTGTTCGTTCAAACGCAAGGATTTGATCTTGAAGCCTTTGTTCGCCTCATCGAAAAGCTGAAGTCGGCATGCCATACTCGCCGAGCCGACTACGTTGTGAGCCAACGGAACATTACTGTGCAGCAATAATCACGAGTCGTTCTACAGTTGCACGCGATTGCCAGCGGCTTGATCGCGCTGCCGGCAGCCGGGACGGATGGTGTGACCGCGATCGGAAACTGGACTAACGACTGTACCCTGAGAGCGAAGTCGCACTCTTGCGAAACATCGAGCGACGCGACAGCGTCCACATCTGACTCTCTCGGAACCCGCGTGTCAACCCACCGCAGGCCGATCTGACCTCATCGCACCCGCGGCTGGATTCCCGGCAGGAACCTTTCCAGCCACCGCACCCTCATCGGAATCCATGGAAGCCCTCAATCCGACCACCGCACCTCCCTCGCGCCAAGCGGCACCCCTGAATTCGGCCTCGGCACCCGCATCGGCATTCGCGTCCATCACACATCTGCCCACGGCAGGCCCAGCGTTGCGCATCTCACTCGGCAATCGGAGCATTGCACCCTCCATTCGGAGAGCCGCACCTGTCGTTTGGGTTCATGCCGCCAATCTGCGCTCTTCGGACATCGTGTCAGCTACCGGCGTGTGCTGGAGATTCAGGCGCGGCGTTTTCCCCCACGAGCGAGTGTCAGCTCCATTGAAGCGGCGCGGAGCAAAGTGTACAGTTGGGGTCATGAGAGACGCCGAACGTCTCCGCGCGGTGCAACGAAGACTGCGGGAGACGCACCGCAAACTACACGATCTCCAGGGGGAGTCCATCGCCAGTCTGCGCGACACGCTCGACGCCGACCGACGCACGATCGGGTCGACGCGCGATGGTCTTGCCGCGGCCACACGCATGATCGACGCCACGCGCGAGGCCGTAGTCGCGGCGCAGCACTCGGTCGACTTGACGCGCAAGACGCTCGACATCGTCAGTGAGGCCCACGACGCGATGACAGTCCTCTACGAGTCCGACGACGAATTGGAAGAGATCGCGACCGAGGGGGACGGCGACACGCCGTAACACTCAGAGAACGGCGCCCGGGTCCAGGAAGAAGCCGTGGCCATGTTCGCTTTGCCTTCGTCTCACGGGAGACGGTCCCGAATCCGAGTCCTCTGGCGCGAAATCGTGGATCCACCTGGCAACCGATACCGTACACTCGGGGCGTGCATACCTTACGAGGTTCACGGGGTTCACAAGGTTCAGGGGGTTCGCGAGGGTCACAGAAGGTGTTGGCGGGCGCGATGGCTTCGATGATGTGCGCCGCTCTGTTCACCACCGTTGCACTCGCCGGTCAGGCTCCGGCCCCCGCCTCGAAACCGCCGGCATTGAAGACGACCGCGCCGGCCAAGGCCTGGACGCCATCTCACACGCCCGACGGCCAGGCGGATCTACAGGGCACCTGGACAAACGCCACCATCACACCGTTTGAACGGCCCGCGCGATATGCCGGGAAACCGTTTCTCACCGAACAGGAAGCCGCGGCCCTCGAAGCGCAGACCGCGCAGCGAGCGCTGGCCTCCGATCGAAATACTCCAGGAGACGTCGGCAGCTACAACCAGTTCTGGTTCGACTCCGGCACCAAGGTCGTCTCGACGAGACAAACCTCACTCGTGGTCGACCCGCCGGATGGTCGCGTGCCGGTGAAACCGGAAGCCGAGAAGCACCGCGACGAGGCCGCGGCTCGAAACAGCGACTCGTACGAATTCATGAGCGTCTGGGACCGGTGCATCACGCGCGGCGTGCCGGGCACCATGTTTCCGGCCGGCTACAACAACGCGTATCAGATTGTCCAGACGCCCGGTTACGTCGTGATCACCTCCGAGATGATTCACGAGGCGCGGATCATTCCCGTCGACGGCCGTCCGCATCTGCCGTCGAGCGTGCGCCTCTGGACGGGAGATCCGCGCGGGCACTGGGAAGGTCAGACGCTGGTCGTCGACACCACCAATTACAACGACAAGGGCTGGATCGCGACCAGCGCCTCCACGGCGCGCATCAAAGGCATTCCGCAAAGCGAGGCGCTGCATATCGTCGAGCGCTTCACGCGCGTCGACGCCGCCACGATCAGCTACGAGGTGACGGTCGACGATCCGAACGTGTACACGCGACCCTGGAAGGTGGCGCTGCCGCTGACGAGAGACGATGGGTATCAGATCTTCGAGTATGCCTGCCACGAAGGGAATCACGCGGTGGAGAACGTGCTCAGGGGAGGAAGAGCGATGGAGAAAGTGAAAAGTGAAAAGTGAGAAGTAAAAAGTAAGAAGTGATGACGAGAAACGTCGGCGGTCGCCGCCTCTCGGGGGGCGGCAATTTCGTGGTCGTCGTTCTTCTTGACGGGACAGTGGTCGAGCCGCGTATCACGGCACCGTAGGGGGATTGGGATGAAGGGGATGAAGACGCTCGGCGGTCTCGTATCCGCAGCCCTGGCATTGACGGCCGCATCGCTTGCCGGTCAGGCGCCGATCACCGCGTCGAAACCGCCGGCAAAGACTGCGAAGGCCTGGACGCCGCCTCGCACACCCGACGGTCAGCCGGATCTCCAGGGCACCTGGGATTACCGTACCTTGACGCCGCTCGAGCGTCCGAAAGAGTTTGCCGGAAGAGAATTTCTGACCGATGCCGAAATCGCGGATCTCGAACGGCAGGCCGCGGAACGCGAGGACGGTCGTCCGCCCGGCGATGCCCGCACGCTGCCCTCCGTGCATCCGCCATGGTGGCTGGACTATGGGACGAAGGTGGTCGGAACCCACCGGTCTTCCTTGATCATCGACCCGACCGACGGCAGGATCCCTCCGTTGACGGCGGAGGCTCAGAAGAGGAACGCCGACCGTCGCGGCGCAACCCGTGGACGAGGTCCCGCCGATGGCCCGGAAGATCGCAGCGTGTGGGAACGTTGCATTACGCGCGGTCTGCCCGAAGGGATGCTGCCGGCCGGCTACAACAACAACATCCAGATTCTTCAGACACCGGGTTATGCGGTGATCGTCATGGAAATGATCCACGACGCGCGCATCATTCCTCTTGATGGGCATCCGCATGCGCCGCAGACGCTCCGTTCCTGGATGGGCGATTCTCGCGGACGCTGGGACGGGAATACGCTCGTCGTCGACACGACGAATTTTTCAGACAAAGTGAGCTTCCACGGATCCGGCGCGGGCCTGCACCTGGTCGAGCGCTTCACGCGGGTGGATGCCAACAGGATTGACTACCGTTTCACCGTGGACGATCCGGGGACCTGGCTGCGGCCATGGACCGTCGATGTTCCGCTTGTGACGAACGACGGCGAGATGTACGAGTACGCCTGTCATGAAGGGAATTACGGACTGCTCAACATCCTGCGCAACGCGCGTGCCGAGGACGCACCCGCGGAAGGCGCGACGAACAAACAGGGCGCGAAGGATTAGTGAGGACTCACATGCAGAAGACACGAATCGTGGTGATGCTGTTCGCAGGCGCGCTCGTGTGTGCGCTGGGCGCGGGCACGGCGTTCGCGCAAGCCAGCTATGCGCCGAAAAATGACGAGCCGAATCCGTACAAGCCAGGTGTGAGCTGGGGCCAACTGCCTGACGGCCGGAAATGGGGGTCGACGGCCGGCGTCGACATCGCGCCCGACGGGACCATCTGGGCGTACGACCGGTGCGGCGCGAACACCTGCGGCACCTCAACCGTCGCGCCGATTCTGCATTTCGACACGTCTGGCAAGCTGCTCGGAAGCTTTGGCGCCGAGATGTTCAATTTCCCGCACGGGATTGGCGTGGACAAAGACGGCAACGTTTGGGTGACCGACCAGAACAGCATGCCGCGAAAAGGACAGACGGTCCGCAAATTTTCGCCCGACGGCAAAGTGCTGCTGACGCTCGGCACGCCCGGTGTCGCCGGCAACGGCCCTGATACGTTCAATCAGCCGTCCGACGTGTTCGTGGCGCCAAACGGCGACATCTTCGTGGCCGATGGTCACGGCGGCGCCAACAATCCCACGAATGCGCGCATCGTCAAGTTCGACAAGACCGGCAAGTTCATCAAGAGCTGGGGCTCACACGGCACCGGGCCGGAGAATCTTGAAGGTCCGCATGCGCTTGCGATGGACTCCGCGGGACGGCTGTTTGTCGGCGATCGCACGAACAATCGCGTGCAGGTGTTCGATCAGAATGGGAAGCTGCTGGCCTCGTGGAAGCAGTTCGGCCGGCCGAGCGGCGTCTTCATCGATCGCAACGACATGTTGTACGTCACGGATTCGGAATCGACGGACGCCGGCGGTCCCGACGGCTATGGCTTCAATCCCGGAGTGAAGCGGGGCATTCGCTTCGGCAGCGTCAAGGACGGCAAGGTCGTCGGGTATATTCCCGATCCGAACCCGAGCGGCGGGTCGAGTTCGTCGGAGGGCGTTGCGGTGGATCGTCAGGGCAACGTGTACGGCGCGGAAGTCGGCCCGCGGGACATGAAGAAGTACGTCAAGAAGTGAGAAGTCAGAAGTTAGAAGTTAGAAGTTAGAAGTTCACGCGAGCGGCTTGAGGAAGGTGGTGAAGACGATGAAACAACCGAGCGCACTCGTGCTCGCCGCTGCGACGCTTGCGTTGACGGCCGCATCGGTCGCCGGCCAGGCGCCGGTCACGCCGCGCGCTCCGGCGCCGTCGACTGGAGCGAAGGCGGCCGTGGCCACGCCGAAGTCGCCATCGGCCAGGACCGCGGTGCCAAAAGCTTGGACCCCGCCGCGCACGCTGGACGGTCACCCGGACTTGCACGGGATCTGGGACTTCCGTTCGGCGACGCCGCTCGAACGGCCGCGTCAATTCGCCGGGAAGGAGTTCCTCACCGACCAGGAAGCCGCCGAACTGGAACGCCGTGCGGAGGAACTCGAGCGGACACCAGGCGGGCGCGGGGTGTCCATTCACCCGTATTGGTGGCTCGACTACGGCACCAAGGTCGTCGGCAGCCACCGGACTTCGCTCATCATCGATCCGCCGGATGGCCGTGTTCCGTCGATGACGCCGGACGCGCAGAAGCGGGAGGCGGCGCGCCGGGCTCAGGCTGCGCAACATGGTCCACTGGATGCTCCCGAGAATCTCAATCTCTGGGAGCGCTGCGTCGCACGGCAACTGCCGGAGGCGATGCTGCCCGGCCCGTACAACAGCAACATCCAGATCGTGCAGAGCCCGGGCTACGTCGTGATACTCATGGAGATGATCCACGAGGCGCGGATCGTTCCGCTCGACGGACGCGCGCACCTGTCGTCGACCATCCGTCGCTGGATGGGCGATTCGCGTGGACACTGGGATGGCGACACGCTCGTTGTCGAAACGACGAACTTCTCGGACAAGACCAACTACCGCGGATCGGGCGCCAACCTCCGCCTGGTCGAGCGCTTCACGCGCGTCGCGGCCGATGGGATCCTGTATCACGTCACCGTCGAGGATCCGACGACGTGGACCCGGCCGTGGACGATTGAAGTGCCGATGGTGACAAGCGAGGGGCTGTACGAATACGCCTGCCATGAGGGGAATTACGGCATGAAGAACAGCCTGACCAACGCGCGCGCGGAAGAGGCCGAGGCGGCGAAGCAGGTCAATGGAAAGTAGGGTCCGGCTTTAGCCGGACCTCGGACCGCGGAAACCCGATGCCGATTGACCCCGCGACCGCCATCGGGTCGGTCCATCTCACGATTGCCGATCTCGATCGGTCGATCCGTTTCTACGAAATCCATCTCGGCTTCGCGCTCCATGATCGCACTGGGTCGACGGCCCGGGTTGGCGTCGGCGGATCGGATCTGCTCGTGCTGACGGCGTCGGCGGCGGCGCCGCGCGTCCACGGCACAACCGGTCTCTATCACTTCGCGGTCCTGGTCCCATCCCGTCTGGCGCTGGCGCATGCGCTCCGGCGCCTCGTCGACACGGAGACGGTGATGCAGGGCTTCGCCGATCACGGCGTCAGTGAATCACTGTACCTGGCCGATCCGGATGGTAACGGCATCGAAATCTATCGAGATCGTTCGAGGCACGAGTGGCCGATGGTGGACGGGCGGCTGCACATGACCACCGATCCGCTGGATGTCGAAGCGTTGCTGAGCGAACTGGCGGAACGGGCTGGGGAACGCGCGGGATTGTCGAACGGCCTTCCGGCGGACACCCGGATGGGGCACGTGCACCTGCACGTATCCCGACTGGACGTGGCGGAACATTTCTACGTCGCCGTGCTCGGGTTCGATGTGATGCAGCGCTACGGCCAGGCTGCGCTGTTCGTGTCGGCCGGCGGCTACCACCACCACATCGGGTTGAACACCTGGGCAGGCGTGGGTGCGCCTCCGCCTCCGCCGGGCGCGATCGGGCTCAGGCACTTCGTCGTGCGCCTCCCGAGTGCGATGGCGCTCGAGGAGGTGGCGCGGCGTCTGCGCGCCGCGCATGTCGCCGCGAAGCCGGCCGAGGGTGGACTGTTGACGCGCGATCCGTCGGGCAATGCGTTGCTGTTCATGGTGGCATGACGCATGCGCTCGCATCTCATCGTCGTCGCCCTTCGACGAGGGCTGCAAAGGCGCTGTCCACACTGCGGGCGCGGCGCGCTATTCTCGGGACTGGATCATCTACCGACCTGCAGCGTGTGCGGCCTCGTCTACGAGCGCAACCCGGGGGACACGTGGGCCTTCACGATCATCGGCGATCGCCTGCCGATTGCGGCGATCATCGCCGTGATCTACTTTGGCATCGGTCGCGAGCATCGGATGCTGGCGCTCCTGGCCTTTGTCGTGATGATCGGGTTCTTGTTCTGGACGGCGCAGAACCGGTGGGGGATGGGGATTGCCCTGCATTACCTCTCGCGTGTGTACTGGCCGGAGCCCACCGACCCCGTT
>JBGOTP010000210.1:0-9146 GCA_041476545.1 Vicinamibacteria bacterium | reverse complement strand
CGGCGGGCCCCGAGTCGTCCCGTCCGCCGGCGCGATCGCGTCCATCCGGGGACTTCGGGCGCCATCCCACGAATGGGCGGCGACGAGGGGCCGGCGGAGGGGCCGGTGGCGCACGCGAACCCGTGTGAGCGACGCGTCTCACGCGGCAGTTGGGAAATCGCACCGGAGCGCCGAAATCCGCCGCAGCTCACGGAGCTGCGGCATGCCACCGACGCCAGTCCCGCCGAATCGATGCGAAGGCGGACGCTTCGCGAAGGTGCGATTTCCCGCGTCGTCGAACCGGGTCGCGGGAGCCATCGGCCCCGGCGCGGGACCCCTCGTCGCGGACTTCACAGAGTGGCGCGGCTCAAAGTGACCCCGCTGCCGACAGCTGACAGCTTTCAGTTCTCGACTTTCAGCCCTCGGCCTACCGCGCGTCGCGGAGGGCGAGCACGAACGAGCCCACCGCGAGTTGTGCCTGCACCTTGACCGGCAAACGCCGGGCATCGTTCGACAGCCAGAGCGCAATGTCTTTCCGGAGCGGTCTATTGGCGGCGTCCATAATCGTGAGGTTCAGCTTCAACGCGTTCACCTGCCCGAGCGGCACCTTGACGGTTTCGGAGGCGCCCACGTCGACGGCCACGCTGTAGAGCGCCGAGCCGTCGACAATCGGGATGGTCAGCCGTTCTCCAGGCTTGAAGGTCCGCCCGCGAAGCGAGTAGAAAGCCGCCAGTCCATCCTGGGTCTGCGGAGGGACGGGGATGGCGGTGGACTCCGTCGTGGTGACTTTCCGTTCGAAGTTCGCGCGCCCGCCCGGCCGGTCGAAGCGCGTCGTCACGAAGCGGTGCCTGCGACCTTCTTCGCTGTAGAGCGATCCGTACTGCGAGAGCAGGCCGTAGGCGTCCACGAGCGAATCCGCCTTGTAGTAGAGCGAGTAGAGCTTGGCGACGAGCGCGGCCGGCCGGGCCTCGGCCACCACGTAGTACGCGGTGGATTGCTCGGATAACTTTTTTTCCTTCACGCTCATGACGGCCGTGCCGGCGACCAGGAATGACGACCACGAGACATCGTAGGTGAGCGCTTCGCCCACCCGGAAGGGAACCGCGGACTCGACGCGCGGCGCGGCCGATCGACCTGGCGCTGGAGACGCTCGACCCGTGGACGGTGCCGCTCGACCTGCGGCCGGCGTCTGTCGACCAGTGGACGGAGTCGCCGGGCGCGGGCTGGATCGCTGAGACACCAGCGGGACCGTTGCCAGCAGGGTCAGGCCGAGCACGGCCACCGCAACAGAACGCATGGCACCATTCTACTAGCGGGCAGGCTGCCGGGGTCTCAGCCTTCCGAGCGTCTTAGGCGAGCAGTCGGCGTTGACTTTTACTTCTAAGTTCTAACTTTTCTTCGACTGTCCCAACTACCGCTTGAGCGTGACCTTCTGCACTCGCCAGTTCCAGATCTCACCGACCCACAGATCGTTTTCCGTCCGGCAGTCGATCGCGTTGACCATCCCGAACTCCTTCGCGACCTTGCCCGCCTTGCCGAATCGGCCGACGATCTGTCCGTTGAGACGGACCTTATAGATCTCGCCGCGTTCCATGCTCTCGGGATCGTTGGAGTTGGAGCTGTAGATGTACTGCGTCGTGCCGCCGGACACGCAGATCGCCTGAGGCGTTCCGATGCCGGTGATTTGCGACTTGAACGCGCCCTCGCCGTCGAACACCTGAATGCGATGGTTGCCGGCGTCGGCCACGTAGAGATTGCCGGCGGCATCGCTCGCCATCCCGCGGATCTGGTTGAACTGGCCCTGCGCGGACCCAGTTTGCCCCCACGAGGTCAGGTAGTCGCCATCCTTGGTGAACTTCGCGATGCGGTTGTTCGTGCCGTAGCCGTCGGCGATGTAGATGTTGCCGGCGCGATCCCAGGTGACGTCCGAGGGCCGGCTGAACGCGTCGCCATGAATCCCGGCGCCGGCTGCGCCCCGTCCGCCGCCACCAGCCGCCACGACCGGCGCGCCGTCGCGTCCCCCTCCTCCGGCGGCCGGCGCCGCGCCAGCGCCCCGCCCGCCGCCAGCGCCAACTCCGCCGCCACCAGGACCGCCCCGACCGGCCCCTCCGCCAGCACGACCCGCGCCTCCCGCTGCGCCGCCACGACCGGCGACCGGTGCGGCCGCGGGAGCGTCGGCTGATACTGGACCACTGCTGGCCGGCACGCCGGCACCGGGCCGCACGCCGATGTTTTCCGGCTTTCTGCCGAGCACCAGCTGAAATCGCCCGTCGGCGTCGAACTTGACGATCTGGTTCGATCCGGCGTCGACGATCCAGATGTTGTCCTGCGGATCCACCCGCACCTGCTGGGCGAAGTTGATCGCGTAGACGCCCTGGCCGATCTCCTTCACGAACTTGCCGGTCTGATCGAACTCAAAGAGCCGCGAGCCGCCGTGGTAGAACGTGCGCTCGTCGCCAAGCGTCGCCACGGCGTGACCGGTCCGCGTGTACACGAAGAGGTGGCCCCGCGAATTGGTCGCAACGCCGGCCACTTCACCGAGATACGTATTGGCTGGAAGCGTGATGGCGTCCGCGTTCGCGTCGAACGCGATGTCGGGAACCGCCTGTGCGGCGAGCGAAGCGACGGCGGTCGCCATCGCCGCCGCGACAACGCATCGAAACACGCGAGGCATCATGTTCATGGTTGGCCTCCTTACTGTTGTCCGCTCGAGGTACGCATCGGGCGGAGCAGAATCTTCTGGACGCGCCACGCGGTGATTTCCGCGACGTAGATCTCATTGGGATTGCGGCAGTCCATCTGGTGAATCGCGCTGAACTCCTTGAATGCATGGCCGGCCTTGCCGAACCGGCCGAGCACCGTGCCATCGAGCTCCATCTTGTACACCTCGCCGGTTGTCGATGCCTGGTCGAAGTTACTGCCCGTCGAGAACGAGTTCGAGGTGTACAGGTACTGGTGGGGTCCTTGTGAAATACAGAGCGCCCAGGGGGCGCCGACGTTGTCGTACACCGCCTTCTGGCTCAAGTCGTTGTTGAGCACGACGATCCGCGAGTTGCCGCGGTCGCCGACGTAGACGATACCGTTGGCATCAACCGCGATCGCATGCGGTGTGCTGAACTGGAGCAGGCCGTTGCCGCGCGTGCCGACCGCCTTGATGAAGCGGCCGTTCTTGTCGTATTTCACGATGCGCGAATCGCCGTAGCCGTCGGACACGAAGATGTTGCCCTGTGGATCCCACCCGATGTCGGTCTGCCGATGGAACGAGTAGGGCTGGTTCGCGCCGGAGTACTGGCCGCCGCCCGGCATGAGCGACAACTGCTCGAGCGGGTCGGGGCGCTTGCCGAGCACCATCAGAATCTTCCCGTCCGGGCTGAACTTGGTGACGACGTTCGTGCCTTCGTCCACCGCCCACACGTTGTCGTCTTTGTCCACCCGGACCGCGTGCGCAAAGGCGAAGCCGTAGCTGCCGGCGCCGAACTCCTTGACGAACGCGCCGTTCTGATCGAACTCGAACAGCCGCGTCTCGCCGCTGCGCGTGAAGATGAACACGTGCCCCTTGGAGTTGGTGGCGACGCCGGTGCCTTCACCCATGTACAGGCCGGCCGGCAGCTTGAAGAAATTCGCGACCGATTCGAACGGGATTTCCGGCGTCGTCGCCTTGGCCCCGGCGGGCGCTCCGCCGCCCTGCGTGAACACCTGACCGGTCCAGATCAGCAGGCCCACGATGACGCAGTAGCTGGCTCGTCGCATAGACTTCCTCCTCTAGTGACAGCTGATAGCCGAACGCTGATAGCCATCAGCTCTCCGCTTTCAGCTATCAGGCCTAAGGCGCGAAGCCTTGCATAGTTGCGTCGGGTTGTAAAGGAGATATGCGAGGCGATGCGCGAGGGAAACGCGAGGGCTACCGCGCCTCGCGCAAGCTGAGCACGAAGGAACCCACCGACAGCTTGGCCTGCATCTTCAGCGGCAGGCGCCGAGCATCGGTGGAGATCCAGATGGCAATGTCCTCCCAGGTGGGCTGGTTCTCGGCGTCGACGATGACCAGCCTCAGCTTCCACGCCTGCATTTGACCGAACGGCACACTGATCGTCTCGACGGCGGCGCCGACCTCGCCGCGCGTCGTGTACAGCGATCCGCGGTTGGCGATGGGGACGGTCCACCGATCGCCGGGCTTGAAGGTTCTGCCACGAAACGCGTAGAACGCCGCCAGTCCATCCTGGGTCAACGGCGGCACCGCGACGTCCGTCTTCACTGTCGTCTCCGTCTTCTGTTCGAAGAAGGCGCGACGCTTGGCCCGGTCGAATTGCGTCGTGGAGGTTTTGTGATCCGAGCCTTCCTCGCTATAGAGCGATCCGCGCTGCGACAGCAGGCCGTACACGTCGAGGAGCGTGTCCATCTTGTAGTAGAGCGAATAGACTTTTGCCGCGAGCGGCACCAGACGGCCTTCAGCCACGATGTAGTACGCCGTGGAATTGAAGGACGGCTTCTTCTCCTTCACGGTGGCGACGACCGTGGCGGCGGTTACCGGGAACAGGGAGTACGACACGTCCCAGGTGAGGGTCTCGCCCGCCTTGAAGGGCGCGGCGGATTCCGTGCGCGGCGCCGCTGGCCGTCCTCGCGCGGGCGCCGGTCGTTGGGCGGCTCGCTCGGCGACGAGAGAGCCGGACGCGAGCACGCAGAGTCCGAGCGCTCCGGCGACAGCCGATCGCATGGGACCATTCTAGTCCGCCCGCCGGCTCGTCGACGCCGCTGAGGTACACTTTCTCCTTCGTCCCGTATGGAAAACACTCTGAGTGCGCCCTCCACGAACGCTGCCACCGCTCTCGGCGTCGCCGGCTTCACGTTTGCGGATCTCCACGAGCCTGCGCGTCTGGCGTCCCTCTACGATCGCTTCTGCGAGGAGACGCAGGCGGCCGACCCGGCGTTCTGGCGCGACTGGGACGCGTACCGGCAGGCACCGGATGCGCCCGGACCGGGGCTGGCGCTGTCGAATCTGCTGGTCGCGATGGCGCCTCACGTCAGCCGCTTCGTGACACGGCTGTTTCAGGTTGGACCGGAGGCGGCCGCGGTCGATCAGGCGACACGCGCCCAGGACGTGCTCTTCCGCTTCAAAGTGGATTTCGTGCGTCGCCGCGTCCTGCCGCTGCTCAAGAACGGCGCCTACGTGGCGTCGACAGTGGAAGACGATGAAGCGGTGGAGCGACTCATTGCTGGACATTTTCACCACGACTCCGCTCTTCGAGCTTCGTCGGGGGGCCTCGATCTCGCCGTCGCGCCGGACATCGAGCTCGCCGTCGCACAGGCCGGCTGCGAATTGATGGATCGCGAGAAGCTCTCGGCCCAGCCCTCAGCCCTCAGCCCTCAGCTCTTGCTGGAGTCCCTGAAGCGCTGGTGCGCGGCCCGCGTTCATCGTCCCGACTACCGCCACTGGGTGATCTTCCGCCTTCCCGAGACCCTCGACTACTGGCACCTGGTCGACGTGCGGCGTCCCGAGCCCCAGTTTCCTGAATCGATGTTCGGGCCTGATGCGCGGTTGCGGCGACGCGACGGGTTCACGCTGACCGACGCGCGCATGTCCTCCCGCGAGGTCCTGAGCGAGGTGCACTACTGCGTGCTGTGCCACGAACGCGAGAAGGATTCGTGCTCGAAGGGACTGTTCGAGACGGCCGTCAAAGGCGCACCCGCCGGACAGCCCGCGAAGATCGCGATGAACCCGCTTGGCATTGAGCTAGACGGCTGCCCGCTCGACGAGAAAATTTCGGAGATGCACGCCCTGCGAAAAGCCGGCGATGCGATCGGGGCGCTGGCGCTCGTGACGCTCGACAATCCGATGTGTCCCGGCACCGGTCACCGCATTTGCAACGACTGCATGAAGTCGTGCATCTACCAGAAGCAGGAGCCGGTCAACATCCCGCAGATCGAAACCGGCGTGCTCACCGACGTGCTGAAGCTGCCGTGGGGCGTCGAGATCTACGGTCTGTTGACGCGTTGGAATCCGCTCAATGTCAAACGGCCCTACGCGCTGCCCTACAACGGCAAGAACGTGCTCATCGTCGGGCTCGGGCCCGCCGGGTACACGCTCGCCCATTACATGGTGAACGAAGGATTCGGAGTGATCGGCGTCGACGGCTTGAAAATCGAGCCGCTACCGGAGGCCCTCGTCGGTACGGATCGCCAGGCGCCAGCGCCGATTCGCCACTGGAACGACATCTATTGCCAGTTGGACGAACGGGTGCTCGAAGGTTTTGGCGGCGTGTCGGAGTACGGCATTACGGTACGGTGGGACAAGAACTTTCTCACGCTTCTGCACCTGACGCTCGCGCGGCGTCATGGACTGAAGATGTACGGCGGTGTGCGATTCGGAGGCACGTTGCCGATTGAAGACGCGTGGCGCCTCGGGTTCGATCATGTGGCGATCGCGACGGGCGCCGGACGACCCACGATCATCGACATGAAGAACAACCTGATCCGGGGCATCAGGAAGGCCAGCGATTTTCTGATGGCGCTGCAGCTCACGGGCGCCTTCAAGCGCGAAGCGCTGCCGAACCTCCAAGCGCGCCTGCCGGCCGTTGTCATTGGCGGCGGACTCACGGCCATCGATACGGCGACCGAGCTCATGGCGTACTACCCGCTCCAGGTCGAGAAGACGATGAAGCAGTACGAGACGCTGGCGGCTGAACTTGGCGAATCGACACTCCGCGGACTCTACGATGCGGAGGAGCTCGAAGTGCTGGACGAGTATCGCCGGCACGGTGCGGCGGTGCGTGCGGAGCGGACACGCGCCGCACAGGTCGGCGAGGCGCCAGATTTCATCTCGCTGGTTCGATCGTGGGGCGGTGTGACGATCGCGTACCGCAAGCGGATGGTGGACTCGCCGGCCTATCGGCTGAATCACGAGGAAGTCATCAAGGCGCTCGAGGAGGGCATTGCGTTTGCTGAAAATCTGAATCCCCTCGAGGCCGTGCCCGATGCACGCGGTGCGGTCAGCGGGGTGATCTTCAAGCGCGAGGGGCAGCCGCCTACGCGCGAAGCGCGCTCCGGCGAGCCTCGCCAGAGCTCGCAAGACATCCCCGCGAGCGGCGGCGGGGCGGGCCTGGTAGGGCAGGCGGGGCAGGCGGGGCGGGTGGGGCTGGTAGGGCAGGCGGGGCAGGCAGGGCAGGTGGGGCAGGCAGGGGATTTGATCACGCTGCCGGCGCGGACCGTGCTCGTGGCGGCGGGTACGTCGCCCAACATCACGTGCGAGAAGGAAGCGCCGAACACGTTTCAACTGGACAGCAAAAAGAAATTCTTTCAGCCGCATAGCGTAGTCCGGCTGATGGGGGATGCCACTGGCAAGGCAGGCAGGGCAGGCGAGGCGGGTGAGGTAGGAGGCCCTCGGTTCCAACTTGCACCCGACCCGAACGGATTTTTCACGTCCCATTCGAATCGCGGCCGGTTCGTGACGTACTACGGCGACAACCATCCTCGGTACGCGGGCAATGTCGTGAAGGCGATGGCCTCCGCCAAGGACGGCTACCCGAGGATCGTGGATCTGTTTGAAGAGGAGCTGCGGAGGATCGAACCCGCGCGGCAACCCGATCGCGACCGCGCATGGACCGGACTCGTCGAGCGCCTCGACGCTGATCTGGTTGCGCGTGTACAGGATGTGGTTCGTCTGACGCCGACCATCGTCGAGGTGATCGTCAAGGCTCCCGCGGCGGCCCGGCACTTCCGTCCCGGTCAGTTCTACCGGCTGCAGAACTACGAGTCGGTGGCTCGTCGCGCCGGCACCGTTCCGCTGCTCATGGAAGGCATTGCGTTGACCGGTGCGTGGGTCGACAAGGAGAAGGGACTCCTGTCGCTCATTGCGCTCGAGCTCGGCGTCTCCAGCCGCCTCGTGGCGTACCTGCGGAAAGGCGAGCCGGTTGTCGTGATGGGCCCCACCGGCGCACCCACCGAAATTCCGGAGCATCAGAACGTTCTGCTGCTCGGGGGCGGTCTCGGCAATGCGGTGCTCTTCTCCATCGCCAAGGCGATGCGGGAGCAGGGGAACAAGGTCATCTACTTCGCCGGCTACAAGAAGGGCGAGGATCTCTTCAAGCGCGAGGACATCGAAGCCGCAACCGATCAGGTGATCTGGAGCACCGATACCGGCGCGGCGATTGCGCCAGGCCGGCCACAGGACGCGCACTTCCGAGGCAATATCGTCCAGGCGATGCTGGCGTACCAGTCCGGCGAACTGGGGACGCCGATGGTTCCGCTCGAGGCCGTCGATCGGATTGTCGCCATCGGATCCGATCGCATGATGGCCGCCGTGAAGGCGGCGCGCCATGGCGTGCTCGCGGCGCATCTCAAGCCGGAACACGTGGGCATTGCGAGCATCAATTCGCCAATGCAGTGCATGATGAAAGAAGTCTGCGCCCAGTGTCTGCAGAAGCACGTTGATCCGGCGACCGGTAAGGAGACGATCATCTTCTCCTGCTTCAATCAGGATCAGGAAATGGACCGCGTTGACTTTCCGAATCTCGCGGCGCGGCTGCGGCAGAATACGGTGCAGGAGAAACTGTCGAGCCTGTGGTTCGATCACCTGCTGAAGGGGCAGGCCCTTCCGCATGTGTAGGAGGCGTCGGACCTCATAAGGTCCGACCCGCATGATTTCCTATGAGGTCAGGCTCGCTGCATAGACGGCGGCGCCGAGCAGTCCGACCCGCGTGTTCAGGATCACGCTGATCGGGATCGTGCGCAGCAGCGTATCCATCGGCGACTTGGCGACGAACGCCCGTACGAAGCGTCCGTCGGTGAGCGCCGGCAGGATCTTCGGCGCGATGCCGCCGCCCACAAACACGCCGCC
This sequence comes from Vicinamibacteria bacterium, assembly GCA_041476545.1. Classification (GTDB taxonomy): domain Bacteria; phylum Acidobacteriota; class Vicinamibacteria; order Vicinamibacterales; family CAVVIG01; genus JBGOTP01. The sequence goes on along the minus strand of JBGOTP010000210.1, from coordinate 337 downwards.
GGTCGAGAGCGTCCGCAGCGCCAGATTGCCCGCCTCCGCGCCGTACGCCTCGATGAACATGTCGAGCGCCTCGACGCACCGGGGACATCGGCGTTCGAGCGCGGCCTGCGAGATGAGGGCGGGAACGTTCACAAGGTTCACGGGGTTCACAGGGTTCACTGGGTTCACTGGGAGTGTCAGACAAGGTCCGGTGTGTCCGTGGTGTCCGACGTGAGTCACTCGATACAGGTTGACCAGACCGTTGCCCGACAGGACCTGTTCAATGGATGCACGCCCGTAGCGCTCGGTGAGATCCCGCAGCAGCGCGATCTCCCGTTCGGTTCTGGCGGGGAAGTCG
>JBGOTP010000209.1:0-9173 GCA_041476545.1 Vicinamibacteria bacterium | reverse complement strand
CAGCGAGCCCCTCGAGCGGTACACGCGCTACAACCACACTTCGGGCACGACCGGCCGCCCCCTGCGCTGGATCGATACGGCCCAGAGCTGGCAGTGGGCTGTGGACTGCTGGAAGGCCGTCTATCGCGGCGCCCGTGTGGACGCCTCGGATCGGGTGTTCTTCGCGTTCTCCTTCGGGCCGTTCCTCGGCTTCTGGACCGCGTTCGAAGCGGCAGCGCAAATCGGGGCGCAGTGCGTCCCCGCCGGCGGCATGTCGAGCTCGCAGCGGCTCGCGCTCATCGAGGCCGTCCGACCCAGCGTCGTCTGCTGCACGCCGACCTACGCCCTGCGGCTGGCGGAAGTGGCCGCGGAGGAATCGGGCCGCGCCGTGCCTCTCTCCCGCTGCGGCGTGCGGGCGCTCATCGTGGCCGGCGAGCCGGGCGGCAGCATTCCGGCCACTCGCGAGCGCATCGCCGACGCCTGGGGCGCGCGCGTGATCGACCACCACGGGCTCACCGAGGTCGGGCCGATCAGCTTCGAGTGCTGGGAGAGCCCCGGATTTCTGCACCTGAACGAGGCCGAATACATCTGCGAGATCCTCGACCCGACGACACTCGATCCGGTAGCCGACGGGCAACCTGGTGAACTCGTGGTCACCAATCTCGGCCGCGCGGCCAACCCGGTGATCCGCTATCAGACGGGCGACATCGTCATCCGGAACATGCAACCGTGCGCCTGCGGCAGGACGTTCGCCAGGCTCGAGGGCGGGATTCGCACGCGCGTGGATGACATGGTCACCATTCGCGGCGTGAACGTGTACCCAACCGCCATCGAGACCGTCGTCCGGCAATTTCGGGAGGTCGTCGAGTTTCGGTCGACTGTATCCGAGGCCGGGGCGCTCAAGTCGCTGTCCCTGGAGATTGAGACGACGCGCGGCCATGCGGACGCCGGCCAGATGGCGAAACAGGTCGCAGACAGATTACGGGAGGCGCTCGGCCTGGCGGTGACGGTCACCGTCGCCGAGGCCGGTACGCTTCCACGTTTCGAAATGAAGGCCCGACGGTTCGTCGTCGAGAAACAGTCCTAGAGACTTAAGGTCAAGGAACACCGCCGTCATGCCACTCATTGAAAGAGATCGAGCCGCACCGATCTGCCCATTTCGTAATAGCCGCGCGGGCTGGGATGGATGCCATCCCCGCAGTTGAACGGCGGATAAATCAGGTCACCTCGTTGCGAGCCTTCGTCTTCGCCACGCTCCATCCCGTGTTGTTCTCCGCGGGAGAACGGTTGTGCCGCGGGATTATCGTGACGCCGATGATCTTCAGGCCGCGCGCCTTCACGCGCCTGACGATGTCCTGCATTCCGGCGATGACTTCTCCGGCAGGGGCCTCCCGACGAATGTCGTTGGTGCAAAGAAGCCCTCGTCATGCCGGGCAGTGTACGCCAAGCCGAGTCCGGCGGCGACCGCGAGAGTTGTTGTGTCGAGGCACGAACAGTTCCATAATTTCGAACTTCGAAGAGGAGTCCGCGACATGCGAATCGGGTTCAGGAGCGCGATGATTGCGACCGCCGTTGCCGCCGCGGTAGTGGCCGTGCTGTGGACGCGAGTGCCGCCGATCGCGAGTCAGACCGAGCCCTATCGAGCCCCACGAACCGCTGACGGCACGCCAGACCTCAACGGAATCTGGCAAGCCCTCAACACGGCAAACTACGACATTCAGGCCCATGCCGCGCGACCAGCATTAGCGCTGATACCGGCGCCACCGCGGACAGGTGTCCTTGGACTCGCCCGAGCCACACCGACTGAGCTTCCCGCACCGCCAGTGCGTGCGCTCGGCGCGGTCGGCGGGGTTCCGGCGGGCGAGGGAGTGGTGGAGGGTAACGAGATTCCGTACCAACCAGCGGCGGCCGCGAAGAAAAAGGAGAACCTCGAACATTGGCTGGAGCGTGATCCGGAAATCAAGTGCTTCATGCCGGGTGTGCCTCGCGCCACGTACATGCCGTATCCGTTTCAGATTCTTCAGGGGAAAGACACGATTCTGATCGCGTATGAATTTGCGGGAACAACGCGCACCATTCACATGGGCAAAGTTGCCGACAGTCCCAGCGCGACGTGGATGGGCTTGTCGCGCGGCCGCTGGGATGGAGATACGCTGGTGGTCGACGTGACCGGTTTCAACGACCAGACCTGGTTTGACAGGGCCGGGAATTTCCATAGTGACGCGTTGCATGTCGTCGAGCGCTATACTCCCGTGAGTCCGTACCACCTCATGTACGAAGTCACCATTGAAGACCCCAACGTGTTTACGCGGCCGTGGAAGATGCGGATGCCGCTCTATCGGCGTTTCGAAAAAGACACGCAGATCCTGGAATACAAATGCGTGGAGTTCGTCGAGGAGGCGATGTATGGCCATCTTGGCGTCATCGACCCCGCGACCGGACAGGTGAACAAGTGACGGAGCTGTGAGATGAGGTACAGGTATATCGCGGCGGCAGTTACGCTGGCAGCCGCCAGCGGGATCGCGGCGTTCACTTTGGGATCTGCCGCGACCGGGAGTTCGGCGGCCGAACGGACGGAGGCGGGCACCTGGACGCATCCCCGTACCGCATGGGCCGACCCGGATCTCCAGGGCGTCTGGAGATACGAAGCGGCTATTGCGTTGGAACGGCCCGGCCAGTTTCAGGGACGAGAGTTCCTGACCGATGAGGAAGTGGCTCAAAGAGAACACATAGAAACGGACCAGGAGGCGAAGAGGCTGGCTGGCTTCGAAGGCGCGGACGTGGGCCGCCGCAGTATTTCTGAATCACCCATTCGCGGGAACGAGTACAACAGCTTCTGGCAGGACCATGGAAGACCACGAAAGGTGTACAAGCAGACGTCGCTGATTGTGGATCCGCGCGACGGACGGATTCCTTATACGCCGGACGCGCAGAAAGCGGACGCGCGCTCGACGGCCCGATATGGAATCGGACCGTTCGAATCATATCTGGACCCGGACACTGGAGAACGCTGTCTGACCGACGGCGTTACAGGCATGATGTGGCAAGGTCCCAACGGCGGCCACAATCAGATCGTGCAGAGTCCAGGATACGTGACCATTCTTCACGAGGAGTTCCGCGATCACCGCATCATCCCCACCGACGGGCGTCCGCACAGAAACATCCGCCAGTGGTTCGGGGATGCGGTTGGCCATTGGGAGGGCGATACGCTGGTCGTCGATACCACGAACTTCCTCGATAAGACCAACTACGAGTGGGCGAGCATCTGGACACGGCCGTCGGAAACGTTGCATCTGGTCGAACGCTTCAGCAGGATCAGCGCGGACACCATGGAATACAAGATCACAATCGAGGATCCGGCGACGTTTTCAAAGCCCTGGACGGCCGTCATTCCCATCTCGAGGCTTGCGGATGACACGCAGATCTATGAGTACGCGTGTCATGAGGGCAACTACGCGATGCCGAATCTCCTAAGCGGCGCACGCGTCGCCGCCGCGAAGAAGAAGACATCGTCAAGGTGAGGTAGCTCTCATGCGCACCAACCTGGCCATTCTGCTTGCCGGTCTAGGCATCGTGATCGCCGCGATGCCGGTGTCGGGCCATCACGCGTTTGCGGCGGAATTCGACGCCACCAGGCCGATCAAATTGAGGGGAACCGTCATGAAGATGGAATGGATCAATCCCCACACCTGGATCCACATCGACGTGAAGAAGCCGAACGGCAGGGTGGAACGCTGGATGATCGAAGGAGGTCCACCGAATGCCCTGTACAGGCGGGGATTCACAAAGGATTCCCTGCCCTCGGGAATAGAGATTCTCGTTGAGGGTTTTCAAGCGAAGGATGGCTCGTTGAGAGGCAACGGGACGGATCTGACGTTCCCTGATGGACGCAAGCTGTTTCTCGGCTCGTCAGGCACCGGCGCCCCGCGAGACGCCAGAGATGTGACGGCACGCTGATCCTCTTCCTGCTCCTCATCATGCGCGTGGACATCGCGCAGGCCCAGGACTGGCCAGAGTTCAGAGGGCCGGACGGCCAGGGACACTCGGCCGAGCAGGGTCTCCCGCTCGAATGGTCTGAATCGCGCAATGTTACCTGGAAGACCGCCGTGCCTGGCACCGGTTGGTCGTCACCGGTCGTCGGGGGTGGCCGGATCTGGCTGACGACGGCGGTCCAGGGCGGCGATGTAAAAAGGCCAGGGGCCGTCTCGCTGCGCGTGCTGGCGTTCGACGTGACGACGGGGCGCGAAATCGTGAACGTCGAGCTCTTTCGCGTCGAGCGTCCCGGCCTCATAAACTCGAAGAACAGCCGCGCGTCGCCGACGCCCATCTTGAGCGGCGATCGCGTGTACGTCCATTTTGGCGCCGACGGCACGGCCGCGCTCACGACGTCAGGCGACGTGCTGTGGCGCACGCGGCTCGACTACGAGTCGCAGCACGGCAACGGCGGATCGCCCGCGCTCTATGGCGACCTCTTGATCGTCAACATCGACGGCGACAGCCCGGAGGCGTACGTCGCCGCGCTCGATACCCGGACAGGGAAGATCCGCTGGAAGACCTCGCGCCGCACGCCGTTCGCCCAGGCCTACACCACGCCGCTCGTCATCCGCGTCGGCGACCGGGATCAGGTTGTGTCGGTGGGCGCATTCCGGGCGGAGGCGTACGATCCGCAGTCGGGCAAGGAGATCTGGCGGGTGAGCTATGACGATGGCTTTTCCAACGTGCCGCGCCCGGTCTACGGCCACGGCCTGGTGTACATCGTCAGCGGCTGGACCTCGCCGCCGCGGCTGCTTGCGGTGCGTCCTGATGGCGCGGGCGATGTCACGAAGACGCATGTCGCCTGGACGCTGCGCCGAGGAGTCCCCTACATTTCGTCGCCGCTTTTGGTGGGCGACGAGCTCTACGTCGTCAACGACAACGGCATCCTCACATGCCTGGACGCCGGCACCGGCGCGAGTCACTGGCAGCAGCGCCTGGGCGGGAACTACGCGGCCTCGCCGGTGTTTGCCGACGGCCGGATCTATTTCCAGAGTGAAGAGGGTGTGACAACCGTGATTGCACCCGGCCGCGAGTTCCGTCGGCTCGCTTCGAATCAGCTCGAGGGGAGCATGCTGGCATCGATGGCGGTGTCGGGCGGCTCGCTCTTCATCCGCACCGACACCCACCTCTATCGCATTACTGCGCGTCCCTGACGCGGCTACAGAGGATCGCTCGGTCATCATGATTCCGTTCGATTTTCAGCCCCGTACGCGCGTGGTCTTCGGCGTTGGCTCGCTGTCCCGGCTTGGCGAGCTCGCCCGTGAGCTCGGGTTTTCGCGCACGCTGCTCGTCGCCGACCCCGGCATCGCGGCGGCTGGCCACGCGGCCAGGGCCGAGGCGTTCCTGCGTGATGCAGCGATCGCCACGGTGCTGTTCGACGCCTTCGATGCCAACCCAGACTCAGCGATGGTCGAGGCCGGTGCGGCGCGCGCCGCCGCCTGTGCCATCGACTCGATCGTCGCGCTCGGCGGCGGCAGCTCGCTCGACTGCGGCAAGGGCATCAACTTCGTTCTCACCAACGGCGGCACGATGCGCGACTACCGCGGGTTCGGCAAAGCGGCGAAGCCGCTGCTGCCGATGATCGGCATTCCGACGACCGCCGGTACCGGCAGCGATGCCCAATCCTACGCGCTCATCTCCGACGTGACGACGCACGAGAAGATGGCCTGCGGCGACCCGAAGGCCGCCTTCCGCGTGGCCATCCTCGACCCGGCGCTCACTGTGTCACAGCCTCGCGCCGTGACAGCCACCGCCGGGTACGACGCCCTGTCGCACGCCGTCGAGTCTTACGTCACGACCAGGCGTACCGAAATCTCCGACGTCTTCGCGCGCGACGCGTGGCGGCGGCTCGAGGCGCATTACGAGCGCGTCCTCCACGATCCAGCCGACCTGTCCGCCCGCGGCGCCATGCTGATCGGCGCCCACGAAGCCGGCCTCGCCATCGAGCTGTCGATGCTCGGCGCGACCCACGCGTGCGCGAACCCGTTGACCGCCCGCTACGGCACGACCCACGGCGTGGCGATCGGCGTGATGCTGCCGCACGTCGTGCGCTGGAACGCCGTGCACGTCGGCCACCGATATGCCGAACTGCTCGGCCTGCCGGCGGGCACGCCCGCCGAGGAGGCTGGCGAACGTCTCGTGGCGCGGCTGGAGACGCTGGCACGTGCCGGCGGTCTTCCCGCCACGCTGCGCGACCTCGGCGTGCCGCGCGACGAGCTGTCGCTTCTCGCAGCCAACGCCGCCACGCAGTGGACCGGCACGTTCAACCCGCGCCCTTTCGACGCCGCAGCTGGACTCGCGCTCTACGAGCGTGCGTACTGAGACCGGGACCCATCGCGGCGCGGCACCAGCAGCGCCCCAAATCCGGGCAGATACGCCAGCGTCCAGGCGCCGAAGTGCGTGGCGTAGTCCCAGCCGTGCGGATCAAACGGGCGCCAGATTCCGGAGATCGCGTAGAACGCCGCTCCCGACGTGACGGCGGCGACCCCGCCGCGGGCGAGGCCGGCGCGAAGATCGAGCGTTCCGGTCCTCAACCATCCGCCGAGCACGCCGAGCGCAATCCAGATCGCGATCCACACCAGGAACATCGCGGCGTAGCCCACCTGCGGCGCGAGCAGATAGAACCCCGCCGTGCCCACGGCACCAATCAGGGCGCCGGCCATCGCCCCCGCTGCAGGGCGGTGTGCCACCACACCAAGGACGAACCCAATCGCCAGGAAGAGCAGTGTGCCGTGGGTAAGACCGTAGACCGGAAGGTGGCGCGGGATCCAGGTCGCCCAGATGAAATCGCCCATCGTGCTCAGCGCCGCGACGGCGAGCGAGCATTGTATCGCCGCGCCGATGCCAGCCCGGTGCGCCATCAATCGGGGAGGTCTTCCTTCTCGGGCTCCGGCAACCAGAAGCTGGCCGCGAAGCCGATGACGTACGCGGTCGTACCCACGACAGCCGCCGCGTAGGCGAGCTTGATCGGCACCGACGCGCCGGGCATCGAAGGCACGAGCTGCGTCGTCACCAGCGCGGCCATCGTCCCGATCATCCGGCCGCCAACGTTGGCGGCAAAGCTCTCACCGGTGCCGCGTAGATGCGTCGGATAGACGCGGGGCAGATAGTTTCCCCAGAAGCTGAACTGAGCAATGGTCGCCATGCCTACGAAGAAGATCCCCCATTGCGCCCAGGCCAGCCCGCCGCTTGGTGCGAGGAAGAACGCGAGCGGCAGGAGGATCAGCCCTGGGATCTGGAAGACGTACAGCAGTCGGCGGCGCCCGATGATCACCGCCGCGAGCGCCGCCAGAAGAATGCGTCCCGCCAACCCGCCGAATTCCTGGAGGGACTGCACCCCGCTGATCGCCTGCTCCTGCGCTGTCCGCGCCAGGGCCTGTACTTCGGGCAGCCCGGGTACGATCCGCGGCATCTGCTGGATCGCGCCGAAGGCAGCCGCGTACCCGCACGCCATCATCACCGTCGTCACGATCGTCGTCTGGCGGAAGCGTGGGGTGAAGAGCTCCGCGAAGCTGGGGCGCCGCAGCGTGCCGGCCCGCTTCTTCGCCTGCCACAGCGGAGATTCCGGCAGGAACGGCCGGATGATCATCAACGGAATGGCGGGCATCACCCCCGAGATCAGCGTGTACCGCCACGCGGCGTGCACGCCGCGCACGGCGGGGAACGCGTCTTCGTTGGTGACGATGACGTAGTACGCGCCGGTGACCATCAGGCCACCGATCGATCCAAACGCTTGCGTCCAGCCGACCACCCGCTCCCGCTGCTTCGGATCGGGGAACAGCTCCGATAGCCACGCCACCGCGGCCACGAACTCGACGCACACGCCGACGAACGTGCAGGAGCGCCAGAAGAGGAACCACTCGACCGACGTGGCATAGCCGGAGGCCACCGCAGAGAAGGCGTAGAGCAGGATGCTCCAGACGAGCACGCGCCGGCGCCCCAACAGGTCGGTCAGGTAGCCGCCGAGCAGGCCGAAGATGCCGCCGCAGACCGCCGGGACATACTGCACCGTCCCCACCCACGAGTTGACGGCCAGACTGTTCGGCGCGACGCCCAGCAGGTCGGCCAGCGCCGGTCGCACGATGAGCGGCAACACCAGCAGCGCGTAGGAGTCGAACGCGAAGCCGATCGCGGCCACGGCGCAGATCAACCACTGCAAGGGCGTCAGACTCACTTTCGTCTCGCTACGCGTCGTCACCATGGGCGAGGTATTACCACACGCCCGCCGGCGAACACAATCGCGCCCCCCTTGGCTATACTGCGGGTCCTATGCACGAGACTGATTCGGCCACCGCGCCGGCGGCGCGCGTGGACGCGGCGCGCCAGGCGTTGGATGCCTGGGTCCGGGAGATGGTCGGGTGGCACTTCGACCCCGCGACCGGCTGCCCGTTCTGGCTCGACTACGCGCAGACACTCGGGTGGGATCCGCGCCGCGAGATTACGACCTTCGCGGATCTCCGCCGTCTCGGGGCGTTCGAGGACGAATGGCTGCGCGGGGGGCCGGTACAGCGCTGGGTGCCGCGTGGCCTGGCCGGGAAGCCCGTGTTCGTGTTCGAGACCGGCGGGACGACCGGCACGCCGAAGACGCGCGTGGCCTGTGACGATTTTCGCACCGATTACGATCTCTTCAGCGCGACACTGCCCGACGAGTACTTCCCGAAAGGGGCCAACTGGCTGATGCTCGGGCCATCCGGGCCGCGGCGGCTGCGGCTGGCGGTCGAACATCTCGCCCAGTTTCGCGGCGGCATCTCGTTTTGCGTCGATCTCGATCCGCGCTGGGTCATCAAGTTGATCAAGAAAGGCTGGAGCGAGCACCTGCAGGCCTACAAGGATCACGTCATCGACCAGGCCGTGACGATCCTCCAGGCCAACCACGACATCCGGTGCATGTTCACGACGCCGAAGCTCCTCGAGGCGCTCGCGCTGAGGCTGGAGTCGATGGGCACCACGATCCGGAAGGCGGGGATCACGGGTATCTTCTCCGGCGGCACCGAGTTCACGCCGCAGTGGAACCGCTTCGCGCACGAGGAGCTGCTCGACGGCGCCTACATGACGCCGACCTATGGGAACACGCTGATGGGGCTCGCGCCGAGCGCCCCATCCGGGCCGCACAACAACTACAAGATCACCTACTACGCGCCGCAGCCGCGCGCGGTCAT
>JBGOTP010000208.1:0-9180 GCA_041476545.1 Vicinamibacteria bacterium | reverse complement strand
TCGACAAGCGCCATTCGTGTTGCCCTCCGTCGAACGAACCCACACATCTGTCGCTTTTCCGAACGGAGCGTGCGCGTCGCACTCGATTTCGCGTGTGCTGCGCGACGTGCCCGGCGGCGTGTCGCAGCAACGTCGAAGCCGCGGTTGGATCAATCGGGCGGTTGAACTGGCGAGCGAGCCAGCGGATGGGCCCGATGCGCCCTGAGACGCCATGACGTGCGGCGCACTCCCCAGTCGGCGCCGTGCCGCGCGAACAAGCCGCGGGGATGGCGGATCGAGACACGAACGTAGCGCTCGATCGCGTCGACCTACATATTTGTCGGACACGAGGAATCGAGGAATCGAGGAATTGGGTGAAGAAAGACACTCTACGATTGCGAGACTGCCAATTTCTCGATTCCTCGATCACCCGATCACCCAATTCCGACATCCTCGATATTCGGCTGCTCCGCGCTGATCCGGATGCACGCCGCGTAGTGGTGCGGCGTGATCTCGACAAGCGACGGCTCGACCCGACTGCAGTCCGCAACCGCATACGGACAGCGCGTGTGGAACCGGCATCCTGATGGCGGATTGATGGGTGATGGCACGTCGCCCTCGAGCACCATCCGTTGCCGGCTGGCCTCGACCACCGGATCCGGCAAGGGCACGGCGGAAATCAGCGCCTTGGTGTACGGCATCAGCGGCGTGTCGTAGAGCGCGCGGGCATCGGCCAGCTCGACAATCTTTCCCAGATACATCACGGCGACGCGGTCCGACGTGTGTCGGATGGCGCGCAGGTCGTGGGAGATGAAGAGATACGTCAGGTTCCGCTCGCGCCGAAGATGTTCGATGAGATTGATGATCTGCGCCTGAATGGATACATCGAGCGCGGAAATCGGCTCGTCGGCCACGATGAAGTCGGGATCGGTCGCAAGCGCGCGCGCGATGCCGATGCGCTGCTGCTGCCCTCCGGAGAACTCGTGCGGGTACCGGTTGATGAACCGGCCGCTCAGACCGACCGTGCTCATGAGCTCCTGGATCCGCGCGGCTTTTTCGGGGCCTTCGGCGAGGCCGAACGTCTCGATCGGCTCTGCGATGATCTGGCCGATCGTCATGCGCGGATCGAGCGACGCGTACGGATCCTGAAAGATCATCTGCATGTGCCGCCGCTCACGCCGGAGTTCGGCAACCGGCATTGCCGCGATGTCGGCGCCTCTGAACATCACGCGACCCGCCGTCGGCTCCACCAGCCTCAGCACCGCCCGCCCAAGCGTCGTCTTGCCGCATCCCGACTCGCCAACCAGCCCGAGCGTTTCACCCTTCTTGATATCCAGCGACACGCCATCGACGGCCTTCACGACACGCCGCGTGGCGCTCCCGCCAGTGACGCGGTCGAACAATGAACCACCGCCGAGATCGAAGTGGACCTTCAGGTCCGCAATCGAAATCAGCGTCTCACCCGCCCCACCTGCTCTACCAGCCCCACCCGCCTCACCCGCCCTTCCTGCCGTGTCTGCCCGGCCTGCCCCCGCCTTCGCTCGCTCTGATGTCTGGCGAGCTACGGCGAGGCTCGCCGAAGCGCCACCGGCGCATAGGCGGCTACCTGCCCCAGAGAGATACACGTCGTCCGCGAAATGGCAGAGAGAGTGATGATCTGGAGCGACCTGCACAAACGGCGGAAATTCATGTTTGCAGATCTCTTCCACGCGATCGCAACGCGGCGCGAACGGACATCCGGGCGGGAGCTGCGCCACGTCCGGGGGCAAACCGGGAATCTGGTAAAGCTCGCTCTGCGACGCGGCCGTCGGATCCGGGACAGACAAGAGCAGCCCTCGCGTGTAGGGATTGGCTGGCTTCGCAAACAGGTCCGCTGTCGACGCGCGTTCCATGATCTTGCCGGCATACATCACGATGATGCGGTCGGTCATGCCGGCCACGACTCCGAGGTCGTGCGTAATCAGCACGACGCTCGCGCCGGTCTCGCGCTTGAGCTTCTGGATCAGATCGAGAATCTGCGCCTGAATGGTGACGTCGAGCGCGGTCGTCGGTTCGTCCGCAATCAGCAGCTCCGGTTTACACGAGAGCGCCATCGCAATCATCACGCGCTGCCGCATGCCGCCGGAGAATTCGTGCGGATACCCGTCCGCGCGGCTGGCGGCATCGGGAATGCCGACGTGCTCGAGCATCCGGATCGCGTGCGCCCGAGCCTCGGCGCGCGAATGTCCGAGATGCAGCTCGGTCACCTCCATGAGCTGTCTCGAAATCCGCATGAAGGGATTGAGCGACGTCATCGGATCCTGGAAGATCATGGCGATCCGCTTGCCCCGGATCGCGCGCATCTCAGCAGCGGACGCCGCGCGCAGGTCCCGCCCGTCGAACACGACGTCGCCAGAGACGATGCGCCCGGGAGGAGTCGGCACGAGCCGCATGATCGACAGGTTGGTCACCGACTTGCCCGATCCCGATTCGCCGACGATGCCGAGGGTTTCGCCACGCTGCAGGTCGAAGCTCACGCCGTCCACGGCGCGGACCACACGTCCGTCCTCGTCGAAGTACGTCCGGAGGTCCCGAACCGACAGCAACGGGGAACTCATAATACGGGTTGAATCGCTCCCACAAGGCCAAATGACGACGTACACCGCAGAGACCGCTGAGACCCGCAGAGAGGACGAATTCGACGGGCGTCGCGAAGCGACGTCTGAGGTCGAACTCGGGCCGAACCTCGAATCCCGGCGGCAGAATCTGGATTCGAGGTTCGACCCGATTCGACCTCATGCGGCCTGCTGGGCAGGCCGACCCGTCGAATCCCCGTCTCCGCGAACTCCGCGCGCTCGGCGTCTAGCGTTTGTGAACGACTCTTCCTCAACTTTTTCTCATCTGCGGATCGAGCGCGTCGCGGAGCCCGTCACCAAAAAAGTTCAGCGAGAAGAGCGTCAGCGCCATCGTCGCGCCAGGACAGATCACCTGCCACGGAAAGATCGCGATATTCTGAATACCATCGGCGGTGAGGCTTCCCCACGACGCGAGCGGCGCCTGCACGCCGAGACCGAGAAACGACAGGAACGCTTCGAGCAACATCACGGACGGAACCGTCAGCGTGGCATACACGATGACCGGACCAAGCGTGTTCGGCACGAGGTGACGCGCGATGATCCGGGCCGGCCTCACGCCCGTCGCCCTCGCCGCCAGAATGAACTCCTGATTCTTGAGCGAGATCACCTGCCCTCTCACGATGCGCGCCATGGTCAACCAGGAGACGGCGCCGAGCGCAGCAAACAGCAGAAAAAGCTGTCCGAGCGGAGACTGCCGTCCGAAAAACGCCAGCAGCACGATGATGACCATCATGTAGGGAATGGCGTACAGCACATCGACGATGCGCATCATGAGATCGTCGACGTGTCCGCCTAGATAGCCGGCCGTGGCGCCGTAGGCGATGCCGATGAGCAGCGACACGAGTGTCGAGATGATCCCCACCATGAGCGAAATGCGGCCGCCGAGCAGCACGCGCGCGAGGATGTCGCGCCCGGCGTTGTCGGTGCCCATCCAGTGGGTCCATGCAAACGACCCGTTCGGCGCCCTGAAGGGAGGCAGCGACTTGATGAGCGCGCGATCCGACGGGATGTAGTCGTAGGTGTAGCCGGTCGCCCACTCAATAATCGGCGGCCCCAAGACTGTTGCCACAACCATCGCGCCGACCACGATCATGCCGAAAACGGCGAGGCGGTTGCGCCGTAGGCGCCGCCACGCATCGCGCCACAGCGAAGTCCCGACGACGGTTTCGGAGAGTTCACTCATACGACGTTCGCACCACGACAACGATCACCGCAGAGCACGCTGAGATCGCAGGGCATTGTAATCAAACAACCAAATGTCTCTGCGCTCTCTGCGGCCTCTGCGGTAAACGCGATCTTCATTCAGGGCACTCCCTTAGTACCGCACCCTCGGATCGATGAAGCCGTAGGCGACGTCAACGCACAAGTTGAACACCAGAATCACGATGGACAGGAACGCCACGATCCCGATGATCAGCGGTTCGTCGCGATTCAGGTTGGCGTTGATGAAGTAGTTGCCAAGACCCGGCAGCGCGAAGATGCGCTCGACGACGACGGTGCCGGTGACGAGGAAGGCGAGCGCCGGTCCGGAGAAGGACACGACGGGCAGCAGTCCGCCGCGGATCGCGTGGCGCATGAGCACGGCGCGCTCGGACAGTCCCTTCGCGCGGGCGGTGCGGATGTAGTTGGAGCGCAGCACTTCGAGCATGCCGGAGCGCGTGAGGCGCGCGATATAGGCCATGTAGACCGCCGATAGCGTCAGCACGGGCAGAACGAGATGACTGCCGAAGCCTTCCCACCGCGCGGGCGGCAGCCAGAACCAGGTGAGCGAGAACACGAGAACCAGAATCGGTCCGAGCACGAAGTTGGGCAGCGAAATGCCCACCATGGCCACGGCCATGGACGCGTAGTCGAGCCGTGTGTTCTGGCGGAGGGCCGCCAGTGTGCCGGACACAATCCCGACAAGGAGCGCCAGCAGATAGGCAAGGATGCCGAGCGTGGCCGACACCGGAAGCGTGTCGGCGAGGATCGTGTTGACCGACTGGCCGGTGTATTTCAGCGAGGATCCAAAATCGCCGCGCACCGTGTTCGACAGCATCTTGCCGTACTGCACGTACCATGGCCGGTTGAGGCCGTACTTTTCCCGCAGGTTCTTCTCGATCGCCGGAGGAATCTTCTTCTCCGAGGTATAGAAACTGCCGGGGGCCATGCGGATCAACCCCCACGTGAGCGACACGACGACGAGCACCATGGGTACGGTCACGAGCAGGCGTCGAATGATGAACCTGATCATTGAGAATTCGCCCGCTTCAGTTGTGGGGTCCGGCTTTAGCCGGACCTGTCGCGTCATCGTCCCATCGCGCCGGATCGTGCTCGATGTACACGAACTTCCAGGCCTGCATCGTGACCGGATTGGCGTACATGCCTTTCACGTACGGCTTCTTGAGCCAGTTCGTCGCATTGCTCATGAGCGGAATCACCGGCTGCGCCTCGAGGAGCATGGCTTCGGCGCGCGCGAGCAGCTCGTACCGCTTCGCAGAATCTGGCTGTCGATTGCCCTCGAGGAGGAGATCCAGATAGCGCTTGTCCCACCAGCCGGTGCCATTGTCGCCGCGTGGTGTAGAGAAGATATTGAGGAAGGTGAACGGATCCATGTAGTCGCCGACCCACGCCCCACGCGAGAACCCCTTGTACTCGAGGTTCGCGCGAGTGGTGAGGAACGTCTTCCACTCCATGTTCTTCAGCGGCACGGTGAGGCCGAGGTTCTGCTTCCATTGTGCCTGCACGAACTCGGCGATCTGCCTGTTGCTCTCGGTCGTGTTGTAGGTCAGTTCCACGTCTCCAATGGGAAACTTCGACGGGTCGTAGTTGCCGTTTGCGTCTTTGTAGCCGGCCTCGACCATCTGCGCCTTCGCGCGTGCGGGGTCGAATCCCAAGCCTGGCGCCTGGTGATAATCGTTGAAGATGCCCTCGGGCACAAACGACGTGAGCGGCTTGGCCGTTCGCCGATAGTGGGCCAGCGCCACCCGGTCCACGGCGAGGTTGAATGCTCTCCGCACACGCACGTCGTTCATTGGCGGGCGGGTGATGTTGATCTGGTAATAGTCGTTCGCTAGTTCCGGCGCGTCCATGTAGTCCTTGAGCGGCCGGATGTAGTCCACCCAGGCGGCGAGCACACTGTGGTTGAGCACAGCGTCCACTTCGCCCGCCTTGTACAGGTTCATGATGGTCGAGTTGTCTTCGAGCGGATAGAACGTGATCCGATCCAGGTGGACGTTCTCCGCGTCCCAATACATGGGACTCCGGACGACCACGAGGCGATCGTAGGGCTTCCACACCTCGACCATGAACGGACCGTTGGTGATGATGTGCCCGGGGCGGGTCCAGGCGTCGCCGTATTGCTCGACGGCCTTGCGGGGCACCGGCCGGAAGAACTGGTGCGTCATGAGCCCGGCGACGTAGGGCACCGGCTGCGCCAGACGCAGTCGAAGGGTGTGATCGTCCAGCGCGTCAACGCCGATGTCCCCGGCACGTACGGGCACGAATTCCTTGCCGCGGATTTTCTCGGCGAGGTGCTGGGCGCCAATTGCGCTCTCGCGTTCCTTCAGATCGCCGGGAAGGACAAGACGTCTTGCCGGTGCCGAAGGATCGGCCAGCCACTCGCTGGTCTTCGGATCGCGCACGAAGACGGCGCCTTCATTGAATGCCTGCGCGTTCAGAATGTCGTAGCCCATGTAGGCGTTCCGGGACGCGGTCTGCGGATCGAAGCCGCGGCGGAACGAGTACACGAAGTCGTGCGCGGTGACGGGATCGCCGTTCGACCAGCGGGCATTGGCTCGCAGGTGGAACGTGAAGACCGTGTTGTCGGCATTCGCCTCCCAGCGTTCAGCAACGCCAGGAATGGGTTGCGCGGTTTTGGGGTCGATTTCGGTGAGCCCTTCGAAGATCGCCATGTAGATCCGGGCTTCCGGCTGCCCGGAACTGATCGGCGGATCGAGCGACTCCGGCTCGGATCCCGAGACGTAGCGGAGCACCTGCCCTTTTGGCGGATCGACTTTGCCGAAGTATTGCTTGCCGCTCGCGGTCGTCGTGCAGGCCGCGGCGTGCAGAGCGGCGGCGATCACGACGAGTCTCCGGAGGACGTTCACGCACGTCAGACTAGCGCATTTTTGCGGGGGCAGGTAAGGCAGGCGGGCCGGGCGGGGCTGGTCGGGAAGGAATCTGAAGCTAGTCGTAGTGCAGGACTTCAGTCCTGCCGTGTCGGAAAGTGTCACCGGCTCTGCTCGCGGAGTGCAGGCGTCGGGCGTCTGGACGTAACTGATCAGATGCAATGACCAGATGTCGAGATGACCAAATGACCAAATGCTATGATGGATGTCTTCCCTCTCCCCAAGTGCCGGAGTGGTGAAACTGGCAGACGCGCGGGACTCAAAATCCCGTGGGGTTTACGCCCCGTGTCGGTTCGATTCCGACCTCCGGCACCAATTAACTAGAATCAAGGGGCGTTCTCTTGGAAGAATTTTGAAACCTCTCCGATGTCCGAGCTTCCAGTCTTGCTCGGACGCGAGCAGAACTCAACGCGCGATACCCGACGGCCCATTTGACTTTGCCTTGCCTGCGGGTTGCATTTCACCGCCCTGACACTCTGGACACCACCACGCTTGGGGGGGCCCTGCGCCAGAAGCTTTCTGGGAAAGTCGCTATTCGAAGTCTGAGCGGGCAGTTTTGCTGGACGTCTCAGTGCCACAGGTCGATTCGGACGCTACGGTGTGATGCGCACGTTCGTCGGTGCCCCGGGAGGAGCCGCCAAGGATACCGGGCGCGGAGCTTGTTCGAATTCAACCACGTCGGCAACCGGCAACTGAGCGATCAGTTCCTCTACCGTCAGTTGCTTCGGCTCCTCGAACCGCTGGTTTTGTTTCAACGCGTCAATCACCCCCAGCACAAACGCCGCCGAGATGTGTCCGGGCCGTAGATAGACGATTCCGACAAACGTCGCGCCGGCAGAGCGACCGAAACCGAGATCGTGCGTCACGACGACGCGCCTCTGGCTCGTCGCACGATCGAGAACCTCAGCATCCGGTCGACCAATCAGGTGTTCTTCCGCAACGGTGCGCAGGTTGCAGCCGCGTGCTCGGAGGCCTTCAACGACGTTTGGACTGATATTCTCGTCTGTCAGGAGGGGGAAGTCGAGCGGCTTCACGCCGTGATTCTTAGCTCCCAGGTGTGCTCGCCCTTCAGCACGTCGGCGGCGTACCGAAACGCTGCCGCGAGGCCGTCGGGTGTGAGCTGAGGATACTGAGCGAGAATCTGGTCCTGCGTCGCGCCGCTCGCTGCAAGCTCGAGCAGGAACTCAACGCTGAGACGCGTACGGCGAACGCACGGTTTGCCGCCGAGAATCTGGGGATCGGACACGATCAGATCTTCAGGCATTGCGGTTGGCTCGAGCCCTATTCTAGCAGGTTCGGTCGAGCCCGGCCTTCGAGGTCGCATCAAATCAAGTCGAGCAGTTGCGGCGGCCCAGGCACGATGCGCATGCAGCCCGGCAGGGTGTGCCGCTTCCATCGGCTCCGCCGCAAGGCGGGGTTCCCACTCAGTCTCAATTGATGTTGAGGGCGCTTCTCGCCGATCGCTTCAAGCTCGTCATCACACATGGCGTCAACGTCGAGTAGTCCGGACGCAGCCGACCTGAGAGGTCAGGCAGCGTCTTCCGCATCGGACAATGTGATCGGCACCTCCACGCCGTCGGCAAAGCGCGCGGCGATTACCAGCTCGCCATTCATCGCCTCGATAAACTTTCTCAGCGTGCCCACATAGAGCTCGGTCCGGCGTTCCATCTTGGACACTTCGGCCTGAGTAACGCCGAGCAGGTCGGCCATCGCTTCCTGCGTCAATCCCCTGGCCTTGCGAAGCTGAGACAGGTGAAGGTCGTCAGAGAGACCGCGCGCCTCCGCCTTGATCCGCGCGCGCGTTTCCGGCTTCACGCGATCCCGAATCTCGGACCACTTGTGACGCTTCATGTCAGCTCTTCCTGTTCGAGTTGCCGAAGATGATCGTCGTAGAGCGCGTCGGCCGTCGGGACATTTTCTTCGTACCAGCGGTCGTTCCCGGTCTTGTCCCCGCCGAGCAAAAGAATCGCCGCGCGGCGCGGGTCGAAGGCATACAGCATCAGAGTCGCGAACCACGTGGCAAAGCCGTCGGTACCTTCGACTTCCCAAACCACGCATTGAATTATGCCATGCAATGACTAAGTCATCAAGAAGCATTACCGTAAGCTTCCCGATCGATTGACAGCCGAGGGTAGACTGCTCCGGGGTGTGGGTCGGCTCGATTCCGACCTCCGGCACCAACTAACCCGGACTTGGGTACTGGGTCAGTTTCCCGGCGGGCCTGCTGCCGGCGGAACGAGACCACTCGGGCCTCGCCGCCACGAGTGTCGCGCGGAAAATGCGCGCGCCGGCCTGAGCCGACGATCACCGCGTCGATTCAGCTAGTCCCACGGCCGGTCGTCGGAACTAGGCACGCCGGTGGTCATTCGAACGGTGGGGTGACATACGACGATCGACGCGGCCTGCGCGCCTCTCGCACGCATTTTACCGGCACCTGATCGCGCGAATTCGACGCGGCGTGGCCCCGAGTGGTCTCG
>JBGOTP010000207.1:0-9182 GCA_041476545.1 Vicinamibacteria bacterium | reverse complement strand
CACGTGAATGAAGGGGAGTACATCTGCGAGGTGCTCGAGCCCGCTGTTTCATCCAACGGGGTTGTCGTAGCGCAGGGCTTCAGCCCTGCCGTGTCGCCAGCGCCGTCGGACTTGCCCCCACGTGAGATTCCGGATGGCGAGTGCGGGGAGCTGGTCGTCACGAACCTGGGCCGGACCGCAAGTCCAGTCATCCGCTACCGCACCGGCGATCTCGTCGTCCGCCGGTCGGAGCCGTGCCCCTGCGGCCGGACGTGGGCGCGCCTCGAAGGAGGCGTGCTGGCGCGTGCCGACGATATGATCAACATCCGCGGCGTCAACGTCTATCCGGCGAGCATCGAATCGGTCGTGCGGCGCTTTCCCGAGGTCGTCGAATTTCGATCGACGGTGTCGTGGACCGGATCGATGCGCTCGCTCTCAGTCGACATCGAGGCGCTCAGGGCGCGTTCCACGGCGAACGCCAACGCAGGCGAGAGGGCGGACGGACCGGCGCTCGTGCCGATCGAGACAAGAGTCTCGCACGAACTCCGCGTGGCATTGGGACTGACTGTTCCGGTGCGCCTCGTCGAGGAGGGCACGCTGCCTCGGTTCGAGATGAAGGCCAGGCGATTCATTCTGGAGGAGTAGTCGCGTATGTCGTTGTGGAGGACGTTGTGAAAGACATGGTGGACGTTGTCGTGATCGGCGGCGGCCCGGCTGGTTCCACGGTATCCACGCTCATTGCTCAGCGCGGCCATTCCGTTGAGCTCTTCGAACGGGAACAGTTCCCGCGCTTCCACATCGGCGAGTCGCTGATTCCCGAAACCTACTGGGTGCTCGATCGGCTCAACATGCTGCCCAAGATGCAGAAGAGCCACTTCGTCAAGAAGTACAGCGTCCAGTTCGTGAACTCGAGCGGCCGGAATTCGGCTCCCTTCTACTTCTGGGACAACAAACCGCACGAGTGCTCGCAGACTTGGCAGGTGGTGCGCAGCGAGTTCGATCAGATGATGCTCGACAACGCCCGCGAACACGGCGTGAACGCACACGAAGGCGTTCGTGTCCACGACGTCCTGTTCGAGGGCGATCGAGCCGTCGGCGTCAGGATTAAGGAAGGGGACGGACCCCTACGGGACGTGCGCGCGCGTGTGGTCGTCGATGCGAGTGGCCAGAACGGACTGCTGATGAATCGCCTGCGCCTGCGCATCTGGGATCCCACTCTCAACAAGGGCGCGATCTGGACCTACTGGGAAGGCGCGTATCGCGACACCGGGCGCGACGAAGGCGCGACGCTGGTCGTCCAGACGGGCAACAAGAACGGCTGGTTCTGGTACATTCCGCAGCACGACGATATGGTCAGCGTCGGTGTGGTCGCCCCCTTCGACTACCTGTTCAAGGGGCGAGGCGACTATCCGGAGACGTACGACGAGGAAGTCGAGGGATGTCCTGGCGTGAAAGAGCGCGTCGCGAAGGCCCGGCGGGCGACGGGGTATTTTGCGACAAAGGACTATTCGTATCGGTCGACGAAATGCGCGGGAGATGGGTGGGTGCTCGTCGGAGACGCATTCGGATTTCTCGATCCGCTGTATTCCTCGGGTGTCCTTCTGGCGCTCAAGTCGGGACAGATGGCTGCCGACGCGATCGTCGAAGGGTTCGCCACGGGAGACACGTCGGCCGCGCAGCTCGGCAAATGGGGACCGGGATTCAACGAAGGCGTGGACCGCATGCGCCGCCTCGTGTGTGAGTACTACGACGGGTTCAATTTTGGCAGTATGGTTCGGCAGTATCCGGAGATGCGGGGCACGCTGACGGATCTGCTGATTGGCGATCTCTTCACCGATCGCGTGGACAAGGTCTGGAAGCCGCTCGAATCGTTGTATGAGCCTGGTAAGGCGCGCATTTCGTCGTGGGACGAGGGAACCCCCGCCGAACTCGATCCCGGCAAGGCCAACGACCTGACGCTCCCGGAAGGACGAAGACCGTAGGGGAATGTAAGGATGTTGGGATGTTGGGATGTAAGGATGTAAGAATGTCGGGATGTAAGGATGTAGGATGACTCAACTTCGAGGAGGAGACGACATGGTCCGAAGGAATCTTATTGTCGGTGGCGTGACGGCCGCGGCGTTCACCGCCTCGCTCATTGTTATCGGTGCCCAGGCGCCGGCGCTTTTCAAGCGGACGGTGCTTCAGCAGGGCGATCTATCCGCTCCGGGCCGCGAAGTGGTTCAGGCGTTGGCCGAAGTCCAGCCTGGCGGCGCATCGGGACGGCACACGCATCCAGGCGAGGAAATCGGCTACGTGCTCTTGGGACCCGTCGTGCTCGAAATCGACGGCAAGCCGGCAAGGACGCTGCAGTCGGGCGAGGTCTTCCTGATTCCGGCTGGCACCGTTCACAACGCCCGAAACGCGGGCACAGGGATCGCGAAGGTCGTCGCGACCTACGTGATCGAAAAAGGCAAGCCCGTCACCACACCGGTTCCCTGAGGTGTACCGGTGCCTGCGAGGCCGCGCGTGATGAGTCGCGCCGTTGTGGCCGTCTTGTTGAGCCTGGCGCTTGCAGCGTCCACGCTCGCCGCCAGAACGCTCGAGATCTATTTCATCGATGTTGAAGGCGGCGAGTCGACCCTTGTCGTGACGCCGGCCGGAGAATCGATGTTGATCGACACAGGCTATGCCGGACGCGAGGGGCGCGATCCGGATCGGATCATGGCGGCCGTTCACGACGCCGGCATCGATCGGATCGACTACCTGCTCATCACGCACTTTCATCCCGATCATGCGGGCGGCGTGCCCGAACTCGCATCCCGGATCCCGATCGGCACCTTCATCGACTACGGCGCGCCGCTCGGCACGCCCTACGGGACAGACCGCATGACCGTGCGGGCGTTTGGCAGCTACGAGGCTGTACGTAGCCAGGGTCATCACCTGCAGGCGCAAGCCGGAGACCGGTTGCCTCTGAAGGGCGTCGACGCCGACGTCGTGAGTGCGGGCGGAACAGTCCTCCCGAAGCCGTTGGCAGGCGCCGGTCAAGGGAACGAGGCGTGCGCGACGGTCGAGGATCAGCCGCCGGATGGCACCGAAAACTATCGTTCCGTAGGAGTGATGCTGCAGCTCGGCTCGTTCCGCTTTCTCGATCTGGGTGATCTCAGCGGCAACACGCTGGCCACGCTCGTGTGCCCGCGGAATCTGCTGGGTCGCGTGTCCGTGTATCTGGTCGCCCACCACGGCGACTACGATTCGAACCTGCCGGCCGTGTACGCGGCGCTGCGGCCCCGCGTCGCCATCATGAACAACGGTGTGCTCAAGGGCGGTTCGCCGGACGCGCTCAAAACCCTTCGCGGACCTCACGGCGTAGAGGATCTCTGGCAATTGCACGCGTCTCAAAACGCGGGCGCAGGAAACTCGCTAGACGCGTTCATCGCCAACACGGACGAGGCCTCCGACGGCAACTGGATCAAGCTGAGCGCGAACAACGATGGAAGCTTTCGCGTCGTGAACAGCCGCACCAGCGTTGCGAAGACGTACGCGCCCTCGGCCCCATGAACTTCGGCGCCGGATTCGGCGGCGCGACCGACCTGCTCTGGCACCTTCCCCTCGCGCTCGCGACCGTTGTCATCGTCGGCCGGCTTCTCGGCCGGATGTTCCGATTCGCCGGACAGCCTCCCGTGATCGGTGAGATCCTTGGCGGCATCCTCATCGGCCCGTCACTTCTCGGCCGGGTCGCTCCACAGACATTTCTATATCTTCTGCCGCCGGAAGTTGTGCTCCCCCTGGGGGCGATGGCGCAACTGGGCGTCGTCCTTTACATGTTCGTCGTCGGACTCGACCTGAACCCCGATCTGTTGCGAGGGCAAATCCGCACGACGGTGGTCACGGCCCAGGCCAGCATGCTGTTGCCGTTCGTTCTTGGATCGGCTCTGGCTTTCTACCTCTATCCCCGTTTCTCGACGAGCGACGTGCCGTTTGTCCACTTTGCGTTGTTCCTCGGTGTTGCGATGTCGATCACCGCGTTCCCGGTATTGGCGCGCATCCTTGAAGATCTGGGCATGGCCACGTCGTCATTGGGAGTCCTGGCGCTCGCCTGTGCGGCCATTGGAGACGTCACCGCCTGGTGCCTGTTGGCGTTCGTCGTGGGAGTGGTGCATACGTCGGGTGGCAGCGCGATCCTGGTGGCCTTGCTCACCGCGGGCTTCATCGCGCTGATGCTCGCGGTGGTGCGGCCGATGTTCGTTCGGCTATCCAATGGTGGTCGTCCACCGGTGGTCGGTGCTCGTCCGCTGCCGGATGCGGCTCAGTCGACGCGAACTGGGGTGGCCCTCGCCCTCATCCTGCTGCTGATGTCGGCGCTGACGACGGAAGTCATCGGCGTGCACGCGATCTTCGGCGCGTTTCTCGCCGGCCTGGTCATTCCGTGCGACTCCACCGTTGCGGTCGTCCTGAAGCGCCGCCTCGGACGGCCGGTGATGATGTTGCTCCTGCCGGCCTTCTTTGCGTTCACGGGCCTGCGAACGCAGATTGGCCTGGTGTCGGGTCTCTACGAGTGGTCGGCCTGCGCATTGATTGTGGTGACGGCGACGGTGGGAAAGTTCGGGGGAGCCGTCGCGGGCGCCAGAATCAGCGGATTGGACTGGCACCGCGCCGCGGGGCTTGGCGTCCTGATGAACACGCGCGGACTGATGGAGTTGATCGTCCTCAACGTCGGCCTCGACCTCGGGATTATTTCGCCGACGCTCTTCACGATGCTCGTGCTGATGGCCCTCATAACGACTGTGGCAACGACGCCCGTTCTTCAGCGGCTCGTTCCGACGATGACATGACCTTCGTTGGCAGGTTACCAGGTAATTCCGCGTGTCACCACATGCCGGGGAGGCACTCGGCGAGAAAGCCTGGTCCTTCCGGTCCGCAGGGAAAAGGCCGGTAGAACGTCAACAGCCGGCCGGCGATGATGACCGAGATCCAGAGAAACAGAGAAGCGGCGGCGATGAACTGTGCCGATCGCGGCGCCACGTCCGACGCTCCGGGCATGGTCGTTCGGTGATAGGACGTCAGATAGAAGGCCGTGGCATTGAGTCCGGCGACGCCCATGAAGAGCATTTTGAAGTGGAAGGCCGGATTGTAGACGTACTGATCGGGTTCGGTCATCAGGAACAGGGAGCCACTGAGCGCCGTCAGCCCATATCCGAGCAGGGCCCATGGCACCAGACGATGCAACGCGCGGATCGGTATGCGCTGGGCGATCCCGAGCAGACGCAGGTCGAATAGCGAGATCGTGCCGACGAGGAGTGACAGTCCGATGAAATGAACGCTCTCGGCGGCCGGCCAGCCCCATTTCGTGTGCATGAATGCCGCAACCGGCTTCGCGCTTGCGAAGGTCGTCACGAGCCACATCTGAAAGTTGACCATGCAGACGTTACCAGGTGGCCAGCAGACGAGCGTATGTGTAGGCGAGCAGGCGGCCTGCCGTGATGGCTGCGGCCCACCACACCAGTGAGGCGATCGCGAGGAGCCTCAACCCGGGACGTCCCATCGTGTTCACGAATCGGACCCGCGGTCGGGCCGACGCCGGACCCCACATGCGGCGTGGCCGCGCGGAAGATCCGGCGGTTGATCACCACGAACGTCCACATCGCAAGCGCAATGAGCGAGATCTTGAGATAGAAGACGGGGTTGGTGAACGCCTTCGTGGGATAGGCGATCAACAGCATCACACCGGATGCGGCGTTCAGCCAGAAGCCAAGCCACATCACCGGGACAAAGCGCCTCATTTCCCGCGTGGGGATGCCAGAACCTACGCCGAGGAGGTGCAGGGCGATCGCGGCGTTCACGCCCGCCGCGAGTCCCATGCCGATCGCATGGGCCGAGAGAATGGCCGGGTACGCCCACACGGACGTCGACTCACGGATCCACACGCTGAATGGCGTCGCCTCGAGCCGGAGGAACAAGGGGTCCATGGTTCAGAGCCTGGGAGCACGTCGCTACTTCTTCAGCGATTGTGTCCCCGTGAGAGCGCCGGACCCGGCCCTGGGCGGAAAGCTCGGCCCGCGCAATTGCGACATCGTCATCCCGTTGGCCCGATCGAGTACTGCGGCGAATGCGCGGGTGGTGCGCTCCAGGCCGCTCGCGGGCACAAGGTCTGGCACATCGAGCGAGGTGTGGTAAATCACGTGATCGATGATGTGGAAGGATGGCGCGTAGTTACCGTTCTTGGGCCCGTCCTCCTCCGCATAGACGGACACGCCGAACTCACGAAGGCTATCGAACACCATCTGCTCGAATTCGGGACTGCCGAGCGCGTTCCAACGGAACGCGCCGATGGCATTGGTTGGCGTGAGGCTGTCGTTATACATGTACAGCAGCGTCTGGGACGGATGCTCCATGGTTAACTTCACGGCGACCTTGTCCCAGGGATAGATGGCGTCGATGCCGACGCCCCTCCGACTGCGGGCGACTTCTCCGTGGTGGTGGTCGGGAAATTGAATGAACGTCATCGTGCGCGGCCGGTCTTGCAGAGGTTTTTGCGCGTAGAATCTCGCGAGTTCGAGCGCGCTGGCCATGCCTGCGGCGTTATCCATCGCCGCCTGAAAGTATCCGTCGGTGTGCGTCATGACGACGATCTGCTCGTCTGACCGCCCTGGGAGGGTGGCGATTGTGTACTCGGTGGCAATATTGCGGAGTTCCGGCACGTCGAGCCGGACGCTCAATTGGACTTTGTCGCCGTGATCAAGCCGGTCTCTCAGCGCGAAGCCTTCGTCCATGCTCAATGTGAACTGAGGAACCTCGCGCAAACCACCCTCAGGCTGAAACTGGCCATTCCCGGGAACTCCCATTACATTCACCACCATCGCCGCTCCCAATTGGACTGCCCTCGCGTTGGCATTGAAGAGACCCGCGCGATCGCTGGCCGAATGGCTCCGCCCTCCAGGGACGAACACGCTGTAGATGACGACCGCTTTACCTTTCACGTCTCTACCGATGAAGTCGGCCCCTGCGCCGATGCCGACCCAGACCACCTCCGCGGTGATGCCCTGAGGCCCGGTGGCCTTGGTGCCGGAGACGGGGAACGCCGTTGTCAGTTCGATCGTCGATCCGCCAGCGGTCTTATAGCTCGCAGCCCAATCGGTCGGCCTCCAATCGTTGGGCAGCACGTAGGGGACGTGCTCGACCTCGAGCCCGAGGGCCTCGAAGGCTTTGGTCATATACGACATGCCTTCGCGGTCCGCGATGGTGCCAGGGAAACGGCCCCACCACTTGTGCCCGGCATCACGATAGCGGAGGGAAATCTGAGCGAGGTCGATCACCTGCCGCTTCATCCGAGCGCCATCGATGCTGGCGTACACCTTCTGTTCGGGGGTCAGCGGCCACACCGGGTATTGGTTGTCGGCAAAGATCAGTCTGTCGCCGTCTCGTGGCAGCCCATTGCCATAGGTCTTTTCCACCTTTGGTCCAGGATCTCGCTGAGCATGAGACACGACAGGATCTGCAAGCAGGACCGCGAATGCCACCAACGCCAGGAACACGCCGGTTTGCGATGTCGTCACGTTACTCTCCCCTTTGTCGCCTCAACCAATAGGATGTTGGGGGCATCGACGACCCAGCTCAGATCGCGAGGCGCTCGCGCTCGGGCATGCGTCCGAGAAGCGTCGCGTCCGCCGTCGCGAGCCGCCAGCCCCGGAGCCGTGCGTGGGCGACGAGCAGGCGATCGAACGGATCGCGCGTCCAGCTCAGGTCGAGTGCGTTGTCGAACCAGGCGGCGGCCGGCGGGTCGTCGAGCAGCCAGAGATGATGGTGCGCGAGATCGGCCACGCCGCAACTCCGCAACTGAATCCGGCCCGCCTCCGCCAGGAATTGCAGCTCGAGCAGGCTTGCGGGAGAGATGTACGGCCGCTTCTTCTCGCCGGCCAGCACGCGCGTCCGCCGATGACCCTGTTCCAGCCAGATGAGGGCGTTCGTGTCGAGGAGAATCACGACTGCTGTCGGCGTCCGCTGAACCGCGCGCCGCGCGCGTCCGCCTTCCATTCCCACTGACCGGCCTTCACCGCCGGGTCCAGCGATTCGATGACGGAACGCCTGGACACCCGCTTCCGCGGCTTGCGTTCGGCCCGGATGACGTACTGGACGTCCCGCCGTTCGATGACGACCGACCCGGCCCGTTCCGCTTCGTTCAGCACGTCCGCGAGCCGTTCCCGGGCCTGCGAGATGGTGTAGCGTTTCACGAATGTACATTGTACTTGAGGCTCAGCCCGGAGGCTAGAGGCAGGCTTGGCACTGTCGCGGTCCGGCGCGTTAGCGGGCCACCCACGGTGGACTGATGAGCAGCGCCGGGTCCGCGCCGCGCTTGGGCACGAACTTCTGCGTGCGGCCGTACTGGTTGTCCCCGCCGTAGAGATTCCCGTTCGAGTCGACGGTGAACGTGTGCACCTCGAGATAGCCGTCCGGCAGCTCCCTCGGCACCATCCAGGTGTAGAGGTGGTTGCCCTTGAAGTCCAGCTTGGTGAAACGCAGCGGATTGAGGTCGGTCACCCAGAGGCTGTCTTGGTTGACGATGAGATCCAGCGGGAGCGAGAAGCCAGGAAACGCCTCCACAAATTCCACCTTCGCCGGATCGGCCGTCGTCCTGAACACGTTGATCCGGTTACCTGAACGATCGAGGGCGAAGATCCGGCCCTGAGGTCCGACCGCAACCGCGTGCACGCCGGTGAACTGGCCGGGCCCTTTGCCAGAGCCGCCGAACTCCGAGATGTAGTTCCCCTCGCGGTCGAGGATCATCACCCGGTGATTGTCCAGGCCGTCGGCCACGAGAATCCTGCCGTCCGGCAGAAACGCCACGTCCTGGGGCTTGGCGAAGTGCTTGCCATCGCTTCCTGGAACGTTCTTCTCGCCCAGCGTCTTCAGCAGCTTGCTGCCGTCGTTGGAGAAGACGTAGATCTGATGGAAGGTTTCGTTGACGAGCCACACGCGATGTTCGGGGTCGTAGGGGCTGATGCGCAGCCGATGAGGGCCCGGGCCGTCCGATCCCGCGCACAGGTAATCCCACTGCGTCCACCGCTCTTTGACGTTGCCGTTGCCGTCCAGGGTGTAGAGGCAGTTCTGCCAGACGCGGCGCTCGGTGGCGTTGAGCACGTTGTTCCCGATCTACGCCGCATTGGGAGCGATATCTGGAGGTTTCGGGCTGGGCATCCTGGTCTCCCCGCGCTGCGCGTCAAGAT
>JBGOTP010000206.1:0-9212 GCA_041476545.1 Vicinamibacteria bacterium | reverse complement strand
GTCAAGAGCCTCGAGGCTGAAGCCTTGAATGCCCAGAGTGCGTTCCCGTCCGGTCCGGGCAAGATGGGACAGTTCCGCGTGATGGACCTGCTGTGGATTCCGCTGCTCGACATGATTCACCATCGCGGCCAGCTCTCGGTCTACCTGCGAATGGTTGGCGCGAAGGTGCCATCCATCTACGGTCCCACGGCCGACGAGCCGTGGATGTAGATCGACGGGCGTGGATGCGGGTCGGGCGGTCGTCGGCGGACGGCACGTGAGAGAGCGGATGGAATTGAATCGCACGCGTGTGCGGAGTAGTCTGACTGCGTGAACTGAACAGGGTTGGGGGATACAGATGTCAGACGACGATTTGAAAGCCGAGCTCGAACGTCTCAAGGCCGAGAACGAGCGCCTCAAGGGCCAGCGTAGCGGCAGCGTGAGCCTCAAAGTCAGCGAAAAAGGCGGCGTGTCGGTCTACGGACTCGGCCGTTTTCCGGTGACGCTGTACAAAGAGCAGTGGACGAAACTGCTGGCGATGACCGACGAGATTCGCGCGTTCATCCGGGAGAACGACGCGAAGTTGAAGGCGAAGTCTGAACCCTGAGGCCGGACTCTGTGGCAACTGCGGCCACGCCGAAACCGTCGTCTCGGCGCGTGGTTCGACGTTCTACCTGTGCCGGCTCTCGCAGACGGATCCACGATTCTCCAAGTACCCGGCGCTGCCTGTCCTCGCCTGCGAGGGATACGTCCCGGCGCCATCGGCTCCCGATCGCAGCGACACCCTCGAATAACGCGAGCCCGACCGACAGACGGCCGTCCTTGACTGCGGCCGTTGCTCCATATATGGTAGCCATATGCAAAAGACGACGGTGTATCTGGATGAGGAGACGTATCGGCGGCTCAAGCAGATTGCAAGCGGTCGTGGCGAGGCGCCCGCGGCGATGGTCCGCGAAGCCGTTGCGGAATACACCGTTCGTCACGCGCCGCGCCGGAAGGCGCGCAGCGTCGGCGCGTTCAAGAGCAGGCGCCGAGATCTGGGCCGGCGCGCGGAGGCGTTGCTCTCCGGCTTCGGCGAGGATCGATGATTGTCGTCGACACAGGCGCGCTCCTGGCGCTGCTCGACGCGAGCGAGGACCATCACAGCGCGATCCGCGGCCTCTACGAGGAGGACCCGCACGGCTGGATCCTGCCGTGGGCGATTCTGCCAGAAGTTGACTATCTCGTTGCGAAACACCTCGGCGCGAAGGCGCAGGAGGCGTTTCTTCGCGATCTCGCCGACGAGGCGTTTTCCGTGGAGTGGGGTCGCGCCGGCGATCTGGACGCAGCGCGGAGAATCTGCACGCGCTATCGGTCGCTTGGCCTGGGTCTGGTGGACGCGGTGGTGATTGCCACGGCTGAACGGCTGAAGGCGGATGCGATTGCGACACTCGACCTGCGGCATTTCGGCGCCGTCTCGATTGCAGGGAATCCCCGCCTTGTCCCACGCGATCACTGATCCCCGAGCCTACTCGCCGCGCAGGACGTTCATCGGATTGGTCGCTGCGGCCCGACAGGCGGGCACCAATGCCGCGGCGACCGTCACACCCACCAGCAGCAGAATCACCGGCATCATCACGTACGGATCTCGCACGTTGGCCTCGGTCCATCGCACCAGCAGCCGGTTGAAGATCATGCAGAGTCCGAGTCCTGCTGTGACGCCCGTTAGCATCGGCCTCATGGCCGACGCCAGGACCAGACGGACCACGTCGAGACGACGCGCCCCGAGGGCCATGCGGATGCCGAATTCCGTCAATCGCTGCGACACCACGTAGGACACGACGCTGTAGAGTCCGGCGGCCGACAGCAGCACGCCAAGCCCCGCGAACGCGCCGAAGATCGACGCCGTGAGCCGCTCGCGCGCCCATCCCTGAGCCTCCAGTAGGTCGACAGCCGTGCGGGCCGGGCCCACCGGCTGATCCGGATCGACCGTCTGAATGATGCTCCTGAGCTGTTCCGCAATCGCCCGCGACACTATCGAAGGCGCCATTGAAGACGCCACGGGCACCGTCGCCTGCGCCGGCGCGCCGGTGGTCCTGGTAATCACGCGGAGTGAGTCGCCGACGACCAGCGAGTACGGAACATAGACGGTGGGCGCCGACGGCTCCTTCAATCCGGCACTGGGCGTATCGGCGACGACGCCGACGATCCGGACCCGCCCGTCGTTCCCGGGTGATGCCAGAGTCCAGGTTGTCGAGGCTTTCAGTTCTGGAAGACGAATCACCTGTTGAAGAGGACTGCCCGACGGCCAGTAGCGTCTCGCCATCGTCGCATTGACGACGGCAACGTGCACGGCCTGCCGTGTCTCGGCCTCCGTCCACGCCCGGCCCTGAAGCATGGGAACACGAAGCGTCGAGAAGTATTCCGCGCTGACTTCCGAGAGCAGGGCCGTCTGCCACTCCGCGCTCGACCGGTCGGATAGCTCGACGGCGCTGCTGCGGAAGAGCGTCACCGGCGGCAATTCGGTGAGCGACAGCGCCGCGGAGACGACGCCTGGGGATCGAGCCGTGGCCTGTCTGATCCGGTCGTAGTAGGCGACCCGATCGTTCCACTCCGTGTACGTGCCGTCGCGAAGGTCGATTCTCGTGGAAGTGAGATTCTGGGGATCGTAGTCCAGCCTCGTGTGAAGGAGTGCCGTGAACGCGCGCCCCGTGGCTCCGGCTCCCGCGAGCAGGACAAGCGTGAGCGCGGCCTGTCCGGCGATGAGCAGGTCATGCCCCCGCGAACCCCGCGAACATCGTGAACCCCGCGAACCCCCCGTCATCAGCCTGCCGAATTCCGGATGAGAGAACTGCAGGGCCGGCCACAGCCCGAAGAGCGTGCCCGTCATGATCGCGACGAGCGTGCTGAAGACCAGCACGGGCGTACTCAACGTGATGACTGACTCCGACGGGAACGTGCCGGCCGGCAGCAGGATCGAAATGAGATCCACGGCGCCGTCGGCCAGCAGAACGCCGGCTGCACCGCCCACGAGCGAGATCAGGATCGACTCGGTCAGGAGCTGCCGAAGGATGCGGATGCGGCTGGCGCCGACCGCCACGCGAATCGCGAGCTCGTGCGTCCGGGCCGCGCCACGGGCCAGGAGAAGAATCGAGACGTTCGCGCAGCCAATCACGAGGAGCAAGCCGACCGCGGCGCCGACGACCGCGAGCGTACCGGAGAGCCGGCCGGTGGCAATCGCCGTCATGTGCAGCAGGCGAATCTGAAACGCTGGAGGCAAGCGGCCGGGTCGTTGCGCCGCGAGGGTTCCGACGAGCGACTGGAGGGCCTGCTCCGCAGCGCGATCGCTGACGCCCGGCTTGATCCGCGCGAAGACCGTGGCCAGCCGATCCGGATCGGGCGATGGTCGGAGCGGCAGGTAGACATCACAGTCCCACCAGGCAAACCGCCGG
This sequence comes from Vicinamibacteria bacterium, assembly GCA_041476545.1. Classification (GTDB taxonomy): domain Bacteria; phylum Acidobacteriota; class Vicinamibacteria; order Vicinamibacterales; family CAVVIG01; genus JBGOTP01. Next base: position 5,802 of record JBGOTP010000206.1, on the reverse strand, counting down.
GGCATCACGCCGATGACCGTATAGCTCTGGTAGTCGAGGCGCACGGTCTGGCCGACGATGTCGGGCTGACCACTGTAGCGTCTCCACCAGTAGCCATAGCTCAGGACGATCCCCTGCGGCCGCGCCTCGTTGCGTGTGAACACCCGTCCGAGGAGCGGAGGCACGCCAAGAAATTCAAAGGCATTCGCCGAGAGATAGCCGGCGCTGATCGGCTCCGGCAGGTCGCCGCCCGTTGCGGCCATCCCTTCGACGTCCATGGCCATCGCCGCGTCCAGGACGGGGGATCGCTCGAACTCCAGGAACTGCTGATTCGAGAGCGGCAGATCGAACAGGAACGCACCCTTGTCGACGACGTGGAGATGGACGATCCTGGCCGGATCCCGGTACGGGTACGGGTTGATCAGGACGGCATACAGGACCGAGAACACGGCCGTGCTCGCGCCGATGCCGAGGGCGCTCGAGAGCACCGCGACCAGCGTGAACGCGGGATACTTGCGAAGCTGGCGGCACGCGTACCGCAGATCCACCCACCAGGTTTCAAGCGACGTCCAGCCCCAGACGTCGTGCCCGCGCTCAGCGGTGAGGGTGACATTGCCGAACGCGCGGCGCGCAGCGCTTGTCGCGTCGGCGCGGCTCATCCCGCCCGCGACGAGATCCTCGATCTTCTCGTCGAGATGTTCCTGGATCTCGTCGGCCATTTCCCGATCCATGCGACGGCGCGCCACGAGATGCAGCAGGCGTTGCAAGAAGCGGCCGGGGAGGAGGCGGGCGAGCCAGTTCATGCCAGAGTCCGCGTCACTCTACGAGCGCGCCAGGGCCAGGACACGGGTGATGCCATTCAGCATCTGCTCGAGACGAGAGACTTCGTGCTCGAGGTGTCGCCTGCCGGCAGTCGTGATCGTGTACAACCGCACCTTCCGGTTGGTCGAAGACACGCCCCATTTCGCGTCCACCCATCCGACCTTGAGCATGCGCTGCAAGGCGGGGTAGAGCGACCCTTCCTCGACACGGAGCTGATCGTCAGAGTCCGTGATGATCTGCTGCGCCAGGGCATAGCCGTGGAGCGGTCCGCGCCGCAGTGTCTGCAGAATCATCATCTCCAGCGCGCCGGGGAAGAGATCCCGATGTTTCCGAGGTTCCGTCATGAGACTGAATATACATCTTGTCGCAATGCCTAGACTAAAATAGTGTATAGGGTATGGCGGGGCACGTCGGGCAGGCAGGGCAGGCAGGGCAGGTCGGGCGGGTGGGCCAGGCAGGGCAGGCAGGGCAGGTCGGGCAGGTCGGGCAGGCAGGGCAGGCGGGGGGTTCGGGCAGGTGCGGCGGGTGGGCCGGGTGGAGCGGGCCGGGCGCTTGGACGCAGTACGATGAGTGATCACGTCCGGTCTGACATGACCGGACATTTGTGGCGTCATTCGCTGCTCGCGGCGGGGAGCTGCATCATGCGGGCACGGTCGTTCGTATTGGTCGCTGCAGCCCTGTTGGCCATGGCTGGAGTCGACTCGGATGCTCAGTCCTCTCCACAAGACTATCCGCAGTGGCGTGGCCAGCAACGAGACGGCGCCGCCTCCGGCTTCGTGGCGCCCTCGCCGTGGCCGAAGGCATTGACGCGACAGTGGACGGTCAGTGTCGGCGAGGGCTATGCGACACCGCTCGTCATCGGCGATCGCGTCTACGTCTTCACCAGGCTCGATGGAAGCGAAGTGGTGATGGCGCTCGACGCCCGGACCGGTGCAGAGCAATGGCGATCGAGCTATCCGGCGCCCTACTCTCCCAGCCAGCCCGCCGCCGCGCACGGAGCCAGCCCCAAAGCCACGCCGCTCTACTACGATGCCAGGCTATTTACACTCGGTGTCAGTGGGATTGTCTCAGCGTTCGACGCCGCCACCGGTAGGCGGCTGTGGCAGACGCCGCCGCCACCGGAGCCGCCGTTCTTCGGAGCGGCCTCGTCGCCTCTCGGCGAACAGGGCCTGGTCATCGTTCATCCGGGGAACTACGGTCCGCTGACGGCCTTCGAGAGCCGGACGGGCGAGATCAGGTGGACCGCTGGAGGCGATGGGTTCTTCGCGTCGCCGATCGCTGTCGACCTGGGCGGAATCCGTCAGATCATTTCCGCGACGCAGGACAGCGTGATCGGCGTGTCGCTCGACGGCCGCGTGCTCTGGCGATACCCGTGGTCAGGCGGAGGAGGATCGATCACACCGGTGCTGAACGACGGGATGGTCATCATCAGCGGACTGGAACAAGGCGTGGCGGCGTTCACGCCAACTCTCCGCGACGGCACGTGGATCGCTGAACGAGTCTGGGACACCAAAGAGGTGTCCATGTACCTGAGCAACCCGGTCGTCGTCGCCGACACGCTGTTCGGTCTGTCGCACAAGGCACGCGGTCAGCTCTTTGCACTCGATGCGAAAACCGGATCGGTCCTGTGGCTGGGACAGCCTCGGGAAGCCGAGAACACCGCGCTCGTCAAGGCGGGCAACCTGCTCTTTCTGTTGAATGACGATGCGACGCTGACGGTTGCCAACGCCAGCCGGATCGGCTTCGAGCCGATTGCCCGCTACACGGTTGCTGACAGCGCGACATGGGCGCAGCCGGCGATTTCGAGCGACCGGATGTTTGTCAAGGACGCCGCGTCGCTCTCGCGGTGGACCTTCAAGTAATAAGATAGTCCCCGTGACTTTCGACCGATCGATGCTGCCGGGGCGATGGATGATCCGAGCGGTGCTCGTGGGATTCATCGCGTCTGCTGTGGCCTGCGAGAGCGGACCAGAGGGTGAGCGGGATTACACGGCGCGCATTGGGGCGGCGCGAGCGGCCAAGGATGCGGTGCTCCAGCATCAGCCGGATCCGGTCCCCGACAACCTCAAGGCCACGCTGCTGCCGCTCGTCTACTTCCCGCCGGATCCGAGTTACAACGTTCCGGCGGCGCTGACGCCGTCGGCCGACAGGACGGCCCTGCAGATGGTGTACTCCGATGGCGTGATCCGGGACGTCCGGCGCGTCGGGACGCTGGGGTTCATGCTGAAGGGACAGATGCTGCAGCTCGCGGGATACGTCGAAGTTGCCTCATCGGACGTGAACAGTCTTTTTGTCCCGTTTGGCGACCTCACAAATCGCACCGAGACCTATCCTGCCGGTCGTCTGCTCGATCTGCATCGCACGTCGACGGGTTACTACGAGCTCGATTTCAACCTCGCGTACAACCCGAGCTGCTACTTCAGCCCCTCGTACTCGTGTCCGATTCCGCCGAAGGAGAATCAGCTGGCGGTCGAGATCCGCGCCGGCGAACGGATCCGACCGCACTGACGTTGCCCTCGCTGGACGGCGTGGGTGCGACGCCGGTGCCGATTGCCCCAGCGAGCATTGAAGCGACGGGCGTCCGGGACAACTCGGGGCCGCGATGCGACGAACGTCGCGCGGAAAAACGCGCGCTCCGACGTGGCCTGTCGATTTCCGCGTCGATTCAGCGGACTCGACCGCCGGTGCTAGAACATTCGACCTTCGCGGGCAACTCGACGTCATTCGGGCGCCACTCATGATCGACGCGGCCCGCTGGCCTTCGCGCACGTTTTACTCACGTACGCAGATCGCGCGAGTTCGACGCCTCGCGTCCCCGAGCCGTCCCGGCCGCCCATCTGATCGCAAGCGCCGTGAGGTGCCCGAGGGGACGACCCTTGTAGGAAGGGCGGCGTCGGGACCGATTGCGCACGCGAACCGTGTGAGCGACGCGTCTCACGCGGTAGATGGGAAATCGCACCGCAGCGCCGAAATCCGCGGCACCTCACGGAGGTGCCGCATGCTGCTGACAGATCGCGAAGGTGTGATTTCCCGCGTCGTCGAACCGGTTCGCGTGGGCAATTGGTCCCGGCGCCGCCTCTCAGAGAGCCGTCAACAGTTAGGGCGCCGGCTCGGTCTCGTGCAGACCTCTGACGTCCACCGCCACGACCATTCGCGCGTCGGTGGGGATGTACATCGATCGGAATCGGGCGTTCCAGATGATCTCGTCGTTGCGGTACGAGGAGCGCGCGTGGACCGTCTGTTCGAACGTCTCGTCGATGCCCGAGAGCAGAATCAGAATCTCCGCCTGGCTGCGCTCGAGATCCTCGCTCGTCCTGCCCGCGAGCGGGCTCTTCTCGTCGATCGGGTGCACGATGGTCCACGACAGTGGGAAGAACGTGACCTTGTTGCGCTCGAGCGGCAGCGTGAAATACCGCCGCTCGGCGTTGCCGCGCGCGTCCGGCTGCATGGCGCTGAAAATCACCTGGGCCTCGAGCTCGATGATTTCGTTGCGATGCTGGTTGGCGATCCGGAACTGCAAGGCGCGACCCCCGCCATACGGCGCGATGACCGCGTGCTGGCTGAATAGGATGGACGCCGTCGGACGAACAAAGCGGGCGAAGAGCAGCCCTGTCGCGAGCGCCTGGAAGATGAGACCGACGAGCGCTTCCACGGTGACGATCAGGTTGGCCGCGAAGCCGTTGGGACCGATCTGGCCATAACCGATCGTGGCAAACGTCTGGACGCTGAAGAAGAACGCCTGGCCGAATCGTCCGCCGAGCATGGTGGCGCCGGGACCCTGCAGCGCCTCGGGGCCGCACGCCCAGTATGCCGCCGCGAAGAGGAGGTTCAGCACCAGGTACAGCAGGGTCACCAGGCCCAGAAACCGGATCCACGAGATCCTGAGCAGCTGGTAGGGCGCCACCGCCTCGAGTATCCCCAGACCCGAGCGCACGACGTTGAACGAGCCGTCGCGATTGAGCAGCCGCCCACGATTTTCGCGGCTGACGACGGAGCCGAGGCCGAGGTCGCGATCCCGCTCCTGTTCCTCGGGAGTCCGTCGAGGCGCGAGCGGGCTGGGTTCGAAGAGGGGCGGGCTCATGTTACGCCCGCTCTCAATGCACTGTGAGCAGCTGCTCTCCGCACTCCGGACACACATCGTCTCCGAAGAGGGCCTCGGGCGGATGGATCATGCCGCAGACCGCGCAGGGACGATAGAGCGCGAGGCGAGCCTCGCGTGCACCCTTGATGAGCGCGGTGATCGCGTTCATGAGAGGCGTCTCCGGCAGCCGGCGCCATTTGAGCACGCCCATACGGCGCGGCTTCACGACGAAGCGCTCGAGCGAGACCCAGACACCCGAGTACTCCGAGATGATGATGCTCGACTCGGTGAGGTGCACGACGACTTCGGCGGGAGAGCCTGCGGTGAAGATCATGCAGCCATCGCTGCCGACCTCCTGTTCGACGGGCGCCGGCAACTGGGAGCCGAGAAATGCGATGAGCTGTTCGAACCGTTCGTCCGTACTCACGCATAGAGTATGACGCGAACCGGTCATCGTTTCCACACACTCAGTGTCCGTGAGTCGCCGGGAGAGGTGACAAAGTCCTTCGGGCGGTCGTCGCCGGGCGTGGCCATGCAGTATTGGGCGGTCCTACGGTTGAGCTCGTAGATGCCCAATTGCCGCTTCCCCTTGTCCGCACCCGACAGCAACGTGTAGTCGATCGACGGAGGGATTGTGGACGGGTCGACGGTGAAACTCGCCTTCAGCATCACCTGACCATTCATCGTTACGGTGACTTCGTTGCCCTGGACAATGCGCCGGCCGAAATGGACGTAGGCCGGCGGCACTCCTGGCTGGCCACTCTGATCGAGCGACACCATCAGCCACTCGCCGCCGTGCTCGGCGATCGCGTCACTCGAGCCTGGCGAGGCAGGCGAGGCAGGCGAGGCAGGCGAGGCAGGCGAGGCAGGCGAGGCAGGCGAGGCAGGCACGGCGGGTAAGGCGGGTGAGGCAGATGAGG
>JBGOTP010000205.1:0-9228 GCA_041476545.1 Vicinamibacteria bacterium | reverse complement strand
CGATGCGACCACGACCGATGCCGTCGGATCGATCTCTCGAATCATGGCGGTAATGTCGGCGCGAAGCACGCCGGCGGACCTTGAGGAGCGGATCAGATAGTTTGAGGGCGTGGCGGCAATCAATGATTCTGTCAGGGGCAGATAGGCTTGCGGCGCGCTGTCCTGCACCAGGCTGCTGGCGTGCACATCCTCGACCACGCCAATCACCTCGCGGCGATCGTCTCTGGACAGCGTCACGACATGACCGACAGCGCCCTCCGGCAACCACTTCGCGGCAAACGAACGGCTGACGATGATCGACGTCTGTGGTGCGGCTTCGTCCTGCGCCGTAAAAGCGCGCCCCTGGAGCAGCGGGATATTGAGCACTTGGAAGTAGCTGGTTGAAATCGTCGTCAGCGCGAGTGTCGGACGGTCGTTGATACTGAGCACCGGTTGATCCGGGCGGATGCGAAGGGGAACGAACATGTTCGCGTAGACACCCGGCAGACTGGACGAGATCGCCACGCGCTCGACCGGATCGGAGTCGAGCTGGCGCAGCCGCGTGAGCACCCGTCGGACCAGATCGATCTGCACCGCTCGCGGTTGCGCAGACTGTGTTTGAACCGTCACGAGATTCGCGGCGTCGAAACCGAGCGGACGCGAGAGGGTGCGCCACAGACTGATCGACAGCCATGCCGCGGACGTGACGAGGACCAGGCTCAGCGCCACCTGGACAACGATGAGCAGAGATTGAAAATGGATGCTCCTCCTGCCAGCTGTGCTCCCGCCGGCAAGTCGAAGGGGCGAGGCGGCGTGGAGCAAGCCGGCCGCAATGGGTGAAAGAGCAAAGATCACCGCCGTGAACGCGACAAGCGCCGCGGCGGCCACCATCGCCGGTCCGAGTACGCCCGTTTCCGGCAACGGAACCGGAACCAACCCCGTGGGAAGGGCCGTGCGACCGTAGCGCAGCAGCACATCACCGAGCCACGTTCCCAATGCGACGCCCGGCAGCGCGAGGGCAGCACCCTCGAACATCCACGATCGGATCAACTGCCACCGCGAGGCGCCAAGCGAGGTCCGGACCGCAACGTCCGACGCGCGCGATGCCGCGCGCGCGAGCACAAGGCTCGCCAGGCTCGTCACTGCAAGAAGGAAAACAACCGCCACCGCACCGAAGAACATCAAGAGCGGCGAGCGCAGCGAACCGCTGATGGCCCTGCCGAGCGGCATCAGCTCCGGCGTGACATCCGGTCTCGCAAATCTCTTCGTCACCCCAACGGCAACCGCCCTGGATTGCTCGAGGGCAATATCAACGGAACTCTCCGCGTTGAGTCTCGCGATGACGACCGTATTTCCCCCTCCCCTTGTGGGATCCGGCCTGTCAGCGTTGACGTGCGGGACGAAAAGATCAATGCCTGGTGGGCCCGGCAATGGCGGCCGATACGCCAGCACGCCGACGATCGTCAGCGTCTGACCATCTACCACCATCGTCTGACCGACGGCAGCCGTCTCGCTCCCAAATCTGGCCTGCGCAAATGCACGCGTTACCACGGCGTCGGGCTCACCGCGCTGGATATCCCGTCCCGCAACAAAAGGCACACCCAGGCCCGACAACAGGCCAGCAGTGATCCTGTAGTCCGGCAAGCGCTCTACGTTGCCTCGCAGCGCCACCGTCGCCAGGTATCGCGCAATGCCCCCAACAGTCGAAAACGCGCGGACGGCGCGGTAGTCCGAGACGCTGGCGGCGGTCAGGTATTGTGCGAAGCCGCCAGGATATCGATAGCCAATCACGACCAGCCGTTCCGCGTCCGGATACGGGAGCGGCGCAAGAACGACCTGATACAGCACGCTGGAGATCGCAATCGCGGGTCCCGAGACGAGCGCGAGCGTGAGTGCGATGGCCGTCGCGAGGATCGGCTCGCGCCAGCAGATGCGCGTGGCCTGCTTGATATCGGTCGCCGTGCCAGACAGCAGGGCGCTGCGCCAGCTCGCGCTGTGCTCGACGATGCCGGTCCGCGCGACATCGCCGCACGCCGCGGCGGCCGCTGTCATGGCGGCGCCGGATCCGCGGTTCTGGAGCGTGTCCTCGACGAGATGGTGAAAGGCGTCTTCGGACTCCGGGCCGAAGCGCTCCCGGAATCGCTCAGGAGTCAAACGAACGCACAGTTGATACAACCGCGAAGCCAGGCGCAGCCAGACCGGTTGACGCTCTCGCATGTCGGAGACTATAGTTTATTGAACTATAGTCACGCAAGACCCTTACGACTGCAACCGGCTCCTGAACCGGTGATACAGATACGACGTGACGAGCAGGGCGATCCCAAGGCCGATGATGCTGAGCACGCGGTAGATCTCGCCGAGCCGTGGCAGGTCGAACAGGAAGACCTTTCCGATCGTGACCCCGAAGATCGCAATCGCCAGATAACGAACGGGCGCGTACTGTTTTCGGATTCCAGCCACGATGAGCCCCGTCGCGTAGAGCGCCCAGGTGATCGAGAGCGTCATTTCCCGTGCGAATTGGTCGCGCGCAAACTGACCATCGGCCATGCTGTTCAGGCCGGCCGCCGACGTGCTCAACCCGTCGCGTAACCGCCAGTAGGCCGTCGCCTCGCTCGTCAGCAACAGCAGCATCAGCGCGTTGGCCGTGAGCACAAGGACGGCAAATGCCGGGATCGTGGCCGCCTGAGGCTGGCCGTACTGACGATAGAGACGCGCAAGACCAACGAGGAGCGCGATGACGACGACCACCGACGTCACACGGCTGTTCGCCATCACAACGTACGTGAGCGGAACGCGCGCGAACTGCAGCCAGATGACCAGCCCGATGGCGACCGTCAGCAGGAGACCGCCGACCGCGCGCATCCATTGCTGCTGCCAGACGAGCCCCAGCCACGCGATGGTGACGCCGATGGCCGTCCACACCATCGACTGCAGCCCGGTGCGCGCCATCGACCACGCCCCGGTCGCACCGCGGACGGCCCAGTACGCGTCGATCTCGGACGTGGCGAGCGACAACGTCAGGAGTTGCGCACCGACCAGCCCGGCGCCGACTTCGATCGCGTACTGGCCGGTGTCGTTGCGGCGATGGTGCAGCCAGGCCAGCCAATAGATCAGTCCGATGATGAAGAGGCCGCAGGCGGTCGGTTGATTCAGGAGAACAGCCTGGTCGGGTGAACGAGGCGCAAACTGCAGCGCGAACAGTCGTGCCACCGAGATCGCCAGCAGCACCAGGCCACCCGCGCGCAGCCAGTCGCGACGCTCCTCGAGGCCGAGCCAGACGATAGCGGCGCCTTCCGCCGCCCACGCCATCGTGATCCAGGCGCCATGGAACTGGAGGCCAATCGCAATCATCAGCAACGTGAATCCGAGCGCGGCAAAGTGAAGAGCGTGTTCGCGATCGCGTGGCGCCAGCCAGAATGCGAGCGCACTCTGCCATGCGGCAAGGAGCGCGGCGACCGGCGCGGCTGCGTCTGGATTCACGGCGTTGACGAGCGCATACGCGGCGGCGAAGGCGCCAAGGCCGGTCAGGTGCAGGACGGCAAGTTCCGCCGGATTCAGACGACGATCGGACCACACCGTCGCCTCGACGTGCGCGACGAGCTGGATCAGGTACACCCCCACGACCGTCGCAAGGCCCGCGAGCAGCCAGTCCTCTCCGGCGTGTTGACCCGCCCACTGAATGAGCTGGCCCGACGTCGCGATCCACAAGACGAGGCGCACGATCGAGTTCAGGGTGCCGCGAACGTTGAGGCTGACGACGGCCCCGGCGAGCGCCAGGCCCAGGAGGTACACCAGCAGCGCCGCGGGATGGTCCGCGAGAATCGCGATCGAGGCCAGGTAGTACAGGACCGGAGCCGACCACAGCAGTTTCGAGAGGTCGGCGCCAAACCGCGACAACCGCTGACTCTCGCGCAGGATATAGAGGTACATCGCGCAGAAGAGTGTGAGGAAGAGCTCCGTCATTAGATACTTCGACGGCGCATAGAACTGCGCGGCCCAGCCGAGGACGGTGAGAACGGTGAGGCCGTAGCTCACGACGTTCAGCAGCGGCCAGTCGCGGCGATGGGCCAGGTACATCGTGCCCGCGATCAGGATCGTGTCGTAGCCGAAGAGGGCCAGCTGTGCATCGGTCTGCCCCGGCAGGAGAAACGGCGTGATGAACCCGCCCCCAACGGCCATCAACGCGAGCCCCTGCGATCGCTGACGCCCCGCCAGCGTCGCCGCCAGCATCGTCACGCCACAGAGGAGCGTGAAGGCAAACGGCCGGCCGATGAGATGGTAGAAGTTGAACGCGGCGTAGACCGAGACGTACTGAACAGCGGTGCCGCCGCCGGCAATCATCTGTCCGTAGATGGGAAACCCCGAGCGGATGAACCAGAGCCCTGCGTAGACGAGCACGAGGCCGACGCCCGCGCCCTGAAGGACGCGCGCGCCTTCCCCAATCCATTGATTGTCGACCGCGAGTTTCTCGAAATACCCGACGCCCAGAATGACGGCGACGACACCGATGTACAGCAGCCAGCGCCCGCCAATCGCGGTTTCGAGCGATTCCGCACTCATCGCAGCGCTCAGCGCCGGCGCGTTCGATCCGCGGGGGGCGGTTGATTCGCGGGATCCGGCTTCAGCCGGATTGCTCGCGGCATCGACCTCTCGCGTGGCAGGTGCCGGAGGGATCGTTCGCGCCGCGGCAGGCGGCATGGATGCGGGCGGCTGGGCCGAGCGCGACACGGGCTGCGGCGGTACGACGACTGTCGGGCTGCGCTGCGCGTCTGGCGTGAGACGCGCCGCGGCCCGCGCCTCGAGTCCGTCCAGGCGCGCGCGCAGTTCTGTGACGGCGAGATCCACGCGCTCGGTCCATCGCCGGAATCGCCAGATCTGAAGAGCGACCAACACGATAGCGAGCATGAACAGGAGGACGGACAGCATCACGCACGCTCCATCGCGATCCGACGGACCATCCGCGGGTCAACAAGCGTCAGATTACTCCCACTGGAGTTCGAGACCTATAATCCATTTTGTGTGACGCCCGGTAGTTCGATCGGTCCAGGTTCCATGACATTACGGCTCGTCATCGTGTGCGTCTTCGCGGTGATGGCGTCCACCGCGAACACCGTCAGCGTGTCCGCCTGGGGAGCCCAGGGCCATCACGTCATCGCGCGGATCGCCTGGGCGCGCATGACGCCCGACGCGCGACAACGCGCGGGTGCGTTGCTCAAGGGCGACATGGATGCGTTCGTCGCGGCGGCCACGTGGGCGGACGATGTACGAGCGGAGCGCCCGGAGACGTCCAACTGGCATTTCGTGAACATTCCCGTTGGCGAGACGCGGTACACCGCCGCGCGCCACTGCCGCGCGACTGCCAAAGGGGATTGTGTGATCGCCGAGATCGGGAGGGCGCGGGCCGCGCTCGTCGAGTCCGGCGGCTCGAATGCGCGCAAGGCCGAGGCGCTGAAGTTTCTCATCCATTTCGTCGGCGATCTCCATCAGCCGCTTCACGTCATCGACAATCACGATCGGGGCGGCAACGACGTGCGGGTCGCGGCCTTGCGCCGTGGGAACGGCGCCGCGACGAACCTGCATGCCGTGTGGGACACGGGGCTGATCAATCTGTCACGGGAGACTGATGTCGTACGCGCCGAGCGGCTCCTCATCGACCTCGCGTCGCATCACGCGCCGCCGGGGCTCGATGTCGTCACGTGGGCCGAAGAGAGTCACGAAGTGGCCGTGCGCGTCGTCTATCGCTACCGGGGATTCTCGCCAGCCGGACCGCCGACGCAGGCAGTCGTCCTCGACGACGCGTATCGAGCGGCCGCAATGCCCGCGATCGATCGCCAGCTGCAACTGGGCGGCCTACGCCTGGCGGCCTTGCTGAACGTCCTGCTCAAATAGGTTCCAGACGTTCGATCTTCGCTCGCCTACGGGAACAATCTGTAGCGGGCACCTGATTCAGCGCCGCCTCTCCAGCCAGCTCCTGATCAGCGGCCGTGAACCGGGAGCAAACACATCGACGATCTTCTTGAAGCGAGGTTCGTGTCGCACGAGGTCGTACATCGGCGCCCCGATGGCAAACATGATCGGATCCCGTGTCTTGACTGCAAGCTCGAGGTTGTTCAGAGCGACGTCCCTTTCTCCAAGGCCCAAATACACCCACGACAGGAACAGCGGCGACACGTATTGAGTCGATCGGCTGCCCTCGAGTTCGGCCAGAATGTTTCCGGCGTCTGCGGTTCGTCCGACCGTACCATATCCATATCCGAGCAGACCGAGGAAAAAGCTTCTCCGCCCGATCATCGCAAGAGCCTTCTCCAGATCGCTGACGCCAGCGTCCTTGTGGGGGCCCGACAGATGGACGAGTCCTCGAGCCCACCTGGCCAACAGGTGGTCCGGATCCAGCTCCAGCGCTCTGTTACAGAAATCCAACGCCCGGTCGTTCTTGTGGAGAATGTACAGGACAAACCCCGACACCGCGGCGGCAAGCGCCGAATACGGCTCCAATTCCACGGCTCTGGAAACCGAATCGATGGCCTCTGTCTCATCGAAGAATAGGCAGGGTATCGCGTACCAGTTCTGTGCATCGGAATAGGTCGGGTCCAGTACCAGGGCCTGTCTAAACGCTGCGCGGGCGGCGTGAAGGTCCCAGTCGAAATACAACTTGACCAGGCCCTGAGCGTAGTGCGCTTGAGGCAATCGATCGTCCAGTGTCATGGCCTTGTCGGCATATGTCTTCGCGACCGCGCCGGCCTCGCTCGGCGGGAGCGTGCCATACATGCCCAATACGTAGTAGGCCTCTACGAGACCCGTGTACGCGAGCGCGTACGAATCGTCGAGCTCGATGGCCTTCTTGAAACACTCGATGCTTTTCCACATCAGGCCGATGTAACGCTTGCTCCAAAAGTTCCGTCCCTGCAGGTACAGGTTGTAGGCCTCCACGTTGTCGGTGTAGCGCTTGACCAGTTTCTCCGGCGGCCGCGCATGTCTTGGGCCGCCGCCCAGCGTCGCGCGCAGCGTTTCCACGATCGTCCCGGCGATTTCGTCCTGGATGGCGAAGATGTCTTCCATTTCACGATCGAATCGATCCGACCACAAGTGGTAGCCGTCCGAGACTTTGACGAGCTGGGCCGTGATGCGAAGTGTGTTTCCCGATTTGCGCACGCTGCCTTCGAGCACGCATTCAACCCCGAGCCGCTCGCCGATGCCGCGGATGTCTTCGTTCCTCCCCTTGAACTGGAACGACGACGTGCGCGACGCGACTCTCAGGCCGTCAACTTTGGTCAGCGCGTTGATCAATTCCTCGGCCATGCCCTCGCAGAAGTACTCCTGGTCTCGCTGCGCGCTCATGTCGCTGAACGGCAGCACGGCGATCGAGCGCGTCTCGCCGGTGGCCCCACCGCTCGAGGTCTTCACGGCCCGAAGCTCGTCGCGCATCTCCGATGCCCTGCCGTAGCGTTCGGCGCGCCCCTTCGCGACGGCTTTCTGAATGATGGCTTGAAGCGGCGGAGGAATCTTCGGGTTGATACTCGCGGCCGGCACCGGGTCCTTGTTCAGAATGGCTGCGAACACAATCGCGGGAGTCCGGCCAGGAAACAGCGGTTGTCCCGTCGTCATTTCGTGGAGCACAGCGCCCAGGGAGAAGAGGTCGGTTCGTGAATCGACCTCCTCGCCGCGAGCCTGTTCGGGCGACATGTAGGCCACAGTGCCCAGCGACGTGCCGGTTTGCGTCAGACCGCCGGTCAGTGAACTGTCCGGATTCGCATCGGCCAGCTTCGCGATGCCAAAATCGAGCACTTTTGCCGTGCCGCGCTCGGCGATGAAGATATTGGCCGGCTTGATATCACGATGGATGATTCCCTTTCGGTGCGCGGCGTCCAGCGCATCGGCGACCTGGGCCGCAATCTCGACAGCCTGAATCAGGTCGATCGCACCGCCATCGATTCGATCTTTGAGCGTTGCGCCCTCGAGGAGTTCCATCACGATGAAATGCTGGCCGTCCACTTCATCGATCTCGTGAATCGTGCAGATATGCGGGTGATTCAAGGCGGAGGCCGCGCGCGCTTCGCGCCGGAAGCGATCGAGGGCCTCAGGCTGTGTCGCCATCTCACGCGGCAGGAATTTCAGTGCGACCTGACGCCCGAGCTTCAGGTCTTCGGCGCGATAGACGACGCCCATCCCGCCGGAGCCGATTTGCGCGAGAAGCCGGTAGTGCGAGACGGTCTTGCCGTCCATGGTGGACAGATTCTATATGGGTTCAGGCCTTGACGGAACCTACCTGACCGCGACGGAGCTATTCGACGAGCGCCTGACCACCGTCACCACGATCTGCGACGGGTACTGTTTCGAGTGGTGGACGACGCTGTGCGCAACGACGCCTTTGCTCTCGTCGTAGTCGTTCCCGCCGGTGTTCAAGTTGCGATCAAATCGCGGGAAATTGCTGCTCGACACTTCGATCCGCAGCTTGTGTTCCGCGGCGAAGTAGTTGCTGGTCGTGAGCGGCTGCAACGTCACCTTGTAGATTTTTCCTGGTTGCATCCACGCGAGCGGCTTGTCGTAGCCGTCGCGATATCGCATCCGCTGAATCGACTCGTCGAGGTTGTAGGCGCGGCCGTCGGGATAGACGTCGAGCACCTTGACGGTGAAATCCGTGTCCTTCGCGTCCGATGAGACGTACAGCGTCGGGGTGATGGGCCCGCTGACCTCGGTGCCTTCCTTGAACGCGTCGCTCGTGAAGACGAGGATGTCTTCGCGCGCTTCCATGCGCCGCTGATCGAAGGCGCCGGCTTGCACGGCCGTCCCGGCGCAGCACACGTTGCCACCGTATGACGTCACCGGGTTCATCGGATCGTAGGTGAACGCGTCGGGCTTGTCGGCCTCGGGCACCGCCGGCGCGAGCGTGCCATCGCCGTTCAGCGTGTTCGCCTTGCCGCCGCTTGCGAGATAGAACGTCAGCGGCTGCGCGCCCGCCGGCGGCCAGGTGTCGGTGGTCTGCCACTTGTCGATCCCCATCGTGTAATAGGTGACCTTCGGCAGCGTGTCGAGGCGCGTCGTCTTCTCGCCCTTCAGGAACCGATCGAAGAATCCGTAGACGATGTCGTTGTAGTCGAGGCGGGCGTCGCCCATGCTGCGCTCGCCGACGATCGTGTCGGCGGTGGCGCGCGTGTACGAGCAGTGCGCGACGGGTGCAATCACGGCCCACTGATCGTTCGCGATCTCCGGCGACGCTGTCTTCCGCACGTGGTTGTAGAGCGCGAGGTT
>JBGOTP010000204.1:0-9284 GCA_041476545.1 Vicinamibacteria bacterium | reverse complement strand
TTTGTTGATCTTGCACGTGCAGCTTGTGCGGAAACCCGCTCGCATCGCTGAGCAGGACGGTACGATCGTGGCAGTTGTAGCAGAGGGCATAGAGCTGGAACGACTCGCTGCTCGGCGAGCCGTCGATCCTGTACTCCCGCAAGAGAATCGGACGGTAAATCGACCCATGCGGGCCGGCGCTTCCCGTGGAAACGGGAGCCATCGTGTCACTGTTGTGGCAATTGGTGCAGGTGATCAGGCTCGCAGCCGTCCACCCTGGAAGAAGGCCGCGGATCATCGGATTTTTTCCCGATGCGGCAATCGGGTGAAATGACACGTTTGACGGGTTGATCTTCAATCGTACGTTCGTAATGTCGTCGACGCGGAAGACGACCGGCGACGGCGACTCGCTGGCATGGCACTTCAAACAGACCTCGTATTCGAAGTTCGCATTCGACCGGAATCCGCCCGTGATGTCGACCCCTGACACACCCGTCAGCGGTCCGGGCACCTGGCCGATGATGCGGTCGGCCCGAGCCTCGTGTGGATTGTGGCAGTCTACACACTCGACGTGCAGGGGCATCGACAATGGGTTCTCCGCCGGGTCGTGAATGCCGACGTACGCATCGATGCGATGGGCACTCGGCTTGGCAAAATCGCTGCGGAGATCTTTCTGCGCCACCTGTCCACCGTGACAGGCCATGCACGTCGCGCCCTCGCTCACGCCGCGCAGCAGCCGAATGGGATGAGCCGCGTTGTGCGACTGGTGGCAGCTCGAGCAGCCGTTCTCGGCGACGGTTCCAAACCCCAATCCTGGTAGCGGTTGCCCGATGCGTGACGTTCCTGGAATCGTGGCATGCACCGACTCCTGCCATAACGGCAGGCGGTGGCAGGCGATACACAGCCCGGAATATGTACCGTCCATGACCATGAATTTCGGGTAGCGATCCGTGTGCGGATCGTGACAGGACGTGCATTGCATCTGGCCGGTGTCATCCAGCTTCACCTGGCGGGGTAACGTCGCGGGATCGGCGAGTCCGGGTCGGCGCGCGAGCAGCGCCTGGTCGTAAAGGAATGAGATCGGATGATCATCGGACAAGTCTGTGCCGACTACCGTTGTCCCGGTCAGCCGCCCGAGCAACGGTTCTGGATGCTGCGCGAGGGCACCGAGCGCGATCGTCCCATCGTGGCAGCTCAAGCACAGGCGCGAGCTGCCGGTCGGCTGCTGGAGCTGGGCCTCCAGTGTGCTGCTCTGGTAGAGCGTGTACGTCTGCGCCGGCAGCTCGTGGTTCCATAGCGCGCGCGTCGCCTTGGCGTTGTGCGGCACGTGACAGAAGGTGCAGAGGCTGGCGCTCGGGCCGCCCCGGAACTGCCCGGGCCCGGTGGCGGTCAGGTTGTGCGGAGTGCGTTCGATGCCGGCGAGCGCCGTGAGCGGCCAGGCAAGCGCGATCGCAGAAATCGCCCCGAGCACGCGGCGGCGGTAGGGCCGCTCTCGGTTCAAGACGGTCCTCCGAGATAACGAAACACCTGAACACGGCGATTGTACGAATCGGCGACGTAGATGCGATCGCCGGCAATGGTGAGCCCGGACGGCAACCAGAATTGCCCCGCATCGCTCCCGTGCGCGGCGAACGCGAGCAGAAATCGACCCTCCGCATCAAATATCTGCACCGCATCGAACAGCGCATCGACGACATACACATGGCCGTCGGCGTCGATGCCGATACCCTTCGGCCGCGCGAAGTCTCCCGAGCCGTCACCTTCATGCCCGAAGCTGCCGACCAGCGTTCCATCCGGAGCGAAGATCTGCACGCGGAAGTTCAATGCATCGGTCACGTAAATCCGGCCTTGTCGGTCGAGCGCCAACCAGCCGGGGAAATTGAACTCGCCCGGATCGGTGCCTCGCCGACCGATCTGCAATGACACGGTTCCGTTGCGGTCGAAGGCGAGTACCTGATGCGCTATTGGGGCGGCGACGTACAGCCGCCCGCGGCCCTCATCTACGGCCAGCCCGGCCGGGCGTGAGCCGTCCGGCAGCTTCCAACTATCGATGCACTCGCCGGCGAGATCGAAGACGTGGATCCGCGCGCTGCCGCCGTCCGACACGTACAGACGTCCGCTCCAAAACGCCACCGACACCGGCTCCTGAAATGCCACATCTCCACAGCCGGTGAGCGCCCGCTGCTGGCGCTGGCGCACGTCGTAGAGATCGACGATCCCACCCCCCGCATCGGCGACCGCAAGGCTCTCGCCGCTCGCAGCGATGCCCGCCGGCCGGATCAGGTGCGGCTCAGTGCCGCCGGTCAGCACGTCTCCGAGGCGGCGCCACCAGGAGCGCTGGATCCCCAGCTCGGAAGCGCGCCCGAAGATCTGGACGAGCTCGATCCGCGCCGGCTCCGGCGCCGGCGGCCAGACGATGCGGTGCGGCTCCGTCTCCCTGTCTATTGAAGGGGAGAGCTGCCTGCAGGAGACGAGTGCGAGCAGCGTCAGCGTGCCGACGATGCGCGCGGTGCCGCCGACCGCGCGACTCGTCGCGTGGATGACCGCGTTAGAAGTGACGGATGACATCGAATCGAACCAGGTCACCGACCCGCCCAGACCTCCCGATGTCCTGGGACGCATGGTCGTAGGAGAGGCTCAGCGTGAAGGCGCCGAACGTCCACCGACCCCGGCTACCAAACTCCACCAGTTGATCGCGCGGTATTCCGGTCTCACGTTGATATCGAAACCCCACGAAACCGTCGAGGAAAAGTGTGTACAGCGGTCGCCAACTCACGGTGCCCCGCTGGCTCAGAAACGTGCGGTTACGACGCGGTTCGCTGAAATCGAAGAAACCTTCGACGCCGGTGAGCGTGAACGTCAGATCGCGGCGGGCCTCCATCGAGCCGGACTGGGTGAAGTTCAATGCCTTGTAGCGGAGGTCGCGCGCATCGTAGACGCTATACTCGTTCAGCAGGATGATCTGGCTCGTGCCGTAGTTCCAGCGGAATTGTACACCTGCGGTGTCGGAATCCACCGGCCCGAGGGTCTGGCCCGGGTCGCCCTTCAATACGCTTTCGCGAAAACGGTCCAACGCGTAGAAGACGTACACCCACTCGAAGTCCAGCCCTGCGTTGAAGTTGATCGGATAGCCTGCGGTCTTCAGCTCCGCCCCGCCCTGGAAGGTGTAGCTGACGAGGACCGCTTGCCCCTGCGCAATGCCACCGAAGACGGCGCGGTGCAGCACCGTACGGCGACCGCGCTGTTCGATCGTGTAGTCGATGTCCAAAGCGAAGCCATTGTGCGTCTGGTCAGTGACGATGATGCTCGAGACCACGACGTCCGGGTTATTGAGCGTGATTTCGTCCAGCATGTCGAACGTCTGGGCTTCGTCGATGACGCCGATCGTACCTGCAGGCACGTTGCGATCGTCGAGCTGGTAGGCGGCTCCGACCCCTCCCACGAAGGTGCCACCCCAGAAGATCTCTTTGCGATAGTCCAGTAAGCTGCTGGCGCCGTACGTGAGATCGCGTCCGGGCGACAAATCAGTATATCCGACGTTGCCGTTCAACGCGGACGTGAGGCTTTTGTAGAGCTGATACTGGAGGCCGGCGAAGCCAGTCTGATTCATCTGCGCGCCGCTGCCACCCTGCTCGAGGTGCGCGATGTTGTAGCTGTAGTCGGAAGTCAAACTGGAGGAATGTCGGAGATGTATTCCCTCGTGCCCGAGCAAGGTGGTGCCCGAAATGCTGCCCTCGCGCTGCAGCCCACGCACGCTCGACGAGGAATAGTTTTCGGGATCTTCGCTGAAATGCCATACATCGTAGATGCCGCCGTTGTGGATCTGGTAGGCGCCGTTGGGTCTGGCGCGATCCGACACGTCATCGAAACGATAGTCCGCGGTTAGCGTGTTGGTGTCCCAACGACGCTCGCCGTTGTAGGTGACGATCCGGCGCGTTTCGTCCTGTTGGATGCCCGTCGGCAACAGCGTGAAACGCTGCTTCACCTCGACCTGTTCGAACGACAAGTAGGACGGAAACGGAATGTTTTGCACGCGCCAGAAGGCGCCGAATTCGTCGACGTCGGTTTTCACGTTGCCGGCGAAATCACGGCGGGTGTTGTTCTCGCTGCGATGCCCGAAGAGGTCGAGTCCGTACGGCGTCTCGCCCAGAAGGCCAAGTCGGAGGTCGTAGCCGGTCAGCAACCCATTGCCCGCCCGGCTGGTACTCATGCCGCCAGCGTCGCTGCCCACCTTGTCTTGGAACAGCCCGAGCTGACCACCCAAGGTGAAGCGAGCCAAGGCGGGATCGTACGCAAAGCCGTCGACGCGCATCCCCAGCCGCTCCTCCAAGTAGAGACGGTCCAGATGCTGGTGCCCTTGCGGTTGCGAGAGCTCCTCATTCTCATAGTTGGTCCCGAACCCGAGGTCGCCCTGTATGCCCGTGAGCGAGACGGACTGCGCGTCCGCCGGCACTCGCCAGGCGGCTACGACGAGCGCCGACAACGCCACGCCAAGACAGCGTGCAACCAGCTGGGGAGCCCGACCGCGACCGACTGCTCCCCTCACTGCTCGGCGTGGCAGCGCACGCACGTCGTTATGCTCACGCCCCACGCGATCTTTCCGTTGTGGCACGTCCCGCAGAACTTCCCTTCCTCGATCTCGTCCATTGTGATCGCGGTGTCGCCGCCCTTCATTGGAAAGAGGGAGGGATGACAGACGTTGCAGGTGAAAAACAGCCGATGCCTCCAGTGCGGAAACACCGTGGCGACGTGTCCCTGAGGTCCGTCATCGCCCGTGCGCTTGAGGGTGAGGTCGCCGGGCGCAGGCTCGGCGGTCGCAAGACGAGTCACGCCGCAGAGCACCGCTACCGTCATCACGACGCATGCTGCGGCGCGCGGGCTCCAACGGTGGCAGCTCATTGCCCCATGTCCGGGTGGCAGCGCGCGCACGCCGTGGTTTCGAAGGCGACTTTTCCGTGGCACACGCCGCAGTACTTGCCGCCGTTGAGGTCGTCCATCGTGATCTCCGCAGTGCCCGCAGCCATCTCGAAGATGTCGGTGTGGCAATTTTCGCACGCCAACCACTTCGTGTGCGGAGCGTGCGCGAACTTCACCGGCATCGGACCTTTCAGATCGACTTCCATGTCGGCGTCTTGGAGCCCCGATTCACCGGGTGTGAGTGAGGTCGCCGGCGCGATGAGGCCCTGCTGCAGCGCCGCATCCCAGTCCAGGGCGTCGGCGACATCCTTCGGCAGCATCGCCACGAGCTCCGCGTACGCCGTCACTTTATCGGCCGCGGGGCGTGCTCCGCTGAAGAACGTCTGGAGACTTGGCTGTGCACCGATCTTGAGGGCCGCAGCCCGCTGCGTGTAGCGGACCGGGACCGGCTCACGCTTCCTCGGCGGCTCCGGCTTGGGGTTGAGCCATTCATCGTAGGGCGGTACGCCGTCGACGAACGTCGTCAGCACCCGGTAGCGGGTCTGCGGGTCACAGGCCGCCGCCGTGACCCACAGCCCCACCGTCGCGATACCCAGCGCCGCGACTCGTGCCACGACTCCGCCGCACTGCCTGGGGCTCCTCATCGGGCGGGACCGGTACGGGCGATGCGCCACGGGCGGCAACGCACACACGAGTCGATGGGGCTTCGCGCGGAGATCGGCAGCACAATTTTCAGGCGGCCTTACCACGCGGTCGGAAGGAAACGAAGGTTCGCTGAGGCGGAAGACGATGCGGGGGACCGTTCCACTCCCAGTCGGCCCCCCGCACCCGGTGCTACTTGTTGTGGCAGTCCAAGCAGAGCTGGCTCGGATGGCCGCTGCTATTGGCGTAGAAGTCGCGCAGCAGCGGCTCCTCCACGGCGTACTTGTTGTGTGCGTCGTGGCAGGACGCGCACTCGACGCCGGTCGCGCCCACGGTGGCACCTTGGATGACGCCGCCAGCGGAGGTGCCGGTATCGGTGAACAGCTTCACGTTCACGGGAGATGCGACGTAGTCGAGCGCACTCACGCCGCTTCCGGTGGTGATGCCATTGTACGTGCCCGGAGCGCCTTGGTACAGGTACGGGATCCCGACTGGGTGGTTACCCCTCAAATCCCCGGTTGGCGCAATGACCAGGAACGACCTGTTGAGGAGACCCGTCGCCGTAACGTTGGTGCCTGTCCACCCTGAGTTGAGATTCACTCCTTTCACGCCGCGGTTCAGGTCACCGGTGGACACCGTACCGTCGTGGCACCCGAGACAGTTCTTACTGGAACCGGCCCAGGTACCGAGATTCGTCGGCAGGAGAGTGCCGCCTTGCGTCTGGTTGACGTCACTCCACGAGAAGGACGGGTTCGTGGACGCCTTATGGTTCCACAACAGACGGGTGACGGCCGTGCTGTTCGGCGCGCTGAACGGGTTCGCCGCACCGGAAGAGGTGCGGTGTTGGATGTGGCAGAAGACACACAGGGATGCACCAATCGCGGCTGCGCCGTTGTATTGCGCGCCCGTATTGCCACCCGCCGATGTAAAATCATGGACGCTGCCGACGATGCCTCCGCCGGCGGCCGAATCCGCCGCCCAGGCAGGGACGGCCATTACGGCGACCAAGGCCAAGGCCGCCATCAACTGAATTTTCACTGAGGTTGTCATGGAATGGGTTCCTCCTTTCCGCTGGCTTTCGCCGTCACGTTGTTGGCCGATCCATTGGCCGGCTGGCCGTTACCTCCTCCTGCCGGAGGCTGCGCGTCGACGGCGTCCTCGGCTGTAGCGTTCACGAGGTCGTACACGTTCACCCGGAAGTTGAACGTATCGGCTACGTAAATGCGATTGTTGTGGTCGATCGCGATGGCCGTCGGATTCTCGAACATCCCCGGATAGCGATTGCGCCCTCCGAAGAAGAGCAGCACCTGGCGCTTTTGGTTGTAGATCTGGACCACGCTCCACGCGGAATCGACGACGTAGACGTTGCCCAAGGTGTCGAGCGCGACGCCCTTGGGGGTGTTCATTTCGCCCCAGCGGTCGCCCCTGCCGCCGTAGAAGCGGAGGAAGTTCCCGTCGGGATCGAAGACGCATACCCGCGAGTTCATGGTGTCGGAGACGTAGAGGTTGCCCGCGGAGTCGAGCGTCACGTACGTCGGGAAAAACAGATACCCATCCTGGTTGCCCTTCCCCTTGCCGACGTCGCGGACGAAATTGCCCTGGAGATCGTAGGCCTTCACCAGGTGATCACCGACCTGCTTCGTGGAGGTGTCGACGACGTACATGAGGCCACGGCTGCGATCGATGGCGATGCCGCTTGGCCGTGTGATCCCCTCGAGTTTGATCTGCCGCTGCAGCGTATGCTGCGCATCGAAGACGATGACGCGCTTGCCGTCCTGATCGACGACGTAGAGGTTCTCTACGCCATCGAGCGCCACGCCGAGCGGCCGGCCGAGTGACTCTCCGGCGCCGACCAGCGTGACCGTGTTGCGCTCGAAATCGAAGACGTACACCAGCAGTTGCCCGTAGTCCGACACGTACAGCCGCTTGCCATCGTCGGAGATGGCGAGGCCGAGTGGCTGATCGAGCCGGCTGATTTCGCGCTTTCTGCCGATGACGAAGTCGGTGACCGACTGCGCGAAGGTGCCGCTCTTGAGGTCCGCCTCGCTGGCGAGCGCGCGCACGAACTTGACGCGCGGCGCTTCAGGGGGCTCCGGCCACACAAGTGCGATCGGTTTCTGCCGCGCCGCGCATCCCGTCGCCGCCACGGCAAGCAGGAGCAGGGCCAGCGTCCCCTTACTTCTCGACGCGGCTCTATGGCGTCTGCCACGGTTCATTGCTTCTCCGTGTCCATACCGTTCGCACTGACTCTGCGTTACGGGTTTGCAACATGCGTACCGTTCCAGACAGCTAGTGACTTCACGGCTCGTACAATCGATCTAGCTAATTTGCCGAATGAATTGCGAGCAGTGATCCGCGGGTCCGAAAGGCGCGCACGTTCTTGCGTATTCGCGGATTCGGCCTATCCGGTTAACATCACCGCGCATGGAACGGCGGCGACGGTCCCGTGCGTGACGCCATACGGGCACGGGGCACATGTACGCTATTGAAGACGCGACTGCGTTACAACGAAGCCGCTGCGCTCCTGTCGCGTGCACGGGGCGTTTCCGTGCGTTGCCACAATCGTGGAGTCAACCGGATAGGCCGATCGCGGATTTTCGAGGCGAGCGGTGTTGTGTGCATCTCTCCTCTGGGAAAATATGGAAGCTAGTTTCTCGATCCTGCGAAGCTGCCCCAATGAAGAATGCCGGTCTTTCTTGGCGTGAGGATTGCTTCGCCGCATTCGTCCCTGTCGTCTAGTGGCCGAGGACGCCATGCCCGGGCACCGCCCGCTGGTCATTCCAGCTTGCGGAGCTCCTTCTGGGTGGAAACCGGGGTTCGAATCCCCGCAGGGACGCTCGCATGGGCAGGCGCGGATCCTGCCCCGTCCTTCATTGGAAAGAACGACGGAAAGAACGACGATGGACCGCCCTCCGACAGTCGATTTCACGCGCGCGCCGTTTCTCGTGATTTGGGAGACGACGCAGGCCTGCGACCTCGCGTGCCGCCACTGTCGTGCATCGGCGGAGCCGGGCCGGCACTCCGAGGAGCTGACGACCGCGGAAGGTGAGCGGCTGTTGGCCGAGACCGCGGCGATGGGCACGCCCGTGTTCATCCTGAGCGGCGGCGATCCAGTGAAACGCCCGGACCTCTGCGCGCTCATCCGCTGCGGCAAGGCGCTCGGTCTGCGCATGGGAACCATCCCGGCCGCGACCGACGCGCTCACCGAGGATCTCGTCCGGCGGCTGAAGGATGCCGGGCTCGATCAGATGGCGCTGAGCCTCGACTTCCCGGAAGCGGCGCAGCACGACGGGTTCCGCGGCGTGCCCGGAGCGTTCGCGAAGACCATGGCGGCCGTCGAGTGGGCGCATCGTTGGGAGCTCCCGTTGCAGATCAACACCACCCTGTGCGGCCGGTCGGCGCCGTTCCTCGAGCAGATGGTGGCGGTCGTCGATCGCCTCGGGATCGTGTTCTGGGAAGTCTTCTTCTTGGTGCCGGTCGGGCGCGGGGTGGCGCTCGGCGGCCTCAGCCCGGCGCAATGTGAAGCGGCGTTCGAGATCCTCTACCGCGTCCAAAAGCGCTCGTCCTTCATCGTGAAGGTGACCGAGGCGCCGCACTACCGCCGTTACGTCGCCGAGCGCGAAGCGGATGCGGAAAAGGAGCACGCGGCGCGAACGGGCGCGCCGACGATGCCGCAGCTCCTGACGCGTTCCGAGGGACCGGGACACACTGTCGGGCTCGCGCCACGCGGGGTGAACGCCGGCAAC
>JBGOTP010000203.1:0-9323 GCA_041476545.1 Vicinamibacteria bacterium | reverse complement strand
TGCCTCTGCTCCGGAGTCGAGGTGACACCATGACCGTGGCGCTCCAGCCAACTGACTCTCGGAGCAGCCCTCCCGTGGGCGGCGTGCTCCAGGGAACAGTGTCGGCCGTGAGGGGCACGGTCGTCGACGTCGTGTTTCCGCAGGGGCTGCCGGCACTATCGGCGTCGCTCCGCTGCGCGCTCGCGGCCGACCGCTGGATGACCGCTGTCGTGCAGGCACACCTGGACCGCAACACGGTCCGCGCAATCGCCATCGAGTCCACGCGCGGCTTGCGCCGCAAGAGCCGCGTCGAATGCGATGGCCGGCCGCTCGGCATCGCGCTCGGCGACGCACTGCTTGGTCGGGTGGTTGATCTGCAGGGGCGCGCTCTCGACGCACGTCCGGACCCACTCGACACGACCCTCCGGCCGGTGCATCGAGCACCGCTTGGCGCGGCCCGCCGGACGACGAGCCGGGCGATCTATCCGACGGGCATCAAGGTGATCGATCTGCTGTGCCCGTTCCTGACCGGCGGCCGCGCCGCGGTCTTCGGTGGCGCCGGGGTTGGCAAGACGATCGTGCTGACCGAGTTCATCCACAACATGGTCGCGCGCCTCGAGGGTGTGGCGGTCTTTGCCGGCATCGGCGAGCGGTCGCGCGAAGGGCTGGAACTGTGGGAGGAAATGCAGCGCCGGGGCGTCCTCGACCGCACCGTCATTGTCTTCGGCCAGATGAAAGAAACGCCGGGCGCCCGGTTCTTCGTGGGCGCTGCCGCGCTGACGGTCGCCGAATACTTCCGGGACGACCGCGGCAAGGACGTCCTGCTCGTGATCGACAACCTCTACCGACACGTCCAGGCCGGGATGGAAGTGTCCGGATTGCTCGGACGCCTTCCGTCGCGCGTCGGCTACCAACCGACGCTGGCCGATGACATCGCGGCGCTCGAGGAACGGATCACGGCCACAGATCGAGGCGGCATGGTGTCGTTGCAGGCGATCTATGTCCCGGCAGACGACTACTCGGACCCCGCCATCACTCACGCGTTCTGGCATATTGACGCCGCGCTGGTGTTGTCACGTGAGGTGGCCGCACAGGGCCTCTACCCGGCTGTCGATCCGATCGCGTCCTCCTCGAAGGCGATGGATCCCGGCATCGTCGGCGAACGGCACTACCGCGTGGCGCAGGACGTGCGCCGGGTGCTCAGCCGCTATGAGGAGTTGCGGGACATCATTTCGATGCTCGGCATCGACGAGCTGACCCCCGACGATCGCCTGCTCGTCGGACGCGCGCGGCGGCTTCGCAACTTCCTGACCCAACCGTTCTTCGTGAGCGAGTCCTTCACCGGGACGCCTGGGTGCGCGGTGCCCCTTCCCGACACCATTGCCGGAGCGGAAGCGATCCTTGGCGGCCAATGCGACGCGCTCAACGAGGAGCAGCTGTTCATGATCGGGGCACTCAAGGAGGCGGCGCAGCCATGAACGACACACGCCTCCATTTCGTCATCCGGACTCCACACGATGTGCTCTTCGATGCCGTTGTGAGGTCGGTGCGCGTCCGCACGGAAACGGGCCATGTCGGCATCCGCCCAAGGATGGAACCGGTGGTGCTGCCCATCGAGGCTGGGCTCGTGATTGTGCGGACGGACCGCAACGTCGAGCTCGTGGGATCGGCTGGGGGACTCCTGGTCTGGGATGGCAGTGAGGCGACCTTGTTCACACCGCTCGGTGTGGCTGGTACGGATCCCACCGTGATTCAGCAGGATCTGGATCGAGCCCTCGCGGCACCGGACTCCGAGCTGGCCGTTCGCGCGACGTTCGGCAAGCTCGAACGCCGGATCTTGACGGAGTTGCGGCAACAAACAGGCGATCGCCCTGAGGGAGAACGCCGATGACACGTCACGGAAATTCGTCGAACAAGACGCGCCGCGCAGACCCCGGCGCGAGCTTGAAGCACGATCTCAATCGCTACGCGCGACATGAACGGAACAACGCGAGCTTTTGGCGGTCCCTCAGTGTGATCGGGGTTGGCTGGATGATCGTGATCGCGGCTGTGGGGGGGGCGCTTGCTGGCCGATGGCTGCACGCGCAATGGAACACCGGCATCTGGCTGACGGCGCTACTGGTCGTCGCTGGCGCGTCGATCGGCATGGCGTTGGTGTGGCAGCTCATTCGACCGAGGCGCCGATGACTGCGACCGGACTTATGTGGATAGGGGTCGGTATCGCTGCCGGCGGAGGTCATGCCGCGGCGTTGTGGCGAGCTGCCCATCGCCTCGGCGCCGGCGGATGCGTCGCCGGACTACGCATGTTCCTCGTTGCCATGGTGCTCGTCGGCGCAGCCTACGCGGGTGTGCTAGTGCCTGTGATCGCCGGGTGGGCAAGCGGTCTTCTCGCCACGAGCGTCCTGTGCGTGGGGGTTGAACGATGGAGGTGAGTATTTTCGGGGATCCGGTCGTATGGCAGCTCGGCCTCGTGCCCATCACGCGGGCCACGCTGACCAGTTTCGCCGTGTCACTCGCGCTGGTGCTGGTCGCAGTGATCTTGCGGCAGGCCGTCCTTCATCGGCCGGGCGGCTACCTGGCGATCATCGCGGTTCTCGCGGTGGAATGGCCGGAACGACTCGTCACCGACATCGTCGGCCGTGCGGTGCCGTGGCTCGCCGTGTTCTCGGGGACGCTCTTCTTCTTCCTTGCGGCTTCCACGGTCGCCGGCCAGCTGCCCGACGTCCGCACACCGACGTCCAACCTCGCGGTGACGTCCGCGCTGGCTGTGATTGTCTTTCTTACGGTCCCGGCCGCCGGTATTCGGGCCCATGGCGTCTGGGGATATCTGGGTCACTACCTCAAACCGACGCCATTGATGCTGCCGCTGGAGGTGCTGTCGGAGTTGTCGCGCACGTTTGCGCTCTCCATGCGCTTGTTTGGCAACATGCTGTCGGGCTATCTGATCGTCACGCTCATCGTCGCCCTCGTGGGCCTGTTCGTCCCGGCACCGCTGATGGCGCTCGACCTGCTGATCGGGGTTCTGCAAGCCTACATCTTCGCCGTGTTGAGCACGGTGTACATCGGCGCGGCGTTACGCGCACAGGAGGAGCAATGAGCGAACAGGCCTTGTCTCTGATGATGGGTGCCGTATCCATCGGGGTCGCAGGATTGACCACCGCCATCGGCGCGTTTGGGGCGGCTCTTGGCGAAAGCAGGATCGGCTCGGCGGCGATGGATGCCCTGGCGCGCCAGCCGGACGAAGGTGCCGCGATTACTCGGAACCTATTCGTGACGCTCGCGATGGTTGAATCGACGGCGATCTTCTGTCTCGTGGTTGCGCTCATCCTGCTCTTCGCGAATCCGTATACGGCTGGTCTCACACCTCGGTAAAAAGAATAATGTCTCCAACGCTCACGACCTTCTTCGTCGAGCTGGTCAACTTCCTAGTGCTCTTTGCGCTGGTGGGGTGGCTGCTCTTCAAGCCCGTGCGGTCGGCTCTCCAGGCGAGACTGGTGGCAGACAAACGGCAGGCCGACGAACTCGCGACGCGTACTGCGGAAGCGGAACGTTTGCGGGCAGAGCTCGAACAGCGGCACCGGGCTTTCGAGGAGGACATGGCCGAATTGCGAAAACAGCGCCTGGCCAGCGGGAATGAAGAAGCTGCCGTCATTGTGGCGAACGCGCGCGAGGCGGCCGCACGGGAGCGCGACTCGGTGCAGCACGTGCTCGGGCATCTCGAACGGGCTGAGGTCGAACGACTGTCCGCCGCCGTCGCGGCCGCGACGCGCGAATCGGTGGCCCGTCTCCTGACCACGCTCGACGTCGTGGATCTCGAAACGGGGCTGATGCGAGCCGCGTGTCGTCAACTCGAGATGCTCCGCAATGGGCCACTTGGCGCGGTGCTCGTCGAATCCCCGCGCGCGCTCGACGGGAATCAGGAGACGGCGATTCGGATCGCGCTCGATGGCCACGCCGCATCAATGGAGTTCCGGATAACCCCCCATTTGCGCGCAGGGGTTCGAGTGACCACGGCGCAGGGTCTCGTGGACGCGTCGGCCATTGGCATCGCCGCGCAGGCCGAAGCCGCCCTAGTGGATGCCCTGGCCCGACAGTCGTCCGACACAGTGCCATGAGCGAGTCAACGGATCAGGTCTATCGCGGGCTGTTGGCGCTCGAGTCCACGCTGGACCTGAGCCATGGGTTGCGGGTGCGCGGCGTGGTGACGCGCGTGGCCGACGACGTGGCGTGGGTCGCTGGTCTGGATGATGTCGGTTCCGAGGAACTGGTGCGGTTCGACTCGGGGGCGTTGGGCATGGCACTGGAACTCGCGGCCGACACGACCGGCGTCGTGCTGTTGTCTCGTGCCGCGAACGTGACAACAGGCGAAGGCGCCAGCGGTCTCGGCCGCCTGCCCTCGTTGCCTGTCGGTCCCGACGTACTGGGGCGAGTCCTCGATCCACTAGGTGCTCCCCTCGACGGTGGCCCGCCGCTGTCCGGCGCGCGGAGTTCGCTGTTTCGTCCGGCGCTCGAGTTCATCGAGCGGAAAGACGTGGACCAGCCGATCGTCACGGGCGTAATGGCGGTGGATGCCGCCATTCCGATCGGCCGCGGTCAGCGGGAGCTGATCATCGGGGACCGCGACGTCGGGAAGACGGCCCTGGCGATCGATGTCGTGGCCGCACAGCGCGCGGGCGACGTCGCATGCGTGTATGTGCTCATCGGCCAGCCGATGTCGCGTGTGTTGTCGCTGCGCGAGGATCTGAGCGCAGCCGGCGTCGCGGACAACACCGCGATCGTCGCGGCAGTTGCGTCAGCGCCACCGGGTCTGCAGTACCTGGCGCCGTACGCCGGCGCGTCGATAGCAGAGTCGTTCCGGGATGCGGGCCGGGACGCGCTCGTCGTCTATGACGACTTGACGAAACACGCCAACGCGTATCGCGCGCTGGCGCTCCTGCTGGATCGCCCTCCAGGCCGTGAAGCCTTCCCTGGCGACATCTTCCACGTGCACGCGGAGTTGTTGGAGCGTGCGAGTGTCCGCCGGGCCGACCTCGGCGGCGGATCGGTTACGGCCCTTCCGATCGTCGAAACGACCGACAGCGACATCTCGGGATACATCCCCACGAACCTGATCTCGATCACCGACGGGCAGATCTACCTCGATCCGGCGCGGCACGAGCGCAACGAGCGGCCGGCCGTTGACATCGGCCGGAGCGTGTCGCGGATCGGCGGAAAAGCCCAGACCGAGGCGATGCGCAAGACCGCCCGAAATCTGCGGATCCTCATTTCACGCTTCGAGGAACTCGAGGCGCTGACCCGTGTCGGGCTCGATGTGGATGCCTCGACACAGCGCACCATCCGGCGTGGCCGGGTCATGCGGGAGCTGCTGCGCCAACCTCGTTTCACGTCGCGCCGGATGTCGGAGCAGGTGCTGACGCTCACGGCAGTGAGTAGCGGGTGGCTTGACGAGATGGACCCGAAGCGGGCGCGCGAGGCCATGACACGAGCGATCGAACGGGCCCATGCCGCGCTGGCGCCGGTCGTGAGCGCGCTCGACGCTGGAAAGCTGCCAGAGAGCGGTTGGGCCGACTCGTTCAAGACGTACCTCGATGAGGCGCGGATCGGCGCCACCCAGTGACACGCGAACGGACACTTCGCCGCAAGCTCGACTCCCTCCGCGTGCTCGGAGAAGCCGTCAATGCGATGAAGTCACTGTCGGCGCATCACCTCCGCGCATCGCGCGCGGGGTTGACGGCCGCACGCGCGTATCGGGACGGCATCGACCGCGCGATCGCCTCTGCGGGCATCGTCCAGGTCGGGTCGCCCGCCGCGGCACCGGCGTTCCTGCTGATCGCCGCGGACTTGGGGTTGTGCGACGGCTATAGCTCGCGTGTGACGGACCTGGCCCTCGAAGAGCACCGCCTGCTGAGCGCCAGGCAGTTCTACTGCATCGGACGCCGGCCGCTGACCATGCTGCGTCGCCTCAACATCCAGCCCGCAAGGATCTACCCGACGGTGACGAGCGTTGGAGGACTGAGCCGCCTCCTGCTCACGCTCGCCGACGATGTGCTTGGCGACTATCTGACGGGCGCGTTCAGCAGCCTGCACGTCGTGTCGGCGCGCTTCGACGGCGTGGGCGCGTTCACCGCGCACACGACACGTGTCCTGCCGGTACTGTCAACACGGCCTGCGGGTCGCGCGTCCGCCACACCGTACGCGGACCCGCGCCATCTGGCTCAGACCGCCGTGCGCGAGTACCTGTATTCCACGCTGTACGAGCTTCTGCTCGATGCGCTCGCGTCCGAGCATGGCATGCGGCTCATTGCCACCCAGTCGGCCGCGGAATGGCTCGACAGTCGCGTCAAGAGTCTGCACCGGCGACTCTCAAGTGCAAGACGTGAGTCGAGCACACAGGAGGTGCTCGACATCGCCGGGAGCGCGCGCCAGCGCCGGCGAAGAATTAGCCAGGACTGTATCATCCGCGCGTCAGCCCACCTGCCGCCGGAAGGTAGCCCGCGTCCACGTAATCCATGACCATCCGATCGGCGTTGTACCGCCACGCGAGGGTCATGATGGAATGCTTCATGAACCGAATCCACCGGCTGGGCAGCCCCGCCGCATCGAGGTCGAAAAAACGCGGCACGACTTCGGTTTCAAGCACGTCGTACAACGAGGCTGCATCCCGACTCCATTGAATCGCGGGATCCGCGTGGACCGATCCGGCGCCGATGGCAAAGCCGTTTTCGCCGTCGTAGGCTTCAGCCCACCACCCATCAAGCGTCGAGAGGTTCAGGCCCCCGTTCAACGCGACCTTCTGGCCACTTGTTCCTGACGCCTCGAGTGGCCTGAGCGGCGTGTTCAGCCAGACGTCAACGCCCTGCACCAGATGCCGGGCCACGTTCATGTCGTAGTCCTCGACGAAGGTGAGCCGCCCGGCAAACGTCGGGTCGCGCGAAAGCTCGACGATCCGCTGAATCAGATGCTTGCCGTCGTCGTCGCGCGGATGCGCCTTTCCGGCGAAGACGAATTGGACCGGCGCGCTCGACTCACCGCACAATCGCGCCAGGCGGTCGAGGTCCGTGAGCAGCAGGGTTGCTCGCTTGTACGAGGCAAAGCGGCGCGCGAATCCGATGGTCAGGGCCCTCGGGTCGAGCATTGACGACTGGTTCGTGCGGTGGCGCACGAAATTGACCAGGGTCCGCCTGAGGACGGTATGCGTCTCCCAGAGCGCGCCATCGTCCACGCTCGAAAGGGACTGCCACATGTTGCGATCGGCTTGGTGAAACAGCCAATTTGAACCGAGGTGACGGTCGTACAGACGTTTCATCGGTGGGGCCAGCCACGATGCGGTGTGCACGCCGTTGGTGATGTGCCCGATCGGTACGTCCTCTTCGGATCGGCCCTGCCAGACTGTTCGCCACATGCGCCGCGATACATGACCGTGAAGGCTCGACACCCCATTGCGCCGCCTCGATCCCTTCAAGCCGAGGACGGTCATGCAGAACGGCTCTTGCACGTTGTTCTCGTTGGTCCGTCCAAGCGCCATGAAGCGCCGCTCGTCGAGTCCGAGTCGCGTGCGGAGCCACCCGAGCTCTCGTTCCACGAGGTCGGCGCCGAAGCGATCGTGGCCCGCCTCTACCGGTGTGTGTGTCGTAAAGACAGTTTGGATCGCGGTTTCCCGGAGGGCGTCGTCGAACGTCAGGCCATCCTCAACTCGCTCCCGCACCCGCTCGAGGATGGCGAAGGCGCTATGGCCTTCGTTGAGGTGGAGAATCGAGGGCCGTATGCCCAGCGCGCGCAGCGCCGTCAAGCCGCCGATGCCGAGCAGGATCTCCTGCCGGATCCGCGTGAGCTCATCGCCACCGTAGAGCGTTGCGGTCAGCTCACGAAAGTGAGGTGGATTCGTCTCGGTGTTGGAGTCGAGGAGCACCAGGCGTGCGCGGCCGACGTGCGCGATCCAGACGAGGGCGTGTAAGGATTCGGTCCCGCACTCGACCTGAACCGTCAGCGTCGATCCGTCAGGAGCCGCGGCGTGCACGAGCGGAAACGTCGCGATGTCGCTCGGCCCGTACTCTTCCTGCTGCCACCCCGAGGGCTCAATACGCTGGCGAAAATAACCGCGCGCGTAGAACAGTCCAACGCCCACGACGGGAATCCCGAGGTCGGCCGCGCTCTTCAGATGGTCCCCGGCGAGCACGCCAAGGCCCCCGGAGTACAGGGGGAGCGATTCGTGGAGACCGAACTCCGCCGAGAAGTAGGCGACAGGCGCCGCCCGCAGCGCGCCGGCGTGCGCGGCGCACCACGTCTCATCGTCCACCAGGTATTGCTGAAGGCGATGATAGTGAAAGTTGATGCGGCTCTCGAGCAATGCGCGCTCGATCCGCTCAGTGAGGACTGAGTCAGACAGACGAGCGAGCAGCGCGATGGGATTGTGATTCGTGTCGCGCCAGATCTCGGGATCCAGCTCTTGAAACAGCTCAATCACCTCGGGGTTCCAGGTCCACCAGAGATTCAGTCCCAGCGCCTTGAGTCTGTCTCGTACCGTCAGCACGTCCGTGTCGCCTCGCCCGTCGCCGGTGAATGGATCGCAATCTCGCCGGGTGTTGTCTCCTTCGCAACCGGCAGGCTGATGACACAGCGGAGCCGGCCGTCGACGACCTCCGCGCGGACCGTGCCGTGCTGGTTCTCGATGAGACGCCGTGCCGTCGCGAGGGCAAGGCCATGGCCATGGGCCGCCGCCGGGAACGGTTCAAAAACATCCCACGCGGCGGGCGGCGATGCGCTCCCTTCGAAGTCCAGGGTGATCTGCCCGACGTCGCTGACCCGATGGATGGTCAGCACCATCCGGCCGTCGCGGAGCGAAGGCACGCACGCCAGCAGGATGCTGAGCAGGGCTCGTTGCACCTGTTCGGTATCCACGTACACGGGGAGCATGGCCTCCGGAGCGCGCACCTCGAGGTCCACGTCACGACGGGCGAGCGCGGGCCGAGCGAGCCGGGCCACTGTCTCAGTCAGCAGGAGGAGATCAACGTCCCGCACGGTTGGCGGCGCGGGGTGGGCGAACTCCAGGAAGTCGGTCACGACGCGCTGCAGCCGCGTAATGTCTCGCGAGGCAATGTCGACGAATTCGGCTTTCGGATGGGCCCGCGGGAATTCGGCTCCCAGGATTTCGAGGCACCCGAGCAGACCGGCGAGCGGGGTTCGGATCTCGTGCGCGATGCCGGACGCGATCCGGCCAACCGTCACCAGGCGGTCGACACGCAGGCGCTCCTCGGTTTGCGCCTCCAACGAGGCGTACGCGGCCCGCAACTCCGCCGCCGTCAAGCGACAATGGTCGCGTTCGGCTCGCAAGCGGTCGGCCATCA
>JBGOTP010000202.1:0-9338 GCA_041476545.1 Vicinamibacteria bacterium | reverse complement strand
CGGGGCGCACGCGGCACGACGGTTCGCCTGATGATTTCGGCACCCGACAACAAGCTGCACACGGTGGAGGTGCCGAGATCGCTTCCCGTTGTCGGCGGCACCGGCTCATCGTCCGCGACCCCGCCTCCCGGCCGCACGCCGGCTGCCGCACCCGCTGGCGCACCGGCTGCGCCGCCCCGCGCGGCGGCGCCCCAGGCCGCGTCTGTCCCGGCTCCGGTTTCGAGTGGTGCGACACCGGCGAGCGTGAGCTTCGTCAACTGGGTCGAGCCCAAGGAGCACAGCTTCTCTCTCGAGGTGCCGCAAGGCTGGAACGTCACCGGTGGTCTGAACTGGGTCGGTCCGCAGGAACAGCAGCCGTTCGTGCGGGCGCTGAGCCCGGACGGCAAGCTGCAGATTTTCATTGGCGATGCGGACATGACGACCCGCCAGGTACCGACGCCGATCTCCGTCGCGCAGAACCGCGCGCGCGAAGGCGCCGTGTTTCGGACACCCTCGGGCGACCCGGTGCTGATGCAGCGCTACATGCCCGGCAGTCAGTTCGCCCGGCTGGAGGTCACGACACGGCATTGTCCGAATGCACGCTGGTTGAGCGAAGGCGATCGCCCGGATCTTGCTCGTGCCGTCGCGACCGCCGTTCAGCCGGAAGCGACGAAGTTCGGCATGACCGCCAGCGCGAGCGCCGGCGATACCGGCTTCACGTGCGATGCACGTGAAGGATACGCCGTGGCGGTGACCGTGCTCGTCACCGCGAACGGGGCCGCGGGTGCCCTGCAAGCGTGGCTTGTCCAGGGCCTGGGCGTCTTCCTGAGCGCCGACCCCATGCGCTCGATGCAGACGCGCTACATCATGGAGCACATGCTGGGCACACAGAAGTACGATCCTCAATGGAACGCGGCGTACGAGCAGCGCGTCGCGCGGACCACGGGCTCGGTGATGTCCATGCAGAACGCGGAGTTCCAGGTGCAGCAGGGCGCCGCGCGCAGCGCATCGAACACGCTCTCGATGCTGAATCATCCCAATCAAGGCGTGAGCGTCCGGCCGGGACAGCGGCCTTCGTCGAGCGTCAACACGACGCTCGGCACCAGGGACATGTGCGATGCGATTGGCCGCTGCAAGACGGTCTCGCTCGACGCCGGCGCCGTCTTCATCGATCACAGCGGCAACGTCGTGCCCGGGACGAGCAGCGGTGCGCCGCCAGACAACTCAGGTGTGTGGTCGCCCATGTACCAGCGATGAGCGCGGCCTCTGACCCCTTACGTGCTATAACGTAACGGCTACGTTTGTTGCCGTAATGGACAACCCTTTCGTCTACGGCGAGGTCGTCCCCGCCGGCGCATTCATCAACCGCGTCGAGGAACTCGACCGTCTTGTCGCCGACCTGGCGGCGGCGCAGAAGATCTTCCTCATTTCTCCCCGCCGGTACGGCAAGTCGTCCCTCATCCGGCAGGCGCTGGCGGCAATGGCGCGGCGTGGCGCCATCACGGTCAATGTTACGGTCAGCACGTTCAGCTCGTATGTGGCCTTCCTCGAAGGATACGCGCGCGCACTGGCGGCATCGGAAGCCCGGGCGGATCAGGGCTCCTGGCTGCGCGCGGCGATTCGCTCGGCTCGCGCGGAAGTCCGCTACGCACCAGACGACTCGTCTCGCGGAGCCCTCACGGTTTCCTTCCCGACCGTGCGCTCCGACCGCGAGGTCTCGCGGCTCGCGGAGGAAATCTTCGCGCTGCCGGCTCGTCTTGCCGAAACGCGGAGGCGCAAAGTCGTCGTCGCGCTCGACGAGTTCCAGGCCATCGGCGGGTTCAACGGCGGATCGGTCGAGCACGCGCTCCGCGCGGCCGTTCAGCATCAGCGCGAGGTGGGCTACGTGTTCGCCGGATCGGAACCGACCCTGATGGAGCGCATGCTCTCCTCGAAACGCCCGTTTTACAAAGCCGGACCCGTGATGCGACTCGACCGCATTCCAGCGGACGAATTCGCGGTGGCGATCGAGGCGCGGTTTAGCAAGTCCGGCATCCGCCCGGAACCGGGACTTGGCGCTGCCATTGTCGACCTTGCCGGCAACCTCCCCTACGACGTGCAGCGACTCGCGCACGAAACGTGGGACCAGGTGCGTGCCGCGGCGAAGCGGCGCGCCACGCTCGACGATCTGCACCAGGCGCTGCGGCGCCTGCTTGCTGAACAACAGATCGTGTTCGAAGCCGTCTGGCAGCGTCTAACCCTTGCGCAACGCGCCGTGTTGCGCGCGGTCGTGCTCCAGGACGGCCGCGAGCTGCTCTCGGCTGACGTTCGCGCCCGTCATCGTCTCGGTGGCCCGTCGACGGTCCAGGCCGCTCTCTCGGCGCTCGTGCGCGACGACCTCGTCGCGCGCGAAGCCGGGAGGTACGGTGTGGTCGACTCGCTGCTGCGCGAGTGGGTGGCGCGGCAGACCTTCTGAGAAGAAATGGATCAGGGCTAAGGGCGAAGAGCTGCGGCTAGGAACATCATGAAAATCGTCATCGCGGGAGGGACCGGTTTCCTCGGTCGCGCACTCGCCAGTGCGCTCGTTGGCGAGGGGCAGGAAGTTGTGATACTCACGCGACGAGGTTCACGGGGTTCACGGGGTTCACAAGGTTCACAGGGTTCACAGGGTTCACAAGGTTCACGGGGTTCGCAGGGTTCGCAGGGTTCGCAGGGTTCGCGGCGCTTCGTAGCGTGGACGCCCGACGGCGCCACCGGACCATGGGCATCGGAAATCGCGGGCGCGGGGGCCATCGTCAACCTCGCGGGGGAGTCGATTGCGGGGCGGCGGTGGAGCCGCGCGCAGAAGGGGCGCATCCTCGACAGCCGTGTGCTCGCCACACGGAGTCTCGTGGCCGCTATCGCCGCGGCTCGCACTTCCCCGCCTGTCTTCGTCAGCGGATCGGCCGTCGGGTACTACGGTCCGCTCGGCGAGGAGATCGCCACCGAGGATCGGCAACCCGGCAACGATTTCCTCGCGCGCGTCTGCTCGCAGTGGGAAGCCGAAGCGATGTCCGCGGCCACACGCGTCGTCTGCATCCGAACAGGGATCGTGCTGGAACGGGACGGCGGCGCGCTGCCGAAGATGCTGCCGCCGTTCTGGTTTGGCGCTGGCGGACCGGTGGGATCAGGGCGACAGTACTGGCCGTGGATTCACCGGCAGGACTGGATCGATCTCGTGCGCTGGGCGATACAAACCCCTGCGGTGTCCGGCCCGATCAACGCGACCGCGCCGAATCCTGTCACCAACGCGGTGTTCGCCAAAGCGCTGGGACGCGCCCTGCGGCGACCTGCATTCCTCCCAACGCCGGGCTTCGCGCTGAAACTCCTGCTCGGTGAAATGGCCGACGCGCTACTGCTGTCGGGACAACGCGCGGTTCCGGTCAAGGCTGAGCGCCTCGGGTTCACGTTCACGTTTGAAGATTTGGACGACGCCCTGCGGACGATCTTCACGTTTGGGGGCGTTGCACCTGCCGCTTGAGATCGTCGGTCAGAGAATCCCAGAGCTGGGGATGCGCTTCCACCAGGCGGGCGATGTCCGCAAGGTCTTTGAGGCGCTTGCTCTGGCGCCGGGCCGGCTCGGACCACGCCTTGATCTTGCCGCTGAGCGTGTCTTGCAGTGACGCCCCTCGCAGGAGAATGCCGTGGACATCGGCCGGAACCGCTCGGGACGGGAACTCCCTGTAGAAGTCCTCCGTGCTGAGCTGCACGCTGACAGCCGACCGTCCCTTGAAGTTGACCGACCACTCGAATCGCTCGGCGCGAAATCCCGCCGCTTCGAGCATGGCGACCGCGCGGTCGATGCCATCGGACGCCACGACGAAGTCGACATCCTGGGTCACCATGGGCTGCGCCGCCCAGTGGTTGACGGCCACGCCGCCGATCACACACCAGACCACGTCGGCCCGCTCCAGGCAGTCGACGAGCCGCATGACATCGTCTGTACCACCCGCGGTCTGCCAATCGTAGAACTGCTTCGCCGTCATGTGCTCCCCATCATCTCCGTATCATCTCCTGGGGGCCCAGTTCTGAATCACCGTGATGGGTGCCGTGCCGCCGTCGCCGATACTGACGTCGATCAGGAAGCGGCCGTCCGGTGCCACGTCGTATTGCCGGGTGGTGCCGACGGGATTCGTGCCGCCATAGAGGATGCGCGTCTGGAACGCCGTCGGTGTGCCAATCTCCGGCGCGGCGCCGAAACAGTCGAGACGCCCACGGCCATCCGCTTCGCCCGCGCGCCGCCCTTTGACTGGGACCCGAAGATGTAGACCGCCCGCACATCCGGATGCTCGCCGGCGACACGCCGGATTGGCTCCCTGATGACGCCGATGAGCGTGACGAGGTCACTGGCTTCCACGTCGCAAGTATACGCGCGCCCCGTCACCCCTTCAGCACGTCGCCCCGTTCGATGATCGCTATTTGCCGATGCTGATGAGATTCGCGAGCAGGGCATAGGCGCCGTCGACACCGACCGACAGCTCGCGCCAGATACCGAGCCCCACGTACACCCAGCGTCCTTTTCCGTACGAGGCATCGACGAGCGCGCCCCGCTTCACGCCTCTGTTGTTCGGGAACGGATCCTCGAGCTGCACGAGATCGCGATATCGCGAGTCGCGCTCACCCAGAAAATAGACTCCGCGCTCCTGGATCCATCCGCGCCACGTCGCATCGGTGATCTTGTTCGGGACGTTGAAGAACGGATCAGATGGGGTCAGGACAGTCACTGGCGCGTTCTCGTCCGTCACGCGCTCACCGGTGACCACCGCCGGATAGGGACCGTACTGCGCGGCGTTGAAAGCGTCTTTGTTGTACTGCACGATCAACGTGCCACCGTTGCGCACGTAGTCGAGGAGGCGGCTGTTGTTCGCAATCAGATCCTCGCGCTGCTCGTAGGCGCGGATGCCGGTCACGATGGTGCCAAAGCGCGACAGATCGCCCCATGCCAAGTCGTCACGCTGGAGCAGCGTCACTTTGGCGCCCAACTGCTCGATAGCCGCCGGCACTTCGTCGCCCGTACCCATGATGTAGCCGACCGCGAGATTCGGGGCCGTCTTGACGTCCAGGACCTTCATCGTCACGTCCGCGTCGTGATAGATGTGCTGTCTGCGGATGTGGGGATACTCGATCACCTGGTAGCCCCGCCGATTCGCAACGCCCGCCGCGGTCACGCTGGCCTTGAGGTGATACACGCCCGGAGCGACAGTCGGTGCCGGAACAATCTGGAACCGCACCGTCTGGGCTTCGTCTTCGCGGGTGAACTTGATCGCCTGCTCGGCGGGCGATGCGCTCCAGCCCGCCGGCAGCTCGACGTTGATCACGTTGTCCGCCGGGCCTTTCGAATCGTTCACGACGGTGACACGAATCTCCCGTCCCGGTCGCGCAGCCGCACCGGTTCTCGAAGCGGCGGCCGCGCCTGCGGCGGCGCCGGCTCGTCCGGCAACAGGCGCAGATCCGCGGGCCGGCCCGGCGCCAGCGCTCGCCGGAGTTGGCGACGTGGCCCCGCGGGCCGGTCCCGGCGTAGCCGCGCCCGCCGATCCGCGGGCCTGCCCCGCTGAAGTTGCGCCACGGGCCTGCCCCGCCGAAGCGGGCGAAGATCCAGCCGCGCCACGGGCCTGCCCCGCCGAAGCGGTTGAAGATCCAACCGCGAAGGCGGGGAAGATCGCAATCTCGGGAGAAACCCGCACCGAAAATGGCGGAACGACCAGCAGGTCCGCGCGCTTCTCGCCGCTGAAGATATTTCCCTCGTAGCGGTACTGAATCGGCAGACCGGCGAATACA
Organism: Vicinamibacteria bacterium; assembly: GCA_041476545.1. Taxonomy (GTDB): domain Bacteria; phylum Acidobacteriota; class Vicinamibacteria; order Vicinamibacterales; family CAVVIG01; genus JBGOTP01. The sequence continues at coordinate 3,563 of JBGOTP010000202.1, read as the reverse complement.
TCCTCGCGACCCGTGAACCCCAGCGTCACCTGCGCGTAGAAGGGCGTCGGCCGGTACGGCAAACCAAACGGCGCGTCCGCGTCGAACGTGTAGCGGCCGGCGTCGCCCGCGCGATGCCAGTAGGGCTCCGTCACACGCGCCGCCGCCGGGACCGTCAGCGTCGGCGTGCACCGGGCGACCTGATCCTTCTTGAGCACGGACACCGGTGTCGCGTCGGCCGTCGGCCCGCTGCCGCCGCGCCCGCGACCTCCACCGGGTCCGCCTCCCGGGCCTCCCCCCACACCCGCGGTCAACGTGCAGGTAGAGATGCCCTCGAACCCGTCAAACTTGATGCCCTTGACCGACACGTCGGTCGCGCCCCGATTCGCGACAATCAAGGACACACGCACCGGCTGTCCAGGCACGACCACGCCATCGTCTGCGAGCGCCTCGACGCGCACGCTACTGGCCATGAGGATGGCTTGCTGGAATTCGCCTTCCTTCTGACGCAATCTGAAGTCGATCTCGAAGCGGCCCGCCTCGTCGATCGACAGCGCACGCAACGCGGAACGCAGCCCGCGCACGGCCGCAAGGCCGGTCAGCAGTGGCTGCAGGGTGGCTTCGTCGCCTTCGGAGTCGAAACGCCTTTGCGCGCTCTGAACGGCCGAGGCGATGACCGCGAGACCCGAGGTGAGATCGCGCGGCGGGCGCGGACCCGCAAACTGCGCGAGCCCCGTGATGGTCGAATCGAGATCATCGAAGAGCGACCGCTCGTCGTGCACCTGTCCGGGAATCACGGTCTCGACAAGTTGGTAGCTGGTTGCCGACGGCCCAGGGAGCGCCAGCAGCTGCGCCTGCCCCTGGCACTTGTGCATGCTGCGCGCTTCGGTCCCGATCTCCGAGTAGGTCCTGCCAAGGAGTGGATCGTAGACGGCAAGATTGATCGAGACCTGCCGCGGCTGCGCCGGCGGCGCGCCGCCGCCGGGTCCTCCGGGGCCGCCACCGCGACCCGCGGCAATGTAGAACTTCTTCGGTTGCCAGGCACGAAGGCCCCCTCGCACCTGCTCCGGATACTTCGTCGGATCGCCCGCCTGCTTGAAGGCCTCGCGAGAAAGGAGAGAGGTCGTCTGATGATGCAGCCCGCCGCCGGTTCCGTCGGGGTTCTGTGCAATGACCACGTCCGGCCGCACCATGCGAATGAGGTGGACGAAGTCGCCGATGATCTCGTCGCGGCCCCACTTCTCCATGGTCTCTTCGATGCTGAAGGAGTAGCCGAAATCCACGGCGCGCCCGAAATATTGCTCGGCGCCGTCGAAGCGGTGCAGGGCCGCCAGCTCCTCGGTCCGCAGGACGCCGAGCGCCTCGAAAATCTCCGGACCGATTTCGTTCTGCCCACCATTGCCGCGCGTGGCGGTTGCGAGCGTGGTTCGATAGCCCTGCCCGCGGTTCAGCATCACGAGCAGCCCGTTGTTTTCATCGTCGGGATGAGCCGTCGCCTGCATGAAGATGCCGGCGTTGGACAGGTGGCGCAAGGCGAGCCCAAGCGCCACGTGCCCCTGCTGGTCGTCGAGCGGCACGACGCGCATCTGGGCACGCAACCAATTCGCGGGCCCGAGCTTCAGCTCGGGCGCAATGCCCACGGCAACGATCAACGATGTGACGAGCGCGAAACGACGGAGGAATCTGATCATAAAATAACGGTCCATTATGAACCCATCGCCGCAATATTTCTTGTAGAGTTCCGTCGGAGTCCTCCATGCGCGTATCGCACTCGTTGAGCATCGCCGTCGTCCTGCTCTCCGTCACCGCCGGCGTCGGTCTGCTGGCACAGCGTGGCAGGGGCGCCGCGCCCCGAATTGTCCAGCCTGGGCAACCCGGACAACCGTGCCCGGCTGGTACGACCGAAGTGCGGCCGGGACAATGTCAGACGCCGGAGTTTCCGGTGCCGAGCATTCTGGACTACCGGCCGAAACCCACGCTCGTCACCGAGGAACACCTGGTGCCGAAGGCGAAGTTTCCGGTCGTCGACATACACGGCCACACCGCGCAGATGATCCAGTCGGCCGACGGGTTGGCTGGCCTGGTCGCCTCACTGAACGCACTCAATGTGGGTCTGTTCGTCAGCGCCGACAACCTGTCGGGCGCGGCGCTGCAGCGCGCCGTCAACACCGTACGCTCGAGCCCCAATCGCGATCGGGTCCGCATCCTCACCGGCGTGAACTTTCAAAACGTCGGTCCGGGCTGGGCCGCCAGGGCCGTGGCTCAACTCGAAGCCGATATTGCCGCGGGCGCGGTCGGCGTCGGCGAAATCGCAAAGAGCCTGGGTCTGGTCCTGCGGAAAGCGGATGGCAGTCGCCTGAAGGTCGACGACCCGGCGCTCGATCCGATCTGGGACGCGTGCGCGCGCCTCGACGTGCCCGTCTTCATTCACACGGCCGAGCCGCAGGAGTTCTTTCAGCCGCCGAACATGCAGAACGAACGCTGGCTCGAGCTGGCGCTCTTTCCGGATCGCCGCAACTATCAGCCCGGCCAGGTCACCTTCGACGCGCTCATGAACGAGCGCAACAACGTGTTCAGGAAGCATCCGAAGACGCGCTTCATCGCCGCGCATTTCGGCTGGCACGCCAACGACCTCGGGCGCGCCGCGAAAATGCTCGACGACTTCCCGAATGTGGTCACCGAGGTCGGCGCCATCCTGTACGACCTCGGCCGCCAGCCGCGCGCCGCGCACGATTTCTTCCTGAAGTACCAGGACCGCATCCTCTTCGGGAAGGACGCCTTCCAGCCATCGGAGTATCCCTACTACTGGCGCGTGTTCGAGACGAAAGACGAGTACTTCGACTACTACCGCAACTACCACGCCTTCTGGAAACTCTACGGCATCGATCTGCCGGACGTCGTGCTGCGCAAGCTCTACTATCAGAACGCGCTGCGAGTTGTTCCGCTGTTGCCGAAGGGCGGTTTCCCGAGATAACGCGGAACCGCGAACTTCTTCGTGTGACCAGGAGAAATTCCCCAGACTCGGACTCGAGCCCAGCTTGACGTAACGCATTTCATGGGGATGACCGCCCGGGTACGGGCGTTGCAGAGCCCCGCTCGACATTCATGCAGTTCTTCGACTGGCTCGAGAACAGCGCCTTCTCGATGTGGGTCAAAGCTCCCGAGACCCTGTTCGGATACGACTTGTATCTGGCGTCGCACGCCATCGGCATGGCCATCCTCGTGGGCCTCAGCGCCGCGGTCTCGCTGCGGATTCTCGGCTTCGCGCCCCGCGTACCCCTCGCACCAATGGAGAAGTTCTTCCCGCTCATGTTCGCGGGTTTCTGGATCAATGCCCTCTCGGGCGTCGTGCTGTTTGTGATCTACCCGCTGAAGCCAATCAGCAACCCGGGGTTCTACATCAAGATGGGCCTCATCGTGACAGCCGTCGTGTGCCTGCGCCGCATTCGCCGTGACGTGTTCGGCAATCCGGCGTGCCGGGGCACCGAGCCGGTGCCCACGACCGGGAAGATCCTGGCGGCCTCGCTGCTCTTCATCTGGATTGGCGTCGTCACCTCTGGACGCCTCATGGCCTATCACCGCGT
>JBGOTP010000201.1:0-9378 GCA_041476545.1 Vicinamibacteria bacterium | reverse complement strand
TCGCGGCGCGTGGCCGTGGAAAAGGTCGGAAATCGATTGTTCGGAATTGTTCAGAATCAGGAGGAGTGGCTCCTCAGGTCCGCCTTCGCCAAGGCTACGGCGCACTCTTCTTCGGAGCGAAACTTCGCGATGTGTGGTGATCGACGTTGGCCTTGGCCGCCGGAGCGCCGAAGGCGCGAAGGTGGCTCCTCAGGTAGGATTCGAACCTACAACCCTCCGGTTAACAGCCGGATGCTCTACCATTGAGCTACTGAGGAATGTGGTGGGACGCGCGACCCGTCATGGTACTCAATCTGAAAAAGGCGGTCAATTCGCGCTGACGCCAGCGTCCCGTGTCGTCCCGCGGCGTCGAGCGGTTCGCCAAGCAGCACCGATGGTCCGCGCTGGCTATCGTGACAAAACAGCACTAATCGTCGCGCAGCACGATCATCGGATCCACACGCGTGGCGCGTCGCGCAGGCAGGTAGCAGCCGACCATCGAGACGCCGGCAATCAGCGTCACCACCGCCGCAATCGTGACCGGATCGGTCGGCGCCACGCCAAACAGCAACGTCGTCAGCAGGCGATTCATGGTGAGGGCAAGGGCCAGACCCGCCGCCAGCCCGACGAGCGTAAGCGCGAATCCCTGCGACAGCACCATCCGCAGCACCACACTGCGCCCGGCGCCGAGCGCCATGCGGATCCCAATCTCGCGCTGCCGTTCCGTGACCATGTACGAGAGCACGCCGTAGGTGCCAATCGCCGCCAACGTCAGCGCCAGCGCCGAGAACACACCCAGCAGATCTGCCAGCAGACGCGACCGTCCAATCGCCTCGTCGAACACATCGTCCATGGATCGCAACCGGACGACCGGGAGTGTGGGATCGAGTCCCGCCACGGCGCGCCGAATCGGCGCCGCCAATCGGTCGACTGACGCAGACGAGCGCACGGTGACATTCATCGTGCCCGACGCCGCCCGGTTGGTCGCCTGTTGCTCGAAGTTGAAATACAGCTCGGTCCCAGTCTTTTGATCGACGCCTCCCTGCTTCACGTCCTTCAACACGCCAACGATGGTGTACCAGGGAGTGTTCGGACCCGATGGATGCACACGCCGCCCGATCGGACTCACGTTCCGAAAAAATGTCCGCGCCATCGTCTCGTTGATCAACACCACCGCCGGACCCGCGGCATCCGACGCCTGGAAATTGCGTCCTTCGACGATGGGAATGCCCATGGTGTTGACGTAGTCGGTCGTGATGGTCTGGTAGTAGTCGACGTTCTCGAAGGGACCCGTGGGCGGCGCCGTGTACCCTTCGATGCGGGTGTCGTTCGCATCCACCTGACGGGAAGGCGGCAACCCGGTCATCGCGGCCACCCCATCGACTCCCGGCAGCGCGCGCAGATCCCCCAGCAGTCGCTGATAGAACGACAGAATCGGCGGTCCGGCGGCATACTTCGCCGGAGGAAGACTGACGCCGAACGTGACGAGCCTGCTGCGATTGAAGCCCGTGTCGACACGCGAGAGATTCACGACGGTTCGAATGAGCAGACCGGCACTCGTCACGAGAGCGACGGCGAGCGCCACCTCGCCTGCCACGAGCGCGCGGCGCATGCGGTTCCTCCCGACACCAACCGTCGTCCGCTGCCCCGCCTCTTTGAGCGCGGTCGCCGTGACATTGGGGGAGAGATGCAGCAGCGGCGCGAGGCCGACGATCATCGCGCTCCCGAGTGCAACGACCAGCGCGAACGCGAGAACGCCGGCATCGAGCGTCACATCTCCTGAACGCGGCAGGCCGCGAGGAAACGCGACAATCAGGGAGCGGATGCCGAGCACACCCACCGCCAGCCCGAGCGCACCACCAACAAAGGAGAGCAGGCCCGCCTCCAGCATGAACGGGCGGACCAGCGTCCAGCGTCCGGCTCCGAGCGCGGCGCGAACGGCGAACTCCTTGTGTCGCGACTCGGCGCGGGCGAGCAGCAGGCTGGCGACGTTCGCGCACGCGATGAGCAGGACGAGCACCACGGCTCCCTGCAGCACGAGCACGGCCGTTTTCGCACTCCCGACCACCTGGTCCTGAAGCCTGTCGTAACGCAGCCGATGCCGATCGACGTTCGGCGTGTGTGGGCCCCGGGGAGGCGTGCTCGGCGAAGGCGCGCCTTGGGGAACAGCGGTCGGCGGAGGTGAGCCACCAGCGACAGCCGCATGAGCAGCGGCGGGAGCAGGGCCAGCGCCACCGGTCGGCGCAGTGGCCGCGGGAGGAGCAGGCGCAGCAGCAGCGGCGGCGTTCGGGGCCGGGCTGATAGACGACGGCCAGGCAGCGAGCAGTGATTCAAGTTCCGCCTGCGCCCCCGCGAGCGTCGTGCCGCCAGAGAGACGACCGATCAGGTACAGCAGGTGATTGCCGCGATTCAAGCGGTTCGCGGGATCGAGCACGAGCGGAACCCAGACGTCGACGTGACGGTCCAGGACATCGAACCGCGGCGGCATGATCCCGACGATCGTGCGAGGCGTGCCGTTGATTTCGACGGATCGACCCACGATCTGTGGATCGCTTCCAAAGGCTGACCGCCATACGTCGTGGGACAGGATGGCGACCTGCGCGCCGTTCGGCCGCGTCTCCGGCATTTCGAAGGTCCGGCCGGCCAGTGGCTTCACTCCGAGCACCGTGAAGAGCTCCGCCGACACCCGCGCCGTGTTGACGCGCCGGGGACGGTCGGGCGCCGTCAGATTGGCTTCGCCCGTCGCAAAGGCTCCGACACTCGAAAACGCGCGCGTCCGTTCCTGGAACTCCAGGAACTCGGGCGGGGAAATCCAGAACTGGTTGAATCCCATTTCTGGAAACTGACTGGAGATGAAGACGAGCCGCTCGGGCGCGGGATACGGAAGCGGCTGAAGGATGGTCGCGTTCACGACCGAGAAAATCGCCGTGTTGGCGCCGATGCCGAGCGCCAGCGTCAGGATAGTGATGGCCGCAAAGCCGGGACTCCGAACGAGCGTCCGCACCGCGTGGCGAACGTCTCCTGGCAGATTCATCGCTGGCTTAGACGACTGTTGGCCGGTCCCGGTTTACTCGGACGCGTCAGGCCGCGATCATGCCCGATGGGAGCCGGATGGTGAAGACGGTCGCGATGCCGGGTTCACTGGTCACCGACACCGTTCCGCCGTGCCGTTCTACGATGGCCTTGACGATCGACAGACCGAGGCCGCTTCTCGCCGCCTGATCGCCGGTGCGCGAGGGATCGGCCTTGTAGAACCGATCGAACACAAACGGCAGGTGCTCGGAGGGGATGCCGCGGCCCGTGTCTCGGACCGAGAGCAGAAGGGCGTCGCCGCTCAGTTCGGCCCGCAACTCAATCTCACCGCCTGGCGGCGTGTGCCGCAGGGCATTGGCTGCGAGGTTCTGGAGCGCCTGTTCGAGGCGGAGCGCGTCGCCGTAGAGGATCTCCGCGCCCGCGCCGACCGCCGTGCTGACCGAGACACCCTTCACCTTCGCGTCCGGCTCGTGGCGCACCGCCACGCGACCGATGAGATTTTCAACCGACACGTCGGCGCTGACGAGCGACTCGCCGCCCGCCTCGAGCCGCGCCAGATCGAGCAGGTCGCCGATGAGCCGCTCGAGGCGCTCGGTCTCGTCCGCGATGACATTGAGGCAGTGGGCGGCCTCGGGGTCTCGCGCCAGCTCGCTCATGGAGAGTACTTCGCGGTAGGCACGCACGGCGGTCAGCGGCGTCATCAGCTCGTGCGACACGTCGGCGAGCAGGAGCCGGCGCGTGCGGTCCGAGGCCTTGAGCTGTTCGTCTCGCGCGCCAAGATCGGCGGCCATGCGATTGAACGCCGCCGCCAGCGCGGCGATCTCGGCGGTGCCCGTCTCCGGTGCGCGCGCGCCGAAATCTCCGGCGCCGAACCGCTGGGCCACGCGCCCGAGGTCCGTCAAGCGACGGCCGACCGGGCCAAACACAAAGCGGCCGGCCAGCACCGTTGCGAGCAGGAACAACGCCCCGGACAGTACGGCCATCCTCCAGCCTATGAGTTGCTTCCACGACTGCAGGACGATGCCAGCGACACCTCCAGCGACTCGTCCATTGACCATGATCGGCGACGTCTGGTAGGCACCGGTCATCCAGCTCTCAGGCAACGACGCCGGACTGGGATTGTCGCGATAGAACTCGCGCGCGCCTTGAATGGACCCCTCCACGGGCCGCATCGGGCCTCTAAGGACGACTCGCTGGTCGGCGGCGATGATGATGTACAAGGAGGCAAAGGGCTTCGGATAGTGCGTATCGACGTAGCGCTGAACGTCCAGGCGGGGTTCGGCCGCCAGGGCGCCGGCGAGGTCCGCGGCAACGGCGTGCGTGAAGCCGCTCAGGCGTTGACTGTCGGGGGCGCTCCTGAGCCACACGAGCGCCGTCACCAGCTGCACCGCCAGCACGGCCGCGATGCAGACGCTGAACGCGAGCACGCTTCGCCAGTACAGGCTCCGGGCCCAGGGCAATTTATGCATCCACGAACTTATAGCCATACCCCCACACCGTCAGGATCAAGTGCGGCGCGGCGGGATCCTTTTCCACCTTGCAGCGCAAATGACGCACGAGTGTGTCGATGCTGCGCTCGGTGACAAACGCCTGGCCGTTCCAGACCGCGGACAGGAGCTGCTGGCGGGTGAGGACGACACCAGGCTGCGACGCCAGCCGGTACAGCAACTCGAATTCGTGCGGCGTCAGGGACACGTCGGCGTTCCGCAGGCGAACCGTGTGCTTCTCCGGATCCAGGTTCAACCCGTGGATCGAGAGCCGGCGCCGGACGACGACCACCGGCTTGAGCGGCGCGCGCTGCGCCCGCCGGGCGAGGGCGGCGACCCGCGCGGTCAGCTCGAGAACCCCGAATGGCTTCGTCACGTAGTCGTCGGCACCACCTTCGAACCCCAGCAACTTGTCTGTTTCGGTCCGGCGCGCCGTCAGAATCAGAATGGGCACGTTCTGATTGAGGTGCCCGGGTTGGCGAATCGTGCGACAGATGGTCATCCCGTCCACGCCTGGCAGCATCAAATCCAGGACGACAACGTCGTAGGGTTCGTGGAGCAGGCGTTCCAGCCCCTCCCGCCCATCCGCGACCGCATCGCAGTCGCAGCCGGCGCGGCGCAGCTGCTGGGCGACAAGCTCGCGGATACTGCGCTCGTCCTCGACAACGAGGACACGCCACGCTGACTGGGCCAGCTGGAGGGACGGCATCCGACAGCTGGATTCTGCACCAAAATTGGATTTTTCATCAATAATTGGATTTTGCATCAATAAAACGTTGCCGAGGGCTACCAACATCACTTTTTAACAACTGCGCACGCCTCCATCCTGTAGCGTATTGGCCGCAACACTACGGACGAGGCGGCAGCCCTCCGCCCCGCCACGCATGAGGAGGAGGCACAGATGAAGAGAATGGCAAGACTCGGCCTGCTGGCCTTGGCCTGTTTCGCGCTTGGAGAGCGCGCGGCGATGGCCCAGGCGATTGCCGGCGTCGTCAAGGACGCCAGCGGGGGCGTGATGCCCGGCGTCACCGTCGAAGCAGCCAGCCCGGCGCTCATCGAGAAGACTCGCACCGCCGTCACCGACGGCGAAGGCCAATACAAAATCATCAGTTTGACCCCGGGGGTCTATTCGGTCACGTTCACGCTCGACGGGTTCAGCACCGTCAAGCGCGAGGGCATCGTCGTCACGAGCGACTTCACGGCCCCCGTGAGCACCGACCTGAAAGTCGGCCGGGTGTCGGAAACGATCACCGTGACGGGCCAGAGCCCGATTGTTGATACCCAGAGCGTCACGCAGAGGACGTCTCTCCCGAGCGATCTCATCGACGCGCTGCCGACCGGGCGGAGCTTTCAGAATCTCAGCGTGCTCGTGCCCGGCGTGACCATCGCGCTCACCAGCCAGGACGTTGGCGGCACGAGCGGCCAGCGCTATCAGACGCTGTCGGTCCACGGGAGCCGCAGCGACCAGATGCCGCTCGTCCTGAACGGCATGCCGTACAACAACATGAACAACACGGGCGGCGGCTACAACACCACGCTTGTGATCAACACCGGTACGGTCCAGGAAATGACCGTGACGACGAGCGGTTTGTCGGCCGAGTCGCGGTCGAGCGGCGTCCTGGCGAACACCGTTCCGAAAGAGGGCGGCAACGCGTACCGCGGCTACATATTCGGCAACTTCGCGAACAGCAGCTTCCAGTCGAACAACCTGACCGACGACCTCAAAGCGAAGGGGCTCCCGACACCCAACAGCGTGAAGAAGATCTGGGATGTCAATCCCGCGTTCGGCGGCCCGATCGTACAGGACAAGTTGTGGTTCTATGGCGGGTTCCGGCACTCGGGCGCGCAGAACTACATTGCCGGCATGTTCAAGAACTTGAGGCCGACGGCGCCCCAGTACTGCGCGAAGGTCGCCGGCTGCAGCTACGGCGACGCGTTCCATCCGACGACGCTCGTGCCAAACTCGCAGGACTTGACCCAGAGGGCGGTCGGGGGCGACACGTGGACACGCGGCGAAACGCTCAACCTGACATGGCAGGCGAGCCAGAAGAACAAGATCACGATGTACGGACACTTCAACCAGCGGCTTGTCGACTGCAACCAGTGCGCTGCAACCGTTTCTCCGGAAGCAGGCGTCCGCTTCACCCATCGTCCGGAGTACATCCTCCAGGCAACCTGGACCAATCCCGTCACCACGCGGGTGCTGCTCGAAGGGGGATTCACGTTCTACAACGAGCGGTGGATCTTCGGACCAAAGCCGGAAGTCGTGAACGGCTACGGGACTAACGCGGTGGTGTCGAAGTTAGATGTCGGTATCGGCAACTATTTCTACGGAGCAACCAGCAACTTCGGACCGTTTACTATTGGGGGCAACCATCAATACAACATGCGCGCCGCCGTCAACTACGTGACCGGCAGCCACGCGATCAAGGTCGGCATGCAGGACTTGTGGGGCACGCGCAAGTACCAGTACGACGTCAACCAGTCGCAGGATTGGTGGTTCTTCAACGGCATCCCGTTTCAAGTCAATGAGTACGCACGACCGTTCTACGACAAGGAGCACCTGAAGAGCGCGCTCGGCCTGTACGCGCAGGACCGATGGACGATCAAACGCATGACGCTCAACGCTGGCCTCCGGTTCGACTATCACAACGCCTACGTCCCGGCGCAGGACATACCGGCGAGCACGTTCGTGGCGGCGCGGCACGTCGACGCGCTCTACAACGTGCCGAACTGGAAGGACCTGTCGCCACGGATCGGGGCCACCTACGATCTGTTCGGGAACGCTAAGACGGTCGTCCGGGCCAACTACGGCAAGTACGTCGCGAGCGATTCGGTGAACATGGCGACGCTGAACAACCCCGTCAACACGTCGATCAACAGCGCGTCGCGGTCCTGGGCCGACGTCAACGGCAATTTCGTCCCGGATTGCGACCTGAAAAATACCGCGGCGCAAGACCTGTCTGGCAGCGGTGGCGACATCTGCGGCGCACTGAGCGCGCCGCTCGGGTCGTCGGCTGTCGCCGCCGCTTACGATAAGTCGATCACACAGGGGTTCGGGGTCCGTCCCAACGACCAGGAGATCGCGCTTGGTGTGCAGCACGCGATCCTTCCGCGACTCGCGGTGGACTTCCAGTACACCCGCCACTGGTTCGGCAACTTCGTCGCCAGCCAGAACACCACGCAGCCGCCCACGGCGTACGACACATTCTGTGCCACGCCGGCCACGGCGACCAACAACGGCTACACGCTTCCGAACGGGACGGCCCAGGTGTGCGGTTTCACCAATCTGCAGGGGAGTTTCGCTGCCGTCGCACCGTTCTACAACGTGACGCGTGCCAGCAACTTCGGTAAGGCGACCGACGTGTTCACCGGGTACGACGTCAACCTCAGCGCACGGTTCAAGGGGGGCGGCGTGGCGTCTGGCGGCGTCAGCCTTGGCCACGAGGTGACCGACGCCTGCGACGTCATCGGAAAGGCCAGTCTGTCGTATGCGCCGGTCGCCGGCGTGCTCGCGTCGAGCGCTGGCACGCTCGCAACGCAGGGCTACCCGAGCAAGGTGTATTGCCACGTTCGGCCGCCGTTCCAGCCGGACTGGAAGGGACTCGCCAGCTACCCGCTTCCATGGTGGGGTATCACAACGAGCGCCACGCTGCAGAACCGGCCCGGGCCACAGATTACGGCGAGCTACGTCATCAACGCCGCGAATCAATTGGCTAACTCCACGCTCGGCCGTACGCCGACGGGCGGATCTTCGACCGTGGCGCTCATCGCGCCGGGCGCGCTCTACGGCGATCGCTTCACGCAACTCGACGTGCGGGTCGGCAAGAACTTCAAAATCGGCCGCACTCGCATTTCGGGATCCGCCGACCTGTACAACCTGTTCAACAGCAGCGCGGTTCTCTCGCAGAACAATACGTTCGGCACCGCCTGGCGGACGCCGACGCAGATTCTGCAGGGACGACTGCTCAAGCTGGGCGCGCAGGTGGACTTCTAGGGGACGATGGGAAAGTCAAAAGTCAAAAGTCAAAAGTCAAAAGTTAGAAGTTAGAAGTTAGAAGTTAGAAGTCGAACGCCGGGGGCTCGGGAGCCGAATGAACCATTCGGATCACCTGAGCCCCCATTTTTTTCCCGCCCACTCCAAGAAGTGTTGCTGATCCTCGTCGCGCGGATCGATGCCGTGCGCGATCGCGCGCGCTTCGTCGGCTCGACCAGCGAGACAGAGCGCGTAGACGAGCAGCGGGCGCACCGTGGGACTGTGAAGGCCGCGTTGTTCGGCGCGCGCGAACATTGACGCCGCGCTCGCATAGTCCCGCCCGGTCAGCGCACGCAGTCCCCGCGCGTACTCCATGCTCCCCGACCCATCGTCGGTGGACTCGGCGATCCGCTGCTTCACCTCGTCGCTCCCGAGAATCCAGAGCGGCAGCGTGCGAAGGGAGGTTTCGGTCAGCACGGCATGCAGATCCTCGATCTGCCGGAGCGGTCGCCCTCCCTCCCAGAGCACGCGGTTGATCACCCGCTGCCGATCGAAGAACGGGAGCGACCGGTCGATGAGCGACGCGGGCCACAAACGCCGAATCAGTGACGACGACTGAAACGCTTGACGCGCACGGGCGGGATCGAGGACGGACTGATAGCGATCGACCACGGAACGATCGATGACGTAGCGCGGATCCGATAGCGATGGCCGGCCTGGGACCGGAATCAGGCGATGCGGGAAGTCGTCGGTCAAAGGCGGCGTGCCGGCCACGAGGCTCCGTACGAACCCGGCGTCGCCGACAAACGTCGCGCCGATCTGTTCCGGTTGTTCGAATCCCACCTGGCGCAGTTGGGCCTGAACGGACGGCGTCTGCCACGGCTTCGAGAACGCGGCTTCGGT
>JBGOTP010000200.1:0-9415 GCA_041476545.1 Vicinamibacteria bacterium | reverse complement strand
GCCGGCCGCGGCGTTCACGCATGGATGGTGGGCAGGGTTCTCGCCCGCCGCCCGCTACATCGTGCCGCTGATGCCCCTCTTCATGGTCGCCATCGCCGATGCGCTGCGCCATCGCGCGATTCGAATCGCGGCCGTGGTGCTTCTGATGCCGCAACTGGTGATCGACGCGGTCGTCTGGAATCATCCGCGGGCGCTCTGGCCCTCAGCGGCGCCGGTGAACGCCGCGCTGGAACTGATTGGATCGACTGGCCGCGCCTACGAGCGCCTGCTGCCAGCCGCGCACGCGGGCGAATCGATCGGCACGGCGCTTCTCGTCATGGCCGCTGTATCGGCTGCTCTGATCGTGCTGGCCACTTACGCGCGGTTGCGAGGCGTTCAGACGAGTGGATCCCACGGGCGAATCCCCTGAAGTTCGTCGCGAACGGGACTGAACGCTACGCGAACGGGAGATGCTTCAAGACGCCAGCTATCTGATCGATCATCCACGCGGTCTCCGACTCGGTGATGACATATGGCGGCATGACGTAGAGCACGTTGCCGAGAGGCCTCAGCAGCAACCCGCGCTCAAGGAAGGCCGCCGTCAGACGTGGGCCCAGCTGATCGAGATACCCGCCGGTCGACTTCGTCGCCCGATCCGCAACCAGTTCGACAACGCCAACCCCACCGATGATGCGGATGTCGCCGACCGGCGGGAGCGCCCGCAGCGGGTCGAGACCGTCGCGCAGCCACTGTTCGAGCGCGCGCACCTTCCCCAAGGCGTCGGACTCGTTGAAGAGATCAAGACTCGCCACGGCGACGGCGCAAGCCAGCGGGTTCGCCGTGAACGAGTGACCGTGAAAGAACGTCCGGGTCCGATCCTCGCTGAGAAATGCATCGTAAACTGCTTCCGTCGTGATGGTCGCGCCAAGCGGCATGTAGCCCCCGGTGAGTGCCTTCGACAGGCACATGATGTCGGGCGCCACCTCCGCGTGCTCACACGCGAACATCCGTCCCGTTCGCCCGAAACCGGTGAGCACTTCGTCGGCCACAAGTAGCGTGCCGAAGCGGTCGCACAACGCGCGCGCGCCAGCGAGAAACTCCCTCGGCCAGACAATCATCCCGCCCGCCCCCTGGAGCATCGGCTCGACGATCACGGCGGCAACCCTATCGCCGTGCTCCATCAATAGCGACTCCAGCGTGCCGGGGTTCGATGCACTGCTCGGTGCGCCGGTGTTCGATGCGCCCGTAGTCCCCGCGCCCGCGTCGAGCGAACCGGCCGTTCCCAGACATTCGATGTGGCAACTCGTTCGTTCGAGACCGACCGGGCAGCGGTAGCAGTACGGCGCATGTGCGCGGACGACGTCGAACAGCATCGGCGCGAATGGCCGGGTGAAGACCGAGTCCTCGCTTGCCGACATCGCTCCTACGGTATCGCCGTGATAGGCGTGGTGCAGGGCGATGAAGGTCTTCCGCGAGGGCTGGCCTCGATTCGACCAGTACTGCAGGGCCAGCTTCAGCGCGACCTCCACGGCCGTCGACCCGTTGTCGGAATAGAAGACCCGCGAGAGTCCCCGTGGAGCCACACGCAGCAGACGTTCGGCCAGATCGATCGCCGGCGCGTGCGTGCAGTTGGCGAAGACGACATGTTCGAGAACCTGCGCCTGAGCGGCCAGCGCCTCGTTCAGTCGTGGATGCGAGTGACCGTGGATGTTGACCCACCATGAGGACGTGCCGTCGAGCAGCCGCCTTCCATCTTCGGTATACAGATAGACGCCCTCGCCCCTGACGATCGGAAGGGGATCGGGCCGCGTCAGCATCTGGGTGTAGGGATGCCATATCACGGCGCGATCGCGGGAGACGAGGTTCACGGGGTTCACGGGGTTCACGGGGTTCACGGGTTCACGGGGTTCACGAGGTTCACAGCGGCAATCGGCCGTCTCGATCGAGTTCCGCGCGCGCCCAGTTGCCGAGTGCTTCCGGGGTAAGGGGGTCAATGGGCGGGAGCTCGCCGACGACGACAACGCGACCGTACGTTTCAATCGCTTCGCGATTCGCAGCGCCTGGCTCGCCAACCATCAGAACGCCGGCCACAGTCAGCGATCGGGAGCGCAGAGCCTCAATCGTCAGCAGTGTGTGGTTGATCGTACCAAGCCGCGTACGCGACACAATCAGGACCGGGAGGCCGAGCGCGAGCATCACGTCAATCATCAGCGCCGTGTCATTCACCGGTACCAGCGCGCCCCCCGCGCCTTCAACGATCCACCGCCCCTCAACCGTCTGCGGCCTGACGGCGTCGATCAGCGCTTCAAGATCGATCGACTGGCCGCTCAGTCGTGCAGCCAGATGCGGCGAGACGGGATGCCGCAGCCGCACGCCCGCATTCACGACCTCGTCCGGACTGCACGCGCCAAGCCGCCGCACTTCGCTCGTGTCGTCGCCCTCGGCGTCGTCCACATCGAATCCGGTTTGAATCGGCTTCCAGTAGCGCAGCGGACCCCTGGTCCGACTAAAGTCGGATGACACAATTGGACGGTCGGACGCCACGGCCGGACCGGGGGGCGCAGCACGGAAGCGGTGCATGAGCGCGGCGCAGGCGACGGTCTTCCCGACGCCCGTATCGGTACCCGTTACGAAGAGGCCGCGCAGAGGCCCATCTCCTTCAGCGCCGCCGCCAGGACCTCAACGAACCGATCGATCACGTCTTCAGACAAACCGGCGTTCACGGCAATTCGCAGGCGCGCTGTCCCAGACGGCACGCTCGGAGGACGGATCGCGCGCACATCGAATCCTTCGGCCTGAAGCACATCCGCCACGGCCACCGCACGCGCGTTGTCGCCGATGACGATAGGCAGGATCTGAGAGACACCCTGCGGAACGTCGATGCCCACGGCCGCCAGACGTGCGCGGAAATGCGTCGACCGCGCCTTGAGACGCTCGCGTCGCTCCGGTTCCTCCTCCACAACGGTGAGGCTCGCGTCCAGGGCATCGGCCAGCGCTGGCGGCGGCGCCGTCGAGAACACGAACGGCCGCGCGCGCTGCACGAGATACTCGATGGCCCACGAGGGTCCGGCCACGAACGCCCCGCTCACGCCGAGTGCCTTCCCTGCCGTATTGATCGAGACGGTGACCGCGTCCGCGATTCCCGCCTCTTCAATCAGACCGCTGCCGCGCTCGCCGTAGATCCCAACCGCATGGGCCTCGTCGACCACAAGCACCGCGCCAGTCTCCCGCGCCATCGACGCGTACTCGGCGAGCGGCGCCATATCGCCATCCATACTGAAGAGCGACTCGACGACGATGAAACGCAGGCCACCAATAGCATGGCCAGCCTTGTCAGCAGCGCCAGTGCTGTCACCGTTCGCGCTGCGCTCACGCAGCAACCGGCGGAGGGCCGCTAGGTCGTTGTGCGGGAAGACCTGCGTCCTCGCCCGCGAGAGACGAGCGCCGTCGATAAGGCTCGCGTGGTTGCGTTCGTCCGAGAAGATGACGTCTCCGTCTTCGGGGAGGGTGCTCAGCACTGCGATATTGGCCAGATACCCGGCCACGAAGTACAGCGCGCGACCGGTGCGTTTGAAGCGCGCGAACCGTCGCTCGACTGCGTCGAAGCAGTCCCGCTCTCCCCTCAACAGTCGCGAGCCCGTGCTACCGCACCCTTCGCGCACCACGCCGTCGATGAGGCCTGCGGTCAACCGCGGATGACTGGAGAGATTCAGATAGTCGTTCGAGCAGAAGTCGATGCCGGAGGGCGGCCTGAGCGATCGCAAGAGACCCTGCGACCGCAAGTCGGCCAGCCGCGCGCGCACGCGCGTTTCGAGGGAATTATCCGCGGACATTCGCCGACGCATGACCCGGCGTGGCGGGCACATCGCCCGACCTGAAGGTCGGGCCTACATCGGTGGCAACGCTCAGCCGCATGCCAAGGCGGTCGAGCAGCCGCTCGTCATGCGTGGCTCCGGGATTCGGCGTCGTCAACAGCCGGTCGCCGAGGAACACGGAGTTGGCGCCCGCCAGAAAGCAGAGGGCCTGCGCCTCGTCTGTGAGCGAGAGACGCCCTGCGCTCAATCGCACGAACGAGAGCGGCATGAGAATGCGGGCGGTAGCGATGGTCCGCACGAGTTCAAGCGGATCCTCCGGCGGCACGTCCGCCAGCGGCGTACCGTCCACGCGCACGAGCAGATTGATCGGCACGCTTTCCGGATGAGGATCGAGCGACGACAACTGGCGCAACAGGCCATAGCGGACCGGACGATCCTCACCCATGCCGATGATGCCGCCGCTGCAGACGGTGACGCCCGCCCGCCTGACGCGCGCCAGCGTGGCCAGCCGTTCGTCGTAGGTGCGGGTCGTGATGATGGTGCCGTAGAACTCTGGCGAGGTATCGAGATTGTGGTTGTACGCCGTAAGCCCTGCCGCGGCGAGCGCGTCGGCCTGCTCCTGGTTGAGCATTCCAAGCGTGCAGCAGGCCTCCATGTCGAGATCGCGGACGACGCGCACCATCTGGAGGACGCGCTCGAAGTCCGGTCCATCCGGCGCATCGCGCCACGCCGCGCCCATGCAGAAGCGCGTTGCACCCTGTTGGCGCGCGCGGGTCGCGGCCTCGGTGAGCTCGTCGAGGCCGACAAGGTCCGTTCGCGTGACCGCGGTCTTATAGTGCGCCGACTGGGGACAGTACGCGCAGTCCTCGGGACAGCCGCCGGTCTTGATGCTGAGGAGCATGCATCCCTGCACCTCATCAGCCCGGTGATGTGCGCGGTGAATGGTCTGCGCGCGAAAGACGAGATCGGGCAGCGGCGCCGTGTAGATCGATTCAATCTCGCCGACGGTCCAGTCGTGACGGACGGATGCGAAGGAATCCATAGATAGCGCCGAGTTTATCACCGTCGCCTGGCCGCCCGGCCGGCCGCGGCAACAGCCCCCAGTAACCCGGCGACCGTCAGGATCGCGGCATGGGCGACCCAATCGCGGACCTGTGGCACATGGTAGCCAGACCAGATTGCCCCCTCGACCACGACCAGCAGAACCAGCGCGACCAGAAGCAGGCGGTACGCCATGGCCCTGATGCGGCCATACGAGGCCGCCGGCTTGAACTTCGCCTCGGTGGTCGCGTTCCCGCATCGATAGCAGATGAGCGCCTTCTCGGCGATCTCGGTGCCGCAGCTACGACATCTCATGGGTGGAGACAACGGAGGAGGCGAAGGGAACGGGTCCACACGGAGCAACGGAGAAACGGAGTCTCAAATGCGTGCCGCTCAAGATCTTACCCAAAGGAATCTCCGTTTCTCCGTTCCTCTGTGCCAATCCGTTGCTTCCGCAATCTCCGTTACCTCGCGGCGATCAGGCCCGCGATGGCTGGACGAGCGGGCGGACGGCCGCCATGATAATCAAGACGAGGCCGAACGTACACACAATGGTCGCGCCGGTCGGCATGTCCAGCATCAGCGACAGGTACACGCCGAGCGCCGATACGACGGTTCCCATGCCCCAGCCGATGGCGAGACGTGTGCCGATTTTTTCGGCGTAGAGCATCGCGGCGACCGACGGGACAATCAGATAGCAGAAGACGAGCAGGACGCCCGCGATCGATACCGACCGCGTCACCACGAAACCGAATGACGCGTAGAACAGAAAGTCCCACAATCGCAGCGACACGCCTTCCCCTTCGGCCTTCTCGTGATTCATCGAGATGGCCAGGAACCGCTTCCGGAAGACGAAGTGGAACAGACCGATGACCACGTAGAGCGCCGCCGTCTGCCACACTTCCGTCCACGACACGGCGAGAATGTTCCCCACGAGCATGTCCTTGAGGTGTTCTCCCTCATGGCTGGACTTGCTCATCGCGAGAATCGTCGCCGCCGACGCGACCGCGTACGAGATGCCGATGATTGCCTCCTGGGGAATGCGTGCACGACGGCTGCGAATCGTCGCGAAGATGGCGGCACCGAGAAACGTGAACGCGAGGCTCGTCCAGTACACCGCGTTGCCATGCGGATCGTCGCCGGACCATGGCATCAGCAGCGCAATCGTCGCACCGAAGGCGGCAATCTGCGCCAACGACAGATCCACGAAGATCACGCCGCGTTCAACGACGTGGATCCCGAGGTAGGCGTGAATGCCGGCGATGACGAGACTGGCCACGAAACACGGCGCCAGAAACGTAAGCATGCTCATGTCCATGGTTACTTCGCTCCGCTCGCTTTGATGGCGGCCACCAGGGTCGCGATGTCGTAGTCGAACAGCGCAAAATAATTGGTCGCGTCTTTCACGCCGCCGACCGACGGCGCGAGCACGACAACGCTGGCGCCGGTATCGCGGGCGATCGCGTTGGGCGTCTTCAGGTCGAAATACGGCTCAACGAGGATGATCTTGACGTTCAGCCGCTTCATCTCCTGAATCAATTCGAGCGTGTGGCTCGGTGAGGGCGGAATGCCGGGCCGTGGCTCCACGTACCCGACGACTTCGAGCGCGAACCGGTCTGTGAAATTCGGAAACGACCGATGATACGTGGCGACCTTGAGACCTTTGTACGGCGCCATGGTCGCGAGCCACCGCGTCTGTGCCGCGGTCAGCCGGGTCGAGAAATCCGCCAGCCGCTGGTCGAAGTACGCTTTATCCGCCGGTCTCAGTTGCGACAGCTTCGCCGCAATCGTGCGCGCGATTCCCCTGCCGTTCTCGGGGTCAAGCCAGTAGTGCGGGTTGCCGAGCGGATGCACATCACCCATCGCGCGCGTGATGTCGCCTTGAGGAATCTCCAGGATCTTCACCTGCGACGATGCATCGAGATACCCGCTACCGCCCGCCTGAATCTTCGCGTTGCGGCTCTGCTGAATGAGCGGCGGCAGCCAGCCGATTTCCAGCTCGCGCCCGACGACGATCAGAAGGTCGGCCCGCTGGAGCTTCAGAATGAAGCTGGGCTTCGCTTCCACGAAGTGCGGATCCTGATAGCCCTTCGCGATGGAGTCGATCGAGATGCGATCACCCCCGATGTCCTGCGCAATGGATGCCAGGTCTTCCGTCGTGGCCACCACGTTCAACTTGCCCTGCGCGCGCGCTGGCGCACCCGCGGCCAACAGGAGAACGAACAAACCCGCGATGTACTTCATCTTCATATGCAACCTTTCATCAACTGCACATCACGAAGTCACGAAGATCACGAAATGCACAGATCTCACATCAGAACGGATGTGCACCATGCGCACCGATCGCAAACTGGAACTGGAACAGGACCTCGTTGGCCGTCAGGCCTTCCGCGAAGTTGGTGCGCCGCAACTGACCACGGACCTGGCTGAACTCGCTCGGCCGGTACGTCAGGACGAGCGACCCTCCCGTATCCCGGGCCGACGGATCGTTGACGCGCTCCGACGCGTCGTAGCGGACGCCCGTGAACCAGCGCCGCGCGACCTGATAGTCGCCCGACACGAAAAAGCCCCTCGCATGCTGCCGCCCGTTCTGCTGCTCGCGCCGGCTCAAGACGCCCTCCGCCCGGGCGATGAAGGAGTGATAGATCGATCGCTGCAGCGGCTTCCACCGGAGCGTGGCATCGAGATCGAACAACTCGGCCTTGAACCCTCGGATGTCCTGCGTGGTCAGGAGGACGACGCACCCGGGGCCGCAGGAATTCGCGGACGCGTTGTGGCCGCGGGAGTACGAGGCACCGACATCGAGGTTGGTGGACTCGGAAATGTCCTGATACCCGCGGAGGCGGCCGACGACACTGACGTCGCTGCGCTTGCTCGATCGAAAGACATCGCCCGAGTCGCCGCGGAACACTTGACCCGTGGCTTCGAGGAAAAACCATGGGTTGGGGATCAGCCGGGCGACCGAGATCCCCGCGTCGGCGATGCCCTCGTCCCCCCCGACCAGATTGGTGGTGACGAGCGGCCGATCGGTCCACGGCAGGATGTGGGTGTGCGATGCGTTGACCTTGCCGAACGACGCGCGCATCTTGCCGACCTTCACGAGCAATCCACCCGGAAGAGCCGGGAAGGTGATGAAGCCTTCCTCGAGATCGACTCCGGTCTCGCCGAACGACAAGAAGAAATCTGCGCGGGCGTACGGATCCACGACAGCCTGGAACGAGGCTTCAGACTCCTGCATCTGCAGCGTCGGACCCGGATTCACACGGTTCCGTCCCGTCGCACCCAGAAAGTTGCCGATGACGGCCATGTCGGGGTTGAAGACCTTCGATGCGGCAGACGCCCCACCGCTCGCCGCGAGGAGCCCGCTCGAATCGCCCGCGCCCGCAGCGCCCGGCGTCGCCTGCACGCCCGCCGCAGTCGCGGGAACCGCGCCTGCCGAAGGCTCCGCAGGTACGGCGCCACCGGTGACCGCGTTGAGTCGAGCCTCGAGCGCGGCCATCCTCGCCTCGAAGTCCGCCCGCAGTTGTGCCATGGCCTGCCGCAACGTCTCTGCAGCGGCAGGGTCCGCCTGTTGGGACTGTTGCGCCTGTGACAACTGTTGCGCCCAGAGCGGCAATGGCGCTGCGGCGAACGCGACGATCGCAAGCGGAATGCATGACATCCGCGACACTCTCATAGCCCCTCCACCCGTCAGCACGCGCGCGTGCCCACGGTTTCTTCACGAAAGTCTGTGACGTCAACAACCCGTGAGAGCGGGCTTCTATCACCTCGAGATCGGTGGAAGCCGGCTCCAACCGGATCAACGCCAGATTCAGATGAAGATGGAGAGGGCGGGTGGGGATCGGCCGGTAGAGCGAACGGGAAGGATCGTGCCTTGGACGACAAGGACAAATGCGACCGCCCGCCCCGCGTCCATCAACCGCGCCTGAACCGGAATCCTCAGCGTATGGGGGTCCGAGCTCAGTGGACTCGAGGCGCACGCCGTGCAGTGCAGCGGCGTCTTCAGATGGCAGAGGAGATCGTGGTGCTCGAACGGCGTCGTCACCAGGAACACAAGGTGAAGGATGACGCCGAGAAGGACCGGTCGCTTCCATCGCCGTGCCTGGAACGTGCGGGGCATGTGCCTTGATGATACGCCAATCGCCGCCCCAATCCTTATCTGCCCCGCCCGCCCCGCCTGCCCACCCGCCCTGTCGCCACCGGCCCTGCTCGGTTATGCTTGCCAATCGTCTTGAGGAGGCTGGAGTGACACGCAGGTATCGTCAGACGTCTTTCGACTTCGCGTTTCGTCTGGCCGCATCGGCCTTCACTGCCGCGCTTCTTGCCGCCGCCTTCGCGCCGTCGTGGCGCCTGCTGGCGCAGGCGCCGGAGCCGGCCAGAGGCATCAAGTACGCGCAGGTCAGCCCCGCTGAAATGAAAGAGTGGCTCACCTATCTCGCCTCCGACGAGCTCCAGGGACGCCAGATCTTCACCGAAGGCTTTGGCCTCGCCGCGTCGTACGTGGCGGACCACCTGAAACAGTGGGGCGTCAAGCCGCTTGGCGACGACGGTACGTACTTCCAGCCGGTGAAACTCAAGGG
>JBGOTP010000199.1:0-9445 GCA_041476545.1 Vicinamibacteria bacterium | reverse complement strand
CGGAGACGGGACGCTCCCCCGCCGCGAAGCTGCTGACCGATCGCGGCCTCACGCGCGACAAGATTTTCGCTGCCCTCACGAGCGTTCGCGGATCGCAGCGCGTGACGAGCCAGAATCCCGAAAGCACCTACCAGGCCCTCGAGCGCTACGGCCGCGACCTCACCGAACTGGCGCGCAAAGGCAAGCTCGACCCGGTCATCGGCCGGGACGAAGAGATTCGCCGGGTCATCCAGGTCCTGTCACGGCGCACGAAGAACAACCCGGTCCTCATCGGCGAACCCGGCGTCGGCAAGACCGCCATCGTCGAAGGTCTGGCGAGCCGCATCATCCGGGGTGACGTTCCCGAAGGACTCAAGTCCAAGCGGATCGTGGCGCTCGACATGGGCGCGCTCGTCGCCGGCGCCAAATACCGCGGTGAGTTCGAGGAACGCCTGAAAGCGGTGCTCAAGGAGATTACCGATTCCGAGGGCCAGGTCATTCTCTTCATCGACGAGCTGCACACGGTGGTCGGCGCCGGGGCGTCCGAGGGATCGATGGATGCGTCGAACATGCTGAAGCCGATGCTCGCCCGCGGCGAGCTCCACACCGTCGGCGCCACAACACTCGATGAATACCGCAAGTACATCGAGAAGGACGCCGCGCTCGAGCGGCGCTTCCAGACCGTGCTGGTCGACGAACCCACCGTGGAAGACACCATCAGCATTCTGCGCGGATTGCGCGAACGCTACGAAATCCATCACGGGGTGACGTTCAAGGACTCCGCCCTGGTGGCGGCGGCCGTCCTGTCCAACCGGTACATCGCGGATCGGTTCCTCCCGGACAAGGCCATCGACCTGGTGGACGAAGCCGCTTCGAAGCTCCGCATGGAGATCGACTCAATGCCGGTGGAACTCGACGAGATCGAGCGCCGGATCATGCAGCTCGAAATCGAGCGGGAAGCGCTTCGCAAGGAAAAGGACAAGGCATCGGTCGAGCGTCTGGGGAAGCTCGACAAGGAACTGGCCGACCTCAAGGAAGACCGCGCCCGACTCGCGTCGCGCTGGCAACAGGAGAAGGAGGGGATTCAGCAGGCGCGGACGCTGCGCGAGGAACTGGAAACCGTCCGCCTCGAGATCGAGCGAGCGCAACGGAGCGGCGACTACACGAAGGCCTCGGAGTTGCAATACGGAAAGGTGCCTGATCTCGATCGCCGGCTCAAGGAGGCGGAAGCCCGGATGACGAGCGTGCAGCAGGGACCGCGCATGCTGAAGGAAGAGGTGGACGAGGAGGACATTGCCGAGGTCGTCAGCAAGTGGACCCACATCCCCGTCAGCCGGTTGATGGAGGGCGAAGTCCAGAAACTCATTCACATGGAGGAGCGGCTGCACCATCGGGTGATTGGACAGCACGAGGCGATCACCGCCGTGGCCAACTCGATCCGTCGCGCACGGGCCGGCCTCCAGGATCCGAACCGGCCGCTTGGCAGCTTTCTGTTTCTCGGCCCAACCGGCGTCGGCAAGACCGAACTCGGCCGCGCGCTCGCCGAGTTTCTGTTCGACGATGAGCAGGCGATGGTGCGCATCGACATGTCGGAGTATCAGGAGAAGCACACGGTGTCGCGGATGATCGGCGCGCCCCCTGGTTACGTGGGCTACGAGGAAGCCGGACAACTGACCGAAGCCGTGCGCCGGCGTCCGTACGCCGTCGTGCTCCTCGACGAAGTCGAGAAGGCCCACGCCGAGGTTCTGAATGTGCTTCTGCAGCTGCTGGACGATGGGCGGTTGACGGACGGCAAGGGCCGAACGGTCGACTTCAAGAACACCGTGGTCATCATGACGTCGAATCTCGGCAGCCAGTTCATCGCCGATACGGCCGGCCACAATATCGAGAGCTCCGCCTCGCTCGACGAAGAGACGCGGCGACACGTCATGGACGCGCTGCGGTCGCACTTCAGGCCGGAGTTCCTGAATCGCATCGACGAAATCATCTTCTTCCATGCGCTCGGCCGCGACCACATGAAGCAGATCATCGATATTCAGCTGGGCGGCTTGATCAAGCGCCTGGCCGAACGGAAAATCCACGTGCAGCTCACCGATGCCGCCAAGGACCAGATTGTGCGGGAAGGTTATGATCCGGCATACGGGGCACGGCCGCTCAAGCGCACGATTCAGCGCCGCGTGCTCGATCCGCTCGCACTCCGGGTGCTGGAGGGAACCTTCGGGGAAGGCGACACCATCATCGTGGACGTCAGGAACGGTGCATTGCAGTTCGAGAAACGCGAGGCGGTCAACACATAATGCCACCTTTCAAGCAGACACCACGCGCCACCGATCGCCGCGGAAAGGGGCCGCTGAATACGCGACCGCCGTCGACACTTTGGTACGGCCTCGCGCTGCTGCTGCTGCTCGTCCTGGCGCAAGGCCTCTGGTCGAGCTTCCTCCCGGCCGCGCATCAGATTCCGTACAGCGAGTTCAAGTCTCTCGTGAAAAGTGGCGCGGTGGCCGAGGTGGTCGTTGGCGACCAGCTCGTCCGGGGCACGTTGAAACAGGCGGTCACGAAGGACTCCAAGCAGTCGGACAAGTTCACAACCACGCGTATCGAAGACCCCAAGCTGGCCGAGGAACTCGATGCGAGCGGCGTGAAGTACAGCGGCGATCTCGTCAACCGCTGGCTGCCCGACCTCCTGAGCTGGCTCCTTCCGATCGTCTTCATCGTCGCCATCTGGGGCTTCTTCTTTCGACGCATGGGAAGCGCCGAAGGCGGCGTGATGTCGTTTGCCCGCAGCAAGGCAAAGATCTACGCGGACGACGAGGTGAAAGTCCGCTTCAGCGACGTCGCGGGGGTCGATGAAGCCGAAGACGAGCTCAAGGAAATCGTCGAGTTCCTCAAGACTCCGAAGAAGTACACGAACCTGGGCGGACGGATTCCGAAGGGCGTGCTGCTCGTCGGCCCGCCGGGCACGGGCAAGACGCTGTTGGCGCGCGCCGTGGCCGGAGAAGCGCACGTGCCGTTTTTCAGCATGAGCGGATCGGAATTTGTCGAGATGTTCGTCGGTGTAGGCGCCGCGCGCATCCGCGACCTGTTCCAGCAGGCCGAAGCGAAAGCGCCCTGTATTGTCTTCATCGACGAGCTTGATGCGCTGGGCAAGGCGCGCACGCAGAGCCCCTTCGGCAGTCACGAGGAGCGCGAGCAGACGCTCAATCAGCTGCTCGCGGAAATGGACGGCTTCGATTCCCGCAAGGGCGTCATCATCATGGCCGCGACGAACCGGCCCGAAGTGCTCGATGTCGCTCTTCTGCGTCCGGGGCGTTTCGATCGGCAGGTGCTCGTCGACAAGCCCGACATCAAAGGACGGGAAGCGATCCTCCGCATCCACGCGAGGACCGTGAAGATCTCACCCGATGTGGATTTGAAGGTCGTGGCCGCCAGGACAGCCGGGTTTGCCGGCGCGGACCTCGCCAACCTCGTGAACGAGGCGGCCCTGCTCGCCGCGCGCAACGATCAGACCACGGTCGGCACCAAGGATTTTGAATCCGCGATCGATCGCCTGATTGCCGGCATCGAGAAGAAGCGCGTCATGAGCCCGAAGGAGCGTGAGATCGTCGCGTACCACGAATCCGGTCACGCCATCGTCGCCACCGTTCTCCCCAATCTCGACCCGGTGCACAAGCTGTCCATCGTGCAGCGGGGATTTGGCGCGCTGGGCTACACGATGCAGCTGCCGCTCGAAGACCGGTACCTGATGCTGCGTGCGGATCTCCTCAACCAGCTCGCAGTGCTGCTTGGCGGCCGCACGGCGGAGGAAATCGCGCTCGGCGACATCTCAACAGGCGCGCAGAACGACCTGCAGCGCGCCAGCGACATCGCCCGCGCGATGGTCACCGAGTGGGGCATGAGCGACGCGCTCGGCGCGATCAGCTACGAGGCCAACAAGCGCGCGCGGTTTCTGGACATGCCGATCGCGCAGGAGCGCGGCCTCTATGGCGAAGCGACGGTGCAGAAGATCGATGGCGAGATCAAGAGAATCCTCACCGACGCGCACGATACGGCGCGCCGGATCCTCACCGAGCATCGCGCGGACCTCGAAGCGGTGACGCGCCGACTGCTGGAGATCGAGGTGATGGAAGGCGAAGAGTTGCGCCGGTTGCTTGGCGTGACGACTCCCCCGCCTCCCGCGACCGTGCCGCTGCCAGCCACGGATTGATGGCCACGGCAGGCCGCGCCGTACCGGATCACCTCCCTTGGTGAGACGGCGGCGGTCCGAATCGCGCGCGAAGGGGCCAACTGACAGCTGCCAGCTATCCGCCGTCAGCTTTCAGTCTTCCTAATGCACGTCCAATGCGCCGACTATCGCGGACAATGAGGTCCCCCACAGCTGCCAACGCCCAGATAGGTTGCGAAAACGTGCGCCGTGCTCCCGCCAGTCGGGAGAATGGAAACGTCGGCTGTGGTCATCGAATGCGGGAGTGTCAGACTTTTTGTGTGTGAGGCGGGTTGACCGCGAAGCTCTTCGTTCTTCTGCCGCTCTCTTCGCTGAAACGATACAGCGTGTGGGCGCTGTGGGAAACCGCGTCCTGTGCGGTTTTCCAAGACCCTGTGGGCGCGGTCTGTGCGTCCGCAGGGACTGTGGCAGTCCATGTGCGTCTGCATGTTACACCAGCGCGCGGGTGAAGCGATCCTGGTAGAGAATCGCGAACTGATTCATCGCGGTGGGCCACGTGCTGGCGCACCATTGCCAGGTGCTGGCGATGTTGCGGAGCGCGAGCCACAGGAGTGTGGTCGCGGCTTCGTCGTTCGGAAAATGGCCACGCGTCTTGATGATCTTGCGCAGTTGCCGATTGACGTTCTCCAGCGCGTTGGTCGTGTGGATCGCCCGCCGCACCTCCGGCGGGAACGCGAGAACGGAATGACGTGCGTCCAGGCCCGGCGCCAAGCCGCGACGACCGTGGGGAACTCTCTGCCTCACGGACTCTCCGCCAACTCCGTGAGGGCGGCCTCGGCCGCCTCCACCGTCGGCGCGGTGTACACCAGTTTCAGCGCCGCCGCGAGCGGCTTGCGCTTGCGCCAATTCGCATACGCCAGACTGTGTCGAATCAAATGGACGATGCACGTCTGCAGGGTCGTGGCGGGAAACACCGCGCCGAGCGCCTCACGCATGCCTTTGAGGACGACAGCATTAAGGCAGCATTAGACGGGTCGGGTCAACGGAGCCATCGCCAGCCGCGGCAGTCGTCGGGATTTCGTGGACCTGTACGTTGCCGCCAGTGCGTACGGGCTGCGGGAGATCTTCGCGAGGAAGTTCACAGCCGTCTCGTACAGCCGCACGCATCTGCTGAAGGCACTGACGTACTTCCACGACGCCGTAGCCAAGGTCCGCACGAGCGCTCCGCGAAGATCTTCAGCTGGTCTCATGGCTCTCCTTCACGAACGAGAATGCGTGGGCGTGGCCAGGCGATCGGGCCGAACAAGGCGCCGCTCGAGACAGCCCCGGCGTTCATCAGCCCGAACGCGGCAAGTCCCACGCTCAGCGCAACGAAGACATGCGAGACGCCGCCGCCCCATCGCAGTGCCAGCCAACCACCGCCGGCCGCGATCGCCAGCCGCGTCAGATTCGCGAGCAGCGGCCACAGCAGCCGCCCGGCGCCCTGCGATGCGAAGTACAGCGCCAGACCGAGCCCGAACAGACCGTAGAACGGACCGACCGCGCGGAGATAGCGCGAGCCGGCGTCAAGCATCGCCGGGTCCGTGCCGAACAGCGAGAGCCACGCGTGCGGGAAGGCGGCGGCCGACAGCCCGATGATCTCCGTGAGGCCTGCAGCGATCCCGGCGCCGATCCAGGCCGCGCGCAACGCGCGGTCACGCTGGCCCGCGCCGATGTTGGTTCCCACCATGGCGACGAGCGGACCACCGATCCCGAACACGAGAGGGACCAGAAGGTACTCGAGGCGCGAGCCGGTACCGTAGCCCGCGATCGCCGCGGGTCCGAAGCGGCCGACGAATCCGGTCGCGATCGCGATCGTGAGATTCGTCTGGACGGTGACCAAGGCGGCGACCGCTCCCACTCGTAGAATGTCGTGGAAGAGTGGCCATCGGAAGCGGACATCAACAAAGGACAGACGGACGACGCTGCGCCCTGCGCGAAGATAGGCGACGAGGGCGACGGTTCCGACGCCGTAGTAGATGATCACCGCGACGGCGCCACCGGCGATGCCGAGACGCGGAAACAGTCCCCAGCCGAAGATGAGGCATGGGGACAGGGGGATCAGCCCCGCAGCGCCGGCAGATGCGATCGCGGCCGGAACCACCATGTTGCCGGTGCCGCGGATCACGTTCGCGAGCGAGTTGAAGACCCAGATCAGAATCGCCCCCGAGAAGACCACGGTCGAGTACGTGAGCGCGGCGGTGAGGGACGCGCCGCTCCCGCCCATCGCACTGTAGAGCCATCGGCCGCCCCCCAGAACGGCAAGCATGAACAGGAGCCCGAAACCGATCGCGATGACGAGCGCATGGGCCACCAGCGCATTCGCGTCGGCGCGACGTCCGGCGCCGAGCGCGCGGGCGATCGCGGATGAGATCCCACCGCCCACGGCCCCCCCCGACATCATCTGCATCAGCATCAGCACGGGGAAGACCAGCGCCATGCCCGCCAGCGCATCGGTGCCGAGCTTGGCGACGAAATACGTCTCGATGAGCCCGACGGAGGCCTGCACCAGCATGACCAGCACGTTCGGCGTTGCGAGCCGCAGGAGCGTGCTCACGATGGGCCCTTCGAGCAGCACGCGTGTTCGCGTGTCGAGACGCGGCGCTGTCGCCAGAATCCTTGGGAGGCGGTTCACGGCTTCACGAATTTCAACACCTTTCTGTCGCCTATCGACCCTCCCCAGATCGTACCCGTTTTGTCCACCGAGATTCCTTCAGGAAAGCTTGCTCCTCCATTCGGCCGCGGGTCGGGGATGAAGGCCGTGACCACACCGTCATTAACGCTCCCGATGTAGATGCCGCGATGAAAGCCCGGGTTATACCCGTACTGCCCTGGGATGTTGCGAGACTCCGAATCGGCCACATACAGGATGTCGTTGTGGATTCTCACGCCGCTCGGCCGGCCGAACTGCCGCCACTCCGCGATGAACTCTCCGCGAGGCGAGAGGATCTGGATCCGATTGTTGGTGCGGTCCCCGACGAAGATCCGGCCCTTGGAGTCGAGCGCGATGGAGTGCGGGTTGTCGAACTGCAGGGGGCCCGTTCCCTTGGTTCCAAACGCCTCGATAAATCTTCCATCCTTCGCGAGATGGACGATCCGACGATTGGATTCCGTATTGATGTGGCCGTCGGCCACGTAGATGTCGCCGTTCGGCGCGATCGCCAGATCCGATGGCTCATTGAACAGATCCAAAGTGGTCCCACGAACGCCAGGCTTTCCCAGCGTCAGTAGGAGCTGTCCGGTCGGCGAATACTTGAAGATCTGATTCCCTTTCACGTTCTCGACAACGCCAGCATCGACAATCCACATGTTGTCGTCGGCGTCGAGAATGACGCCGTGCGGAAAGACGAATTGGCCGGCACCGAAACTGCGGAGGAGTTTTCCCGACGCGTCGAATTGCAGAATCGGATCAACCTTGGAATCGGCACACGAGTTCGTCCCGCAGCGCTCGAAGACCCAGATGTTTCCCTTCGAGTCGACATTGATGGCGTTGGTCGAGCCCATGTTTCTTCCAGCCGGCATCGTCACGATGTTCTCGACGGTACGATAGGGATTGGGCAAATCGGGAAGCGTGAGATTGTGCCCGTCGGTTGCGGATGTGCGGGCGGCGGCGCGCGCCTGTCCACGCCCGGCCGGATCCTGCACACCCGCGCCCGTTCCGCTGGCCGCCAGAACGAGACCAAATCCCAACGGTAAGCCGATGAGTGCGAGCGCGGCGAGGGTGAAGCTCCGCGAGTGCTTGAGGTGTGACATGTGCTGACTCCTTGATCTATGACAAATGCAAACGACACGCGAAAGATACGAGCGGCATGACGCGCGACGCTCCGACCGGACCAGCGTCGTCGGGATTATGACCATCATATGAATACGGCGCGCGAAGCCCCTCTGAAGATTCGACATGATTTTTAGGGTTTAGGCTTCGGAGGGTCGCCGGCGGCTTTGGCGTCGAACTCAGGCAGCGCCCACTTCTTGCACGCTGCGAGCATCTCCTCGCTCATCGGATTGCCTCGAACGGCACGGGCCAACAGAATTCCGCCAATCGTGAGGGCCATGCTTGCGAGCGCCCGTTCGCGAGCCGTAAAGCCAGCCACGGGAGGAACCTGGGCTTCAAACGCTTTTACGCGGAACTCAAACGCCTCGGCGAAGGCACGGCGCACCTCGTCCGACGCTCCAGCGATTTCCGAAAGGACCGCAGGATATGGACAGCCATCGGGATTGTCGCGATGGGCCACATTGAGGTATCTGCCGAGCGCACGCCTTACCCAGACGAGACCGGACGAATCCTCCAGCCCTGAGAGCCAGCGCCCCGGGACCACGCCGAGCATGCTCCGGATCACCGCTATGTCCATCGCGGTTTTCGATGGAAAGTGGGCGTAAAAGCCGCCGACCGTCAGACCCGCCCCACTCATGACTCGCGGCACGCTCGCCGCTCGGAGTCCTTCGCGACGAGCGATTGCCCCCGCTGATTTCAGAATGCGCTCGTGCGTTTCGCGTTTTCGAGCGGAACGCTGCGTCACGCGTGGAGATCGTCCAGGGCGGCGAGTTCGGGAGGTTTGAGTTCGAGCAGGCATTGGATGCGACATAATATCATGACCTTAATATGAAACGCCATTACTATTCCCGTGGCGACTGGAACCCCGGGGTCGTCGGGACGTTGTGGCCGATGCCAGCCAGACCCGTCCTCACGGCGTTTCTCATCCTGACCGTTGCGCGAACCAGCCAGCCAGCCGTAGCGCAGGGACGCTCAACACTCCTCTTCGACGAACCGCGGCAGGCTGGGAGGTGGGTTGTGAAATAGGCGCGGACGCAAACGGGCAAAGCCCGCTCAACGAGGATCAACACATCCGACTCGAGTTCGCCGCGACGCTCATCGAGAACTGTCGAGAGACGACGATTGACGGATTCGGCTCGTTCATCCGCGAGCCGGAAGAGGATGACGCTCGGCTTGTCGAGGACGCCGAGCGCGAGAGTGTCGCCGAAGTTGAGATCGACTGTCAGGACGACACGCGAATTTGCGCGGGCACGATCAACCAGTTCCGGATCCGGGGAACGTTGCAGCCCCAACGTGCGGACGTGAACCGCTTCGTGGCCAAGTTGCGTCAAGAACTCAACGGTCTTGGGCGAGATCCCGGCGTCGGCCAAGAACCGCATCGCTCAGGCGCGAATCGGGTGGAGCTCACCCTGAGCGAGGACAGCCGCGTAGGCGAGCGCCTGGCGAACATCCTCTCCATCGAGATCAGGAAGGTCCGACAGCCGATAGCAACT
>JBGOTP010000198.1:0-9447 GCA_041476545.1 Vicinamibacteria bacterium | reverse complement strand
GCCCCGACGAGGGACCCGGACGGGCGCTCGGTTCGTGCCGGCGGACGAGACCACTCGGAGCCACGCCGCGTCGAATTCGCGCGATCCGGTGCCGGTAAAATGCGTGCGAGAGGCGTGCGGGCCGCGGCGATCGTCGAGAGTCACCCCACCGATCGAATCACACTGGCGTCGCTTGTTCCGTACGCCGGCCATCGACATGGGCTGCATCGCCGCGGGGATCGTCAGCCCAGGCCGGTGCACGCATTTTTCCGCGCGAGTGCGACGGTGAAACCGACGGGATGTTGTGAATGCAAGAGTCATACGGTGAAGGCGTAGCGAGCCACACCGGCTCCGAGTCATGCGTCGTCGACGGCAACGTCGGGGGCGAAGCGTTGACAGGGGTACGTGCAGGCCGGGTTATAGAACCGCGAAAGGGAAATCAACTCCGGGGTGCCGACGCCATTCGCGCAGGCGGAAGGCTACACCGGCGACATCGCCAGCGCGAGATGTCGTCGGACCCCGCGCGGGCGAAGACCCCGTGCATGTACGGATGCATCTCGTGCGGGAACCGTGAGGTCCTCGGGGTGTCTGCAGGCAGAGGGCCTGCAGACCGCATCGGGAAGTCCAAGGAGGCACGCCGATGATGGACGTCCCGGGGAAGTCTGACCGCCCCATAGTACCAGCGAAGTCGCCGAACAACGCCGAGCCATCGGCCGCGGAGGTAACGGAGGGAAGGGAGCGGACCAAGGGAAACTCGCTCGAGCAGGCCCCACGCCGGACACAGCGCCGGGACTCCGTGATGCGCCCACTGGAGCGAGTACGACACGCAGCCAGAAAGGACCGGAAACAGCGGTTCACCGCGCTGCTGCACCACGTCTATGACGGGCAGCGCCTGCGCGCCGCGTATCTCGCCCTGAAGCGAGACGCGGTGGCTGGCATTGACGGGGAAACGTGGCAGCACTACGGCGAGCACTTGGAGGAGCACCTGCAAGACCTCGCCGCCCGGCTGAAGCGGGGCGCGTACCGAGCGAACCCGGTACGGCGCGCGTACATCTCGAAAGCAGACGGGCGGCCGCGGCCGCTCGGGGTGCCGACGCTGGAAGACAAAATCGTCCAGCGCGCCGTCGTCGAGGTGCTCAACGCGGTGTATGAGACGGAGTTCGTCGGCTTCTCCTATGGATTTCGGCCGGGGCGCAGCCCGCACGATGCGTTAGATGCGCTCTCGGTCGGTATCCAGCAGCGGAAGGTGGGCTGGGTGCTCGACGCGGACATTCGGGGGTTCTTTGACACCCTCGACCACGGATGGCTGATGCGGTTCGTCGAGCATCGCATAGGGGACCGGCGCATCGGGCGACTCATCCAGGAGTGGCTCCGCGCTGGGGTGGTGGAGGACGGGCAGTGGACACCGGGGGAGAAGGGCACCGTGCAGGGGGGGAGCATTAGTCCGCTCCTGGCGAATCTCTATCTCCACTATGTGTTCGACCTCTGGGCTCACCGATGGCGACGGACGCAGGCGCGCGGCGAGATGATTGTCGTGCGGTTCGCGGACGATTTTGTCGTGGGGTTCGAGCATCGTCAGACAGCCGAGCAGTTCTGGGCCGACCTGCGCGAGCGATTCGCGCGATTCGGCTTGGCGCTGCACCCTGACAAGACGCGCCTCATCGAGTTCGGTCGCTTCGCGGCCGAGCGCCGACGCCGGCGCGGCGAGGGGAAACCGGAGACCTTTAACTTCCTCGGCTTCACGCATGTGTGCGGGACGGCGCGGGACGGACGGTTTACGGTGCGGCGTCAGACGATGCGCCAGCGGTGGCAGGCAAAGCTCCGGGACATCGCACGGGTCCTGTGGCGTCGTCGGCACGACCCCGTCCCCATCATGGGAGCGTATCTGTGCGCGGTGGTTCGCGGGCACTTTAACTATTACGGCGTCCCGTGGAACACACCCGCGCTGCGAGCCTTTCGCGCGGCCATCGCTCGCCTCTGGCGGCGCGTGCTGGCCTCGCGGAGTCAGCGCGGTCACGTGGGCTGGACTCGCATGTGGCGGCTCGTGGCGCAGTGGCTTCCTCCCGTTCGCGTCTGTCATCCGCACCCAACGGCACGGCTGGTCGTCACGACCCGAGGTGGGAGCCGGATGCGGTAATGCCGCTCGTCCGGATCTGCGGAGGGGGCGCGAGGCGACTCGCGTCCCTACTCCAAACATGCGTGGCGGCGCGGCCCTGAGTCGTCCCGTCCGGCGGCAGCAGCAGCCCCCTCCGCCCGGGAAACTGACCCCGCTACCCTGAAGCCACACCGGTTGGATCCGCGGATGTCTGGTATAATGCCCGGGCTAGGCAATCTGCCCCCACGCTTTCCCGCAGTCTGAGCCGACCGAGCCATTCCTGCCTCGTTCCGCGCATCACGCGTAAGCACATGTGGATGGCGCGAACGAAGGATTCATGCTGACTGATGTAACGCTAGGTTTCTCGGCCCTCGGTTTGAGTGCCGATCTGGTCGCCTCGATTACCGCAATCGGTTACGACGAAGCGACGCCCATTCAACGCGAGGCCATTCCGCTGCTTCTCGCGGGACGTGACGTGCTCGGGCAGGCGGCGACCGGCACGGGCAAGACGGCGGCGTTCGCGCTGCCGATGATCGATCAGATTGTCCAGATTGTCCGGCAGGCCCGAATGAATACGGGCGATTCCGCCGAAGCTGTCGATACCGTGCGAGGGCTGGTGCTGGTCCCCACGCGCGAGTTGGCGATGCAGGTGGCCGGGGCCATCGAGAAATTCTCGCGGATCCTTCGCCTGACCGTCGTGCCGGTCTACGGCGGGGCATCGATGGATCAACAGATCCGAGCGCTGCGGCGGGGCGCGGACATTGTTGTGGCCACGCCGGGACGCGCGCTCGACCACCTGCGGCGGGCGACGCTGAAACTCGACAGGTTGCGCGTGCTCGTACTCGACGAAGCCGACGAAATGCTCGACATGGGCTTCGCCGACGATTTGGAGACGATCCTCGCCGCCACGCCGAAGGCCAGACAGACGGCGCTGTTCTCGGCGACGATACCAGCCAGGATCGCCGCCATTGCCCAGCGTCACCTCAAGAATCCGAGCCGCGTCACGGTGCTCAGCGAGAAAACCGCCGCGGGCGAGTTGCCACGCGTGCGGCAGGTCGCCTGCATCGTGCCACGGCCGCAGAAGGCGGCCGCGCTCGTCCGGATCCTCGCATTCGAGCGGCCGAAGGCCGCGATTGTTTTTTGCCGGACGCGCCGGGAAGTGGAGACACTGGCCGAGACACTCAACGCGAGCGGTCATCGGTCGCTGGCGCTGCACGGCGGCATGGAGCAGCGGCAGCGCGACCAGGTCATGCAGCTGTTTCGCGCGGGCAAGGCCGGCTTGCTGATTGCGACCGATGTGGCGGCCCGAGGCCTCGACATCGATCATCTGTCGCACGTCATCAATTTCGACGCGACGGAGCCCGAGGCGTACCTGCACCGGATCGGCCGCACCGGACGCATCGGCCGCGAGGGCGTGGCGATTACACTGGTGGATCCGCGCGACCGGCGGCTCATGCGTAATATTGAAGCGTTCACGAAGCAGGAGATCGATCTCATGCCGGTGCCGACCGTGGCGGACCTTCGCGCGCGCCAGCTCGATAGGACGCGAGTGCTGTTGCGCGAGCGCTTAGTGGCCAGTGCAGTGTCGGGTGAATCCATTGGACCGCCGCAGGACAGCGCGCTCGACGAATTGCGAGTCGTCGTCGACGATCTGGCGCAGGAGTTCGATGCGCGGGACATCGCCGCTGTGGCGGTCGCCATGGCGCACGAGGCCGGTGCCCTGGGACAGGCGCGTCCGGCTGCCTCCGTCTCGCCTGGTGAAGAGGTGAGACGACCCGGCCGCGTCGACCCCGCGCCGGCTGAACGCATCCCGGCGCCCCGGCCGCGGCGCTGGTCGCTCGACCCTCGGGCCGCAGCTGGCGCTCCACCGCGACGGCTCGCGCCGCGCTGAAGGGATCTCCACGTCCGTCGTGTCTCAGCCGAGAAGGGCGTTGAGCAGCGCGTGACGATTGGGTGTGAACGGATTCGTCACGGTGACGCCACTCCAGGTGAAGCCGTCCTGAAAGTCCTCGGAGAGCAGCAGGCGGCATCCGGCATCCGCGGCGGCGGCGAGGATCATGGCATCCCAGATTCCCATCTGTTGATGTGCGGAGAGTTCAACCGCGGCGAGCGCCACCGATGACGACGCCTCAATCAGTGGGAAATTGTCTCCCCAGCTTAGAACCGCCGTGCGTGCGTCAACGGGTGTGCGGCGGGCCTTTCTGACAAGCACGTTGAATAGCTCGCTCAGCGCCTGAACCGGGAGGAGTGTCTCCTCGGGGGGCAGTCTCTGCAGGAGGTCACGGGCTTCCGCTTCACGCGTCGGACCATTGATGCCCTCCGCGTACGCGAGGACGTTGGTGTCGACGGCGACTCTCATCGGCTCCGCTCGTGGGCTTCCTCGCGCGTCCATCGGCCAATGTCGATGGTTTCCTGGGCGCGCAAGCGGTCGAAGAGCAACTCTCGTGCGGCAGCTCTCACCCGGTCGTTCCGATCGTCTCCGCTAAAGGGCAGCATGCGCGCCACGGGCCTGCCGTGCGCGGTGATCACGAAGCTACGTCCCTCGCGAACATCCCGGAGCAATCGGGAGAAGCTGCGGTTGGCCTCGGCGGCGGTTATGGCTGTCTTCACGGCGTGCTCCAAATGTAGTGATATTCACTACTATGACAGATCAGCCAGGGGCCTGCAACTTGTCCGACGCAGTCAGTGCAGCCAGGCGAGCAACGCGCTCTCGGCGTAGATGAGGACGGTCAGCACGGCCAGGATCTTGACGACGACCGGCGTGATTTCACGGATCCACTGCACCGGCGTGTAGTGCGCGTCCACGTCGCGCAGGATGAACGCGTAGGCCACGACGGACTGTGCGCATCCGATGTGCGTCCAGCATCCGCCGAGGGCGTAGCCGGCGATCTGCGCCATGCCGAACAGGTGCAGCTGGCCGAGGTCCAGGCCGTGGAGGCCTCTCGACGCGAAGTCGGCCACCACGTTGTTGTCGAGGATCGCGGAGAGGAACGTGCTGCCGAGAAACTGTGCGTAGGCCACGTGGCCCTGGCCCAAGGTCTCGATGCCATGGCGCACGAGGCTTTGCATCGAATCGAAGAACCCGGCGTTTGTCAGCAGCGTGATGGACAGAAACAGCGGGAAGAGAAAGTAGTACTCGGCATATTCCTGAAACGCTTCGCGGAAGGCGAGCGCGCGCATTTTGGGAATGCGAGCGATACCCGGCAAGGCGGCGAGGAACCCGGCAAACGAGGCGAGGAAGAGCGGCACCTCGGCCCAGACGCTATGCACGGCGAGCATGACCGCAAACGGCACGAGCGCGAGCGCCCCGATTCTCTGCGCGCGGCGCCGGACCTGGGCCATGCTTGCCAGCACTTCGTCTACGGCCAGCTCGGCCCGAAACGCTTCTTCGTACTTGCCGGCGTTGTCGAACACGTAGTGGCGGTCGAGCCCGTCCGCGAGTTCTTCAGTGACGAAGTGAGCGAGAAGGTCGCGGCGCGTTGGTTCGGGTACATCCGCGCGGATCATGGCGATGCCGAGCGATTCGCCCATGCGCAGGCGTTCCATGACGTCTTCGGCCCGGCCTCCGAGATCGTGTGCGTGGCCCTCGATGAGCTCGATCGGCGTCATGACCTCCCCGTGGCGCGTCGCCTGAAGAAACCGCACATCTTCCGCGTTGGCGTCGATGACGTCCATCGTGTCGAGGTCGACGCGGGGTCGGCCCAGTTGACCTCGCAGTTGCCACGCGATGACGAGATAGCTGGCGATGGCGACCGGCACCCCGAATTTCAGGAAGAAGATGTTGTCCAAATGTGGGTACAGGTTCGCCTTCATGATCAGGTTGGGCGGCTCCCCATACGCGGTAAACACCCCGCAGATCGTCGTGACGGCGGTGCACACCATGACGGAGTAGCGAATGCCCGACACGGGAACCGCGGCCAGCATCAGGATGATGACAAACGTGCGAATGGTGAGGCCGATCATCGAGACGCCACCAAGCAGGCCGGACGCAATGGCCACGACCGCGGTCACTGAAATCACAGTGGGAAGGATGAGGCCCTTGTTGCGCCGGAGCAGGAAGAAGGTGATGCCTTCGAGTACGCGCGTCTGCGCAATCACCGAGACAAACAGGGTCAGGCCCAGAATGAAGAGCATCGTGTCGGAGTGGATCAGATCGTCCAGTCCGTGGAACGACAGCAGGTGCTCGCGGATCCAGAATGCCCATCCTCGCTCGACGACCTCCAGTTGCCATGCGGATACTGGCAGGGCGCAGAATGTCGCCACGATGATGAGCATCATGCCGTAGGTGATGGCGTTCTTGTGGATCTGGAACCGGAAGGAGCCGAACAGGAAGAGCCCGAGGATGGTGGCCAGGACTTCGGCCGCCAGCAGCCAGAGCGGCGCCGGCGTCAGGAAGCTGAGACCGAGAATCGCCGCCGCGACCATCGCGCAGCCGCCAACGAAGTACGCGCTTGGCAGCATGACGACGGCAGGAGGGGCCGGCGTCTCCAAGGGGTCACTCACTCCGCTGTGTTTTCCAGTTGACGAATGCTGCGGCGGCCACGCCGAGTGCGACGGGAACGAGGGGGGCGCCAGCCTTGAGCACGAGTCCGACCGACAGGATGGCCGCCCCCACGAAGAACTTCCACTTCATTTCCACATCATAGTCACGAACATCGTCACGATCATCAGCGAAAAGACCACCGCCGGGACGGTGAGTGGCTTGTTCCAGTGGACGTTGCGCGCGCTGTGATGCAGCATCCCGCGGACCTCCTGGAGTTGCTTCCGCGCCAACGAGAGCTGAAACGGACTCCGCGCCAGTTCGACGGCCCTGAGCGTTTCCTCTTCCGCGCGTCTCAACGTGCGGAGGCGGTAGTGCAGCTCCCCGTATTTGAGTTGCGCCCAGAAGTTGAGCGGATCGATGGCCGTCGCCGCCTCGAGGGCGTCCATCGATTTATAAACGTCGTAGCCGACCGCGTACGCCATCCCAAGACACGTCCGCAAGTCGGCTGACTTCGGATTCTCGAGACACAACTGTTCGAGCCGCTGAATGTGCAACGAGAGGTCCCCCGGCGAGACCGTTTGAGGGTCCCGCCAGGGAAGAAGGGCGAACGGTTGAAGTTCGGCCGATGTGGCCACGGCCGAGGGCGTCGGAACAGTCAACGCGTCCGACATGGTTGCCTCCATTACTCGACGCCGACCGTTTCGGCCTTGAGCACGAACTCGGGATATCCGAGCGCACCCATTTCTGGAATGTCCAGACCTGCGAGCTCGGTCTTCGCCGGCACGCGCTGTCCCATGACCGCGTCGATGATCATGTTGGCCGCGAAGCTCAGAGTGAAGACGCACCCGATGAGCGTCGCCACGCCGATGAGCTGGGCCACGAGCTGACCGCCATCACCGTAGAAGAGGCCCTTGACCGAGCCCGGGACGCCGTTCCACGCGCCGGCGAAGTTGCTCTTGCCGTCCGCGAACAGTCCGACGGAGATGACGCCCCAGATGCCGTTGGTGCCGTGGACCGAGATGGCGCCGACCGGGTCGTCGACTCTCAGGACGCGCTCGACGAACTCGCACGAGAAGCACACCAGCACGCCGGCAACGAGGCCGATGATGACCGACGCCAGCGGATTCACGAATCCGCTGGGCGCCGTAATGGCTACGAGTCCAGCCAGCAGCCCGTTGCCGGTCATGGAGGCGTCCGGCTTCCCGTACCGGATCCACATGTAGTACATGGCGCCGAACGACCCCGCCATGCCAGCCAGCATCGTGTTGACCGCGATCGAACTGATACGCAGGTTGCCGTTGGCCGCCGCGCCGAGCGTCGAGCCGGGATTGAAGCCGAACCAGCCGAACGCCAGGATGAAGCAGCCAAGCAGCACCATGGTGATGTCGTGGCCAGGCATCGAGTTGGGCTTGCCATTTCGCGTGTACTTGCCGAGGCGCGGTCCGATGATGATGCCCATGGCCAGAGCCGTGAGGCCGCCAACGGCGTGCACGACGCCTGAGCCCGCGAAGTCCGAGTACCCGTGACCGAGCCCGTAGCTCGCACCGAGGGTCGACAACCAGCCGCCGCCCCAGGCCCAGTTACCATACAGCGGGTAGATGAACGCACCCAGGATGAACGACGACGCGATGAACGCGGAGTATTTCCAGCGCTCGGCGGCCGTGCCGGTGACGATCGTCAAGGCGGTGTCCATGAAGACCATCTGGAAGAGGAACATCACCATGACGCCGACGTCATAGGTGGCGCCCCCCAGCATGATCCCGCTCTGGCCGAAGAGACCCCAGCTCTTGCCGAAGAGCGTCACCGCAAACTCCGAGCTGAGCGGCGCCGTTCCGCCCAGGTTGGAAACCGCGCCGACGCCGCCCATCTGGATGGCAAACCCTATCAGCCAGTAGGCGAGCATGCCGACGCCATAGACCATGAAGTTCATCATCATGGTGTGATTGGCGTTTTTCGCGCGGCAGAGCCCGGTTTCGACGATGGCGAACCCCGCCTGCATGAACATGACGAGGAAGCCGGTGAAGAGCGTCCAGACGAAGTTGATGGCGATCTGATGCTGGCCGACATTCGAGACGAGGTCGGCGAGCGTCAGCCCTTTCTTGGCGTCTCCCACCGGGATATCGCTCACGGTGCCGGTGATGGTGCCCGCCGGGTCGCCCTTCGCCTTATCGTCCGCCGATGGGCCTGACAGCGCTTTCAACTGATCGTCGATGGACGGCGCCATCGCCATCGGCGGAGCCGGAGTTGGCGCTGCGGCTGTTGCAGCGGCCGGTGGTTGCGCGGCCGGGGCCGGCGTCTGGGCTCGTGCCGAACCGAGTCCGCAACACGAAGCAATGACAAAAGCGAACAAGACCTTTTTCATGGTGATTTGTCTCCGTCAGCGCGTCAGCGTTTCCAGGGGGCGTTCTGTTGATAGGCGGGGTTGATGAGCCCAATAATCCCGCCGAGACTGATCGCGATACCCACGAGCACGATGATGAGCCGTACGCTATTGGCCGTCGCAAGGCCCACGCTCGACGCCGCGACGAGAAACCCCAAGAGTGTGACTACGAGTCCCGCGATTGCCATCGTTCCTCCATCCATCATTTCCTTACGTATACGTTCGTACGCCGCGTGTGCGACGCCGCACGGGAGTTCCGTTCCGTCGTCTGGTCGCAAGGGCCGTACCCGGCTTGGGGAGTGCTGCGATGGCGGAAAGTCGCGGGAAGTCAATGAGTTACGCGAATCCACGGCGAGGTCCTGCTTAGCCAATACTGTAGGATTGCACTTTGATTGCAACAATTATGTTGCCCTTTCAAGAAGTCATCGCGAGTCGATCGCGGATCCGGTCGCTGATTTGATGGGCCCAGGCGCCCCACACGCCGTCAGCGGAGAGCCTTGTCGCCCTCGG
>JBGOTP010000197.1:0-9470 GCA_041476545.1 Vicinamibacteria bacterium | reverse complement strand
CCTCGGGGCGACCGACGCCCGCGCCCCTCATGGCTGCGCGCCACTGGCGATCGGGCTCGGCCTCACGCTCATCCATCTGATCAGCATCCCGGTGACGAACGCGTCGGTGAATCCGGCACGGAGCACGGGGCCGGCGTTGATCGTCGGCGGCTGGGCGCTCACACAGCTCTGGCTGTTCTGGGTCGCGCCGCTGCTCGGGGCGGCGATCGCCGGTGTCATGTACCGGATCGTGACCGGTGAGGAGCGAACGGCTCGTTCCGACCTCCTGCGAGCCGACGTGCTCGTCGAGGAGGTCCTCGTCACGTGAGCACGTAAGACCGCACACATCGTACCACGTGCGTAGTACTGCGAGCTTGCATCGCGGCCGCACATTTTATACAGACACCTGTGGCTAGAAAAGTGAATCTCTACCCGATGATGCAGGTCGACGTCATTCTGCCCTCGCAGCACTTCGGACCTTCCAAGAAGCTGGCGCCAGAGCGACGGCTCATAACCGCCGTTCTCGAGGATGCGATCAATCGCGCCACGAAATATCGCTTCGCCACCGATGGTCCAGGCCGACGGTTGTTCGACGAGGAGCAACAGTGGCTCTTCAGCGAAGAGACCCACTGGCCGTATTCTTTCGAATGCATCTGTGACGTTCTAGATCTCGACGCGGACGCCGTGCGTCAGGGCCTGCGCGTGGCCCCAGTGCGACAGCCCGCACCCGCGTGACACGAGATGCCGCTTAGCAAGCCCCAGTCCTCAATTTGTTGAGGCGCTGAAGGGCGCATCAAGCAGCAGAAGACAATTCATCGCCAAAGGAGAAGGCATGCCGCTCATTACGGTGGTAATCTACCTTATTATTGTCGGTGTGTTGCTATGGCTCGTCAATAACTACATCCCAATGGACTATAAAATCAAGCAGATCATAAACATACTCGTGGTTGTTGTGGTCGTCATTTGGCTATTGCAAGTGTTTGGAGTGATGGGTCCCTTGACCCGCATTAGGGTAGGTCGATGAAACCGCTTGCGCACGATTCTGGTGATGGCGGGGAATCTTCCTCGGGCGCGAGTGTCTATCCACTCATGATCTCCGTCGTCCAAGATGGGATTAGTCGCGTTGAGAAGTATCGCTTCACCAAACACCACATTCTTTCAACGTCAAAGTCGCTCATCTCCACCGTCGCCCTCGCGGCTTCCGCCCTCGCGGGATGCGGGAGCAGTACGGGCACGGCGCCGACCATCCACCAGGCGCCGGCACAGAAGCAGGTGGACCAGCCGGTTCAGCACGTCTTCGTCATTCTGAAAGAGAATCATACCTACGACAATTTCTTCCTCTCCTACCTCGACCCGAACGAGCCGAGCCCGCCGGCGCAGGGGCTCGCGTCGAACGGTCGAATGATCACGATCACGGAGCCGAGCAAGGACGACTGGTCGCCGGGCGACAACTCGTTCGAGGTGGCCCACGTCGATTTCGATGGTGGGATCATGGATGGCTTCGACCAGGACGCTCACCAGCCCGACCCGACGGGCCTCGACCGGTTTCTTCACGCCGATGGCAGCGACGGCGCCTACGTGAGCTATGGCGTGACGCCCGAGGCGGGCCGCCGGCGCGTCGGCTACTAGTGGCACCTCGCCGATCAGGGCGTGCTCAGCGATCGCTGGTTCACATCCGAGCTCAGCCAGAGCTTCCCGAACCACCTCTACTTGCTGGCGGCGACGGCGGGCGGCGACATCTCGAACCCCAACCTCGACGGGGATTTCGACATCTTGGACCCGCAGACGGGCAAGACGAGGCAGGAGAGCCATCTCAGCTCCGCGGAGATCGCCACGGCGCTCCCGGTTGAGCTCGAGCAAGCCGGCCTCGCCTGGACCGTCCTCCAGGAGACGGACAACATCCCGATCCTCAACTTGGGAGCGAACTTCATCCTCGACCTCGCCGCGAGCGTCGGCGACGTCGACGTGATCCGCGCGCTCCCGGACTTCAACGACCGCCTGATCGAGACGCCGGACCTCGAGACACACATGGCCGAGTACATCGCCAAGGGCTGGGCCGGCCACGTCACGTTCATCAAGCCGAACGACGTCAACAGCGAGCACCCTGGGGTCGGCGACGTCACAGGGGGTCAGAAGTGGACGCGGGCGATCATCGACGCGATCGGCAATTCGCCCGAGTGGGCGCATTCCGTGATCATCCTGACCTGGGACGACTACGGCGGCTTCTACGATCATGTCGTTCCGCCGCAGGTGGATGGCTTCGGTCTCGGGTTCCGGGTGCCAGGCCTCATCATCAGCCCGTTCGCGAAAAAGGGCGTCGTCCAGCACGAGCGTCGCGAGTTTTCCTCGATCGCGAAATTCTGTGAGGGAGTCTTCAACCTCCCGGCGATGACGGCTCGCGATAGGGATCCGGCGACCGACGACCTCATGAGCGCGTTCGACTTCGGGCAGGCGCCGCGGCCCTACTCGGACTTCGTACCATGAGCCAGTGAGATTCGTAGTTGCGGTTCTCGGCGCCGCCAGCACCGGCGAAAGGGAAGCATGCCGACCCGACCGGTGCGACCGCGAAGTGCAAGGACGGAACGTTCTCGCACTCGACGCATCGGTCCGGTACCTGCTCCCGGCACGGCGGCGTCGCTGAATGGCTGGGTGGCGCGCCGACTCGAGCCGCTGACGACGCGTCAGGCAGTTGCCGCGGCGCGGCGGCGGCGACGTTGACGGAGCGGTCGGATCTTCGCGTGCGCGGTGCGGAGCTGGCGCGCCGGTACGCCGAGGTGTGCGCTCCGCGGACCGTGGTGCCAGGCGAGGAGCGCGCGCGCTAAGCTGGTCGGTTCGAGGTCGAGCGCTTCACAGATGCTCTGGAACGAAAAGACCGCGCTGTCGTGCTCGCCTTGGATCCACTCCACCGCCTCCGCGGCGCCGCGGGAATCACGTCGCTGGAGATGAATCACCGCATCAAGAATGACGGCGAACATCAAGCGCTTCTCCGGAACGTCCGTCACTCGCACCGTCCGTGAGCCGATCGAAGTACTGGATGGAAGGATAGTGTCCGGGACCGAGCTGTCGGTCGCCATGTCGGGGTCGTCATCGTCGTGGGTTGCGTCAGCATCCGTGCGGCCCTCCGAGGTAGGACAGATCTCGCGGAGGCCCTGTGCAAAAGCCGTGCTCGGACAGGCGTGCGGGAACGCGAGGGGGGCGAATGCGAACAGTTACCGAGCGTAGATGTCCGAGGTT
This sequence comes from Vicinamibacteria bacterium, assembly GCA_041476545.1. GTDB lineage: Bacteria > Acidobacteriota > Vicinamibacteria > Vicinamibacterales > CAVVIG01 > JBGOTP01. Next base: position 6,257 of record JBGOTP010000197.1, on the reverse strand, counting down.
GATGGAGCAGGACTCCATGCACGCATGGTGCCAGACGTGGGGGGCGGCGGTCCGCATCGCACCTCTTCCGTGTTTACGCAAAATTGCCGGCGCCTCCCCGAGTCGTGCGACCATGAACGAGTGTAACATCGTCCACGACAATCGTTCTTGAAATGCAAAATGTGCAAGTCCGGCTCTCGCATCGGAGAGAGAACAATTTCCAGTGGTGAGAAATCAGGAGGGAGAACACTTCCGGTGGTGAGAATTCGAAGCTTGAGAAACATCTGGGCATGTTGCGCATGACGAACGCAAGTCCGGGCACAGCCATTGCTGTCTAGAAGGTCTGCAGGAAAGATTAAGGAGGATCGACCATGGCGAGCGGCAAGTCCGATGAACTGAAGGGACGCGTGAAGGAAGCTGCGGGGGCCATGACGGGCGATAAGAAGCTGAAGCGGCAGGGGAAGGCCGACCAGGCGGTCGGAAAGATCAAGCAGAAGGTGGAGAAGGTTATCGATAAGGTCAAAGATGCGCTCAGGGTGTCCACGGAATCGGGGACACTTCAGGATAGCCGATCCCTGCCGGCGGCGTGGGAGCGTAATACTATCCGCATATAACTACCCGCCTAGTGCTGCGAGCTTGCGGCGCCGGCATGCTTCTTGCGTCTTTGACGGAACCCAAGTCGGCGGCGTCGGGGAACCTGGGTGATCGTACAACCAAACCCGTTTCGAGTGCGTCTCGAGACCGAACTTCAGCAGGAGGTACGTATGAACCGGTTTACTTCGACGCTCTCACTCGTATTGGCGTTCGGACTGCTCGGAAGCGTGTCAGTCGGCTTGGCCGCTGACACGTCAGTCACAACAACCGAGAAGACGACGACTTACACAGGCGTGGTCTCAGAGATCAACCCGAGCACCTCGACGATCATTCTCAAGTCCGAAACGGCTCCAGCTCCAGTGACCTACCACTTCACGAAAGAGACCACTTTCGTGGATGCGCAGGGAAACGTCGTCTCATATGAGACGATTCGGAATGCCCCGGTGACCGTCGAGTACATGAAGGAAGGCGACCAAGTGATCGTCAAGCGTGTCGTTGCGACGCGGCCCGGCTCGGTGACCCACAAGGAGGAGACCACCACGCACACGGAAACGCACTAGGGAAGAGGTCTGGGCGCTACCCGAGTGCACGCGGCCGGCCCCGGAGCGCGAGCCCGGAACGAGGCGGTCAAACGTCCCGCTGAACGGCGCGTCGTCAAGCGGGAAGAACCGCATCACAACGAAAGGGGATCTCATGAGCGGAACCATGGACAAAGCCCGGGGTCGCATCAAGGAGGCCGCCGGCGCCCTCACCGACGACGATTCGCTTCGAAGGGAAGGGAAGCTCGAGCAGGCCACCGGCAAAGTGAAGGACGCAGCAGGCAAGGCGAAGGAGGCCGCCGAGAAGGTCGTCGACAGAGTGCGCGATACGGTCACGGGCAAACGCTGAGGATCGACGTCCTGTGAACAACCATGAAGAAGCTGCTGGACGTGTTGGCGCCGGCATCGAAGGATTGATGGGAGCCTTGCATGCCGCTTTACTCACGATCGCCCTTCTCGGCGTCGTCGCTGCCGCTCCTGGCCTCGCCGCCACGGAGGCCGTCGTCGTGCGCAATTTGATCGTGACCGATGGGACGGTCTCGGGGGTTCTCGTCAACACGTCGCATCATCTCGTGCGCGACGTACGGTTGCTCGTGCGGCACACGTGGCTATGGGCGAACGAGCGGTCGCCCGGTGAGGATAGCCCTGGCAGGACCACGTATACCACTGTCCACGAGGATATCCCCCCGGGCGGCAGCCTCCCGTTCACCGTGCGTCCCAACCCGCCGTTGCCGGTGCGCTCCGACGGGCGGTTCGAGACCGCGGTGGAGGTGGTGGGCGTTACGGAGATCGGTGACTGAGGCGAGGCTCACAAGACCGATGAATCAATCTCCCGCCCGTCGGCAGATGAGCACCACCTCGTCCACTAGCGGGGGTCGCCCACGAGGCCAGACACGAGCTTCAACCGCCGCCGCAGCAGCAGAGCGACGGGCATGAAGAAGTGGGTATACCAGCGCATTGCCTGCGCATAGCGGTTGCGGACCCACCACATGTCGCGCTTGAAGTGGAGAAGGTTGTCGATAAGTTCAAAGATGCGCTCAGCCTGACGATGGCGCAGTGCAACAGGGCGCTTCTTCCTTTAGCGTGCCGATCGTGCAGCGCGGCCGCGTTGCGCTGCTCGCTGGCCGCGGCTCCATTGCAATCGCGTGATCGCATCGACGCGCTGCCGCGTCGCCGAGCGCACGTACCATTCACGTCAAAGAAAGAAGGAGAATCATGATGCAAGCAAGGGCAATCATTTCCTTACTGACAACGCAGCGGGCCAGTGCGCTTGCTGCAGTACTGAGCTGTGCCCTGGCCGCCCCTGCTCTTGCGGCACAACCTGACGCGTGGATCACGACGAAGAGCAAGCTGGCGCTGATGACGACCGAGGGCGTGAGCGCCACAGCCGTGAACGTCGATACCGTCAACCAGCAGGTGACCTTGCACGGCAAGGTGCGCTCCGCCGAGGAGAAGGTGAAGGCAGAGACCGTCGTCAAGGCGATCGACGGCGTGCAGGGCGTGCGTAATCTCCTCGAGGTGGTGGCGCCGCAGCACGAGAAGGCCGTGCAGCGCTCTGACGCCGACATCAAGAAGCAGGTAGTCAAAGCGCTGCAGGCCGACGGTTCACTGAAAGACAGCAGTATCACCGTGCAGTCAGTGAACAATGGCGTGGTCCTGCTTGCCGGTACGGCGAAGACGCTGACAGATCACCTGAGCGCCGTCGAGGTCGCGTCCGGCGTTCCGGGCGTGCGCCACGTGTCCAGCGAAATTCAGAGCCCCGACACACTGGCTGATAAGGAGATCTGGCGCGAGCGCACGGCGCAGAAGTCCAATGCCGAGTATGGCGCAGCCGACGCGTCGCGCGATGTCTGGATCACCTCAATGGCGAAGATGCGCTTGCTGGCCGACAGTCAGACGCCGGCGCTCGCCATCAATGTGGACACCCGTGATGGAGTGGTGACGCTCTTCGGCATCGTGCCGGCAAAAGAAACCAAACGGGCGGCGGAGGCCGATGTGCGCAAGGTGAGCGGCGTCAAACATGTACAGAACGAACTGCAGGTGGTGGCCAGTGCCAAGCAACCCGCCGTGAAGGCGCAGGACGAGGACATCCAGCGTGACGTCAAGAAGAGCTTTGAAAACCGTGCAGACCTGAAGGACGTCGACATTGCGGTGAAGAACTGCGTTGCACGGCTGACCGGAACGGTTCCCAGCGGGACGCAGCGCCTCGAGGCCGCCGTCGTGGCGCGCTCGACGGTGGGCGTGTGCTCGGTGCAGGACGATCTGCGCATCATCGACTAACTTGGGACAGCCCGACTCGGTGAGTACGGTAAACTGGCCCACGTCACGGGAGTACCGTGCGGGCCAGCGAACCGAGCCAGCGAACTGAAAAGGAGGGATCGATATGATGTGGAAACGTTTGCTGTTGGTGTTTCCGATGCTCTGGTGGGCGGTGTCCTCTGCCCACGCGACCGACGGCCCCTTTGTCGGCATCGACCTGGGATATTCCATGCCCACCAATGACAACTATCGGGGGCACGTCCAAGGGGGCGGCACTGCCAACCCGTATGCCGGCTACATGTTCAATGACTATCTCGGGCTGCAGGGTCAGATCCACACCACCTTCCAGAGCCCGGACAACGACCACCAGCGGGGCTCTGCGCCGGGCTTCGCGCATGAGAACCAGACCACCACGCTGTTCGGCGGCACGTTCGGTCCGCGGCTGACGCTGCCACTCGGAGAATTCGTGGAGCTGTACGGGACCGGGCAAGGCGGTGTCTTTACCGGCCTCAGCGGACGACTCGACCATACCGCGCCAGGTTTCTCCGTCGGTGGTGGCATCGATTTCAATGTCACCCCCCAATTCGCGATGGGGGTCTTCAGTCGCTGGAACCGCGCCTACATGTCACCACGGCCCAAGGATCTCGGGCCCAATCAGGTGAGCGACGAACGGTTCGGCGAGGACGCGCAATGGATGACAGTTGGCCTTGGCCTAAAATACGCCTTCAACGGACCAGAAGCGCCGGCGCGGCCAGCGCCCGCACCGGTCGTCGCGCAAGCACCGCCGGCACCACCACCAGTGGCAAAGAAGAAGATCGTCCTGCGCAACGTCAACTTCGACTTCGATAAGTCGAACATCCGGCCCGATGCCGTGCCGGTCCTCGATGAGGCCGTGGAAATACTCAAGGCGCAAGGCGGCGTCGCGGTGGTTGTCGCAGGCCACACCGACAGCGTCGGTAGCGACCCCTACAATCAGAAGTTGTCGGTTCGTCGCGCCGATTCCGTGCGCACCTACTTGGTGAAGCATGGGATTCCAGCCAACCAGATCACTACCGAAGGGTTTGGCGAATCACGTCCGGTGACGTCCAACGAAACCGCGGACGGCCGAGCCCAGAACCGTCGTGTGGAACTGCACGTTCAGTAATCGCGTTCCACACACACAGCCCCGGCGGCGCTTCCGGATCCCCCTCCTGGTACCGCCGGGGCTCCCCCCCCAAACTGAAGGAGGATCGCCATGAGATCATTCAATCGGTTCGCTACTCTCTCCGCCGCCGTCCTGCTCGCTTCTCTCCTGGGATGCGCCGCGACGGCAAAGCATGAAGGCACCGGGGAGTACATCGACGACACCGTCTTGACGACAAAAGTGAAAGCGGAAGTGTTCAACGAAGCATCGCTGAAATCGAGCGAGATTAACGTTGAAAGCTTCAAAGGCGTGGTGCAGTTGAGCGGCTTCGTCAGTTCTCAGGCCGACATCAACAAGGCGGTCGAAGTTGCACGCAGCGTCAAGGGTGTGAAATCCGTCAAGAACGACATGCGGGTGAAGGGGCAGCAGTGAATCGACTCGTTGCTAGCGCGCAGCCGGCTCGGCGAGCGCTGGCGTCGCCGGCTGAGCGTCGGTCGCTTGCAGACCGCTGCGTGACCTCCGCATCGCAACCGCGCGATGTCGATCGTTACAATCGTCGATTCTACGAACGCTGCTGGCGAGCCGCATCGCTGCTGGCGATGCCGGGCGTCCGGGCTCCGGCTAAAGCTGAGGGATTGCAAGTTGAAATTGGCTGTGGCCTGCGGCCGCGCCTGCCGCTCTCCGAGGCGCTGTTCGTCGATGTCAGTCCGACGGCCTGCACGAAGCTGCGGCGCGCCGGCGCACGCGTGATCCGTGCGAGCATCGACGCGCTGCCGTTCGCGTCGGGTACCGTATCGCAGCTGTACCTGTTCGACATCCTGGAACACGTCAGCGATGACGTTGGTGTGGGTCGCGAGCTCGCGCGCGTGAGTGCGGCGAACGGATGGCTCATCCTCAGCACGCCGCTGCATGCGCATCGGTGGCATGAGTTCGACCGCGTCGTCGGTCATGCGCGCCGGTACGAGCCGCGGGCGTTGGTGGATCTGCTCCGCGGATCCGGGTTCACGCTCGAAGGCTTTGCGCGTTTCGGTATGCGGCCGCGCAGTTCATTGCTCACTCGAATTGGCGCGTACTGCCTGGTGCATTGGCCACGGACGGCGTTCCGGTTGCAGGAGTGGCTCCTGCGTCTGACGCAACGCCGCGCGCAGCCGACCCAGTTGCGGCGTGCCGGTGTGGATGAGTTTCTTGCGCAGGTCGCGGACGCGGATGGCGCCGTGACGGCATGGCGCCACCAACGATCCGTTGAATGAGCGCGATATGCCATGGATTAAACCTACTGCGGCGCGAGTTCGATGGTGAAAAGAGTCACGTCAGCAAGGTTCCGAATACCCGTAACCAATCGCTGTGCGCGAACTGCCGTCTACACGACCGTCCGCGCCTGCAGCAGAAAAGAGAATTCACCATGTCGAAAGCTCACCTGTACCTCGCTCTCGCGCTGGCAGTGACCGCGCCGGCCTGCGCCGGCCGCTACGGCAAGCCCTCCGCATCGGCTCCCGCGAGGCTGTATGCCGATGCCGGCCTGTCGGACGAGCGGCTCGTCGTCGACGGGCTCGTCGAGTTCGGCGACTCGTTCCCGAACCGCCACCGTCCAAAGGGCACCGGGCAGCTTACAATCTCCCCCGAGAGGATCGGATGGATCAATGCGGAGGACGAGGAGCGCAGCTTCTCGATCCGGCCGGCCGCCGTCAGGTCCGTGACGATGGAGTGCGTCATCCACGCTGGCGGTAACGTCTGTCTCGAGATGGACATCGAAACCATTACGG
>JBGOTP010000196.1:0-9495 GCA_041476545.1 Vicinamibacteria bacterium | reverse complement strand
GCGCGACGACGTCGGCTGCTCCCCGCTTGGCGGTCCAATAGGCCTCGGTCCGGCCCATGAGGCCTTCGATTTTCAGTGCCGCCTCGGATGTTTTCTTCCAATCCTTCGCCGCGAGCGCCTCGCGCAAGTCCTCCTGCACGTCACCCGCATCGTCCATCCAGGCCTTGTGCTCTTCCGCGGTGGGAACCTTGCCGCCACCGTCGCGCTGGGCCGTCAGCGAACCGGTCAAGAAATAGAGGCTGGCACAAATGCCGAGCAGGACAATGGGAAACCCGGGACGTCTGGGAAGTCCGCGCATCATGCTATGTTGCTCTCAAGCACGCGTCGAATTCAACTCCATCGAATCAGCCGTCGAATCAGCCACATCAACGCGGGGATCGTCAGGTCGGGCCGGCGCACGCATTTTTACCAGCGACATTCGTGGCGTCGCTCGACAAGCTTGGGATGCCTTGAGCCCATCGGAGAGAATGGAGGCGATGGCCGCGAAACGCGCTAAGAAGAAAATAAAAGCGGCGGGCCATCACTCTGTCTATGTGGTTTATCTTCGCGACCCGCGCGGCGACGGACGGGCGGGCTACTACGTCGGCATGACGGGTTTGACGCCAGAGCAGCGGTTCGCCAACCACAAAGCGGGCCTCAAGGCGGCGCGCGTGGTGAGGAAGTTCGGCGAACGCCTGGTGCCGCGCCTCTACACGCATCTGAATCCCATGCCGTACGCGAAGGCCCAGCAGATGGAAATCGATCTCGCCGAGAGTCTACGCAAGCGCGGCTACCTCGTGTTTGGCGGCCACTAACCGCCGCGAGGCGCAGCCAATGGTCTGGCGCGCCCTCGTGGCGCTCGACGTGCCCTACCGCGAGTTCACGGCGGAGTCTTGCCGAAGGGCGCTGCTGAGCGATACTGATGGCGGCCACATGATCCCCTTCTCGGTCCTCGACCTCGCGCCGATTGTCCGGGGCGGCACGGCGTCCCAGGCGTTCCGCAACACGCTTGACCTGGCGCAGCACGCCGAGCGCTGGGGGTATCGCCGCTACTGGCTCGCCGAGCACCACAACATGCCGGGCATCGCGAGCGCGGCGACCGCGGTCGTGATCGGCTACGTCGCCGGCGGCACGCACACCATTCGCGTCGGCGCTGGCGGCGTAATGCTGCCCAACCACTCGCCGCTCGTCATCGCCGAGCAGTTCGGCACGCTCGAGTCGCTCTATCCGGGACGCATCGATCTGGGGCTTGGCCGCGCGCCGGGTACGGATGGGCGCACGGCCATGGCGCTCCGTCGCGACCTCGCAAACGCTGGAGACAACTTTCCGCAGGACGTCCTGGAGCTCCAGGGGTATTTCGCACCGGCCGGATCGGCACAGGCGGACCAGCGTATCCGGGCGGTGCCTGGCGTCGGACTCAACATTCCAATCTGGCTGCTGGGATCGAGCCTCTTCACCGCGAGACTCGCGGCTGAACTGGGCCTGCCCTTCGCGTTTGCCTCGCACTTCGCGCCGGACGACCTGCTGCCGGCGCTCGCCCTCTATCGAAGCACCTTCCGGCCTTCGTCTGCGCTCGCGAAGCCCTACGCCATGGTGGGCGTGGGCGCCTTCGCCGCGGATACTGACGCCGAAGCGCGGAGATTGTTCACGTCGGTGCAGCAGCAATTCATCAATCTCCGCCGGGGGACACCAAGCCAGCTGCAGCCGCCCGTCGACACGCTCGACGAGTACTGGTCTCCAGCTGAAAAGGCCGGCGTCGATCACGCCCTCGCCTATGCCGCGGTCGGGTCTCCCGACACGGTGCGGCGGCGGCTCGAGGCGTTCATGGAGCTGACGAAGGCCGACGAGATGATCGTGACCGCGCAGATCTTCGATCACGCCGCGCGGCTCCGGACGTACGAGATCGTCGCCGGCGTCCGCGACCTGATGACCGACGCTGAACGCGATCCGAAACAGATGTTCGAGGCGAACATCCGAACGTGAGGGTGGGGATAGTGAAGATCACGAAAGGGCTTAGGATCGCGTCAGGGCTCACGATCAACGACAGGGCTAGAGGGCTGCACCACGGCGTCCTTCTGCTGCTGCTGATCGTGGGCGCGGTTGCGCCGGTCGCGCCGATGGCACAGGGCGGAGCGGCCGGGGCCGCGCGTGCACTCACGAGTCCGCGGCAACAGTTCGGGCACGACGTCGGCGACGACTACTTTCTCGCCAACTACACGCAGTACGCCGACTATCTCCTGAAGCTCGATAAGGAATCCGACCGGATGACGGTCATAGAACTCGGGAAGACGGCCGAGGGGCGCCCCGAGTACACCGCGATCATCACGTCCCCGGAGAATCACCGGAAACTCGACGCGTATCGGGATATCAACCGGCGCCTGGCGCTCGCCGACAACCTCACCGACGACGAGGCGCGCCAACTCGCCAAAGACGGCAAGACCGTCGTCTGGATCGACGGCGGCCTGCACGCATCGGAAGTCCTCGGCGCGCAGCAGCTCATCGATCTGATTTACCGTCTCAATACGCGCACCGACAGCGAGACGACGAGAATCTTGAACGACGACATCATCCTCTGCACGCTCGTGAACCCCGACGGCATGGAGCTCGTCTCGAATTGGTACATGCGCGAGCCGGATCCGCTCAAGCGCGCGATGGCCGGACTCCCCCGCCTCTATCAAAAGTACATCGGCCACGACAATAACCGCGACTTCTACATGATGAACCAGCCGGAGAGCGAGAACGCGAACCGCGTCATGTACCGCCAGTGGTTCCCGGCCATCATGTACAACCATCATCAGACCGGACCGGCCGGAGCCGTGCTCTTCGCACCGCCCTTCCGCGATCCGTTCAACTACAACTTCGATCCGCTCGTCGTCCTCGGCATCGACATGGTGGGATCGGCGATTCATACGCGCCTCGCGGCCGAGGGCAAGCCTGGCGCCGTCATGCGGACGGGCGCGCCCTACTCCACCTGGTTCAACGGCGGCATCCGGACGACGGCGTACTTCCACAACCAGATTGGCATCTTGACGGAGATGATCGGCAACCCCACGCCCGTCGAGATTCCGTTTGTGCCCGACATGCAGCTGCCGCGCGCCGATGTCCCAAATCCGATTGCGCCTCAGACGTGGCACTTCCGCCAGTCGATCGAGTACTCACTCACGACGAACTACGCCATCCTCGACCTCGCGTCGAAGCGTAAGGAAGACTTTCTCTTCAATATGTACACGATGGCGAAGCACGCCATCGACAAGGGCAGCCACGACACCTGGACGATTCATCCCAAGCGGATCGACGCGGTGAAGGCCGAAATCGCGAAGCAGAATCCCGCCGGCGGCCGCGGCCGTGGTGCGCCGACGGCGCTGTACACCAGTGTGCTGCACGATCCCGCGCTGCGGGATCCGCGCGGGTACATCCTTCCATCCGATCAGCCGGACTTCCTCACGGCGACGAAATTCGTCAACATCCTGATCAAAGGCGGCGTCACCGTGCACCGGGCGACAGCCGCCTTCACCGTGAACGCCAGGACATATCCGGCCGGTTCGTATGTCGTGAAAGCCGCGCAGCCGTTTCGCGCGCACGTGATGGACATGTTCGAGCCGCAGGATCATCCCGACGACATCCCGTATCCCGGCGCCGCGCCGCGGCCGCCCTACGACGTCACCGGCTACAACCTGTCGTACTCCATGGGCATCAAGTACGACCGCATCCTCGACGGCTTCGACGGACCGTTTACGGCGCTGGCCGATGTCGTGCCGCCTCCGCCGGCCAGCATCACGCAGGCGCCGACGGGCGGCGGCTATCTCATCAGTCATCAAATCAACGACGCCTTCGTCGCGGTCAACCGCCTGCTCAAGGCGAACGAAGACGTGTACTGGACGACCTCACCGCTCGTCGCGAATGGAAAGACGTACCCGGCGGGGACGATGTTCGTGCCGGCGAAGGCGTCGACGTTTGCGGTACTGCAGAAGGTGGCGGCCGACAAGGGCCTCGGCGCCGATGCGACGACGCTGAATGTCGCGACCGGCCTGCACGGTGTCCCCGCGTTGGCCCAGCCAGGTGGCACGCCAGTCTGGCTGATGAAGCTGAAGCCCGTGCGCATCGGTCTGTGGGATCAGTACGGGGGGTCGATGCCCTCGGGCTGGACGCGGTGGCTGCTCGAGCAGTTCGAGTTCCCGTTTGAGGTGGTCTATCCGAGGACGCTCGACGCGGGGAACCTCGCGGCGAAGTACGACGTACTGATCTTCGTGGACGGCGGGATTCCCAGGCGCGACGGCGCGGGCGGCAACCAGCCGCAACCGGCGACCATTCCGGCGGAGTTCAGGGACTCGCTCGGCGGCGTCACGATCGCGCGGACCGTTCCGCAACTACAGGCGTTCGTCGAGGCGGGCGGCACGCTGCTCGCCATCGGATCATCGACGTCCATCGGCTATCACCTGGGCCTGCCGATTCGCAACGCGCTCGCCGAAACCGTCAATGGCGCCGAGGCGCGTCTGCCGAACGAGAAATTCTACGTGCCGGGGTCGATCCTCGAGATGCGCGTCGACAATACGAATCCGCTCGCCTACGGTCTCGACGACAGGGCCAACGTCTTCTTCGACGAGAGCGAGGCGTTCCGCCTGCTGCCGGGCGCGGCGGCGAAAGGTCTGACGCGGGTGGCGTGGATTGACACGCCCTCGCCGCTCAGAAGCGGCTGGGCGTGGGGACAGCGGTATCTGGATCAGGCGGTGGAAATCATCGACGCGCCGATTGGCAAGGGGCGGGTGGTGCTCTTCGGGCCCGAGATCGCCTGGCGTGCCCAGCCGCATGGCACGTTCAAGCTCCTCTTCAACGGGATCTACTTCCGCAACGCGTCCGGCGACGAACGCCCGTGAAATCCCTGCTGACACGACTGCGCGAGTTCATCCACGGCGTCACACAAGTCTCGTACGGCTCGTGCGGCGGCGACCCCATCGAGTGGGAAAAGGATTTATTGAGACGAATCCGGGAGAGGGACGACTCCTCTAACCCGGATAAATCCGGCAAACTCGAGAAACCCGAGAAGCCCGTACGCTAGACGACGCGGACGTTTTCCGCGCGCGGGCCCTTGGGACCCTGTCCCTTTTCGAACGTGACCGTCTGTCCTTCGCGCAGGTCGTCGAACCGTGTGCCCGCGCAGGCCGAGTTGTGGAAGAAGTATTCGTTGCCATCGCTGGCCAGAATGAACCCGAATCCCTTGTCGCTGACGAGCCGCTTGATCGTGCCGTTCGTTGGTGCTGCCATGTGAGAGTCTCCTTAAACGCTGTTATACCGACGCCGAAGAGTGAGTGTGAGTTGTGAGAATGATTGTGTTGTTGTCGGCAGGATTGCGCGTCGTGGTGTGAGGACGTCGAATCGCCTGCTTGCCCTTCTAAATCGCGTGCGTCATTGTCACGTTATCGTTGATCGCGTGCGTTATCGCCGTGGATCCTGACCCTGCTGCCCGAGCCGCTGTTCCGAAATCCACTGGCTGCTGACCGAGCCCATGTCGTGCGAGCGCGCGCGGTGCTGCCACGATCGAACAAGCACAATCACCAGCCCCAAGACTCCCGCCGCAACCGCGCCCCATATGGTATTCACGGCCTACGCAGGCGCAATCGACGTGTGGTTACAGTCGTCGCACCGCAGATACATCACCGGAACCGACTCCGATCGCCCGATGATCCGGGCCGTGGCCCGGCCGCACCTCGGACACACCTCTCCCGGCGGCGCCTTGGCCGCCGGCTTTCGGCGCGGCGGAGACGACGGCGGTCGAGGTTCACGGCTCATCTGGTCGTCCTATTGTAGTCAGTGCGGACATATCTAGAGGGGCCAAAGGTGGGCCGGTCGGCGCGCACCCGTTAGTTGTGACAGGAGGCTCTCGATCGTTCGGCAGGCTCAGGATGACTCGGGGCATTATACACCGATCGGGCGCGTGGGCCCCATAATGCCTATATATGCCGTTTACCGAGCTGAAGTTGCACCCCACACTCCTGCAGGGCCTCAAGGACCTCGGCTTCCGTCGTCCCACGGCCATCCAGGATGAGGCCATCCCGCCCGCTCTCGAGGGTCGCGATCTGCTGGCCTCGGCGATGACCGGAAGCGGGAAGACCGCCGCCTTTCTCCTGCCGATTCTGCACAAACTGATCAGCCGGCCACGCGGCACGACGCGCGCGCTGGTGCTGACACCCACGCGCGAGCTGGCCGCGCAGATTCTGGGCGACCTGACCGATCTGGCCGTCCACACCCCCATCACGGCGGCGTCTGTCTACGGCGGCGTCGGCATGGGACCCCAGGAGCACGCCTTCCGCAGCGGCGTGGACGTGATTATCGGCACGCCCGGACGCCTCCTCGACCACTTCCGGGCGCCGTACGCGAAGCTCGGCTCGCTCGAGTTCCTGGTGCTCGACGAAGCCGACCGGATGCTCGACATGGGCTTTCTCCCGGACATCCGGCGGATCCTCCGGCACATTCCCGCAAAGCGGCAGACGCTGTTCTTCAGCGCGACGATGCCGCCACCGATTGTGACGCTGACACGGGAGATGCTGAAGAATCCGGTCACGATCGACGTCGAGCGGCCCGTGGCTCCGGCGACCGGCATCACGCAGGCGGTCTATCCAGTCCCGCAGCACCTGAAGGGCGCCTTGCTCGTGAGGCTCCTGGCCGAGGACGGCATGCGCGACGCGCTGGTCTTCACGCGCACGAAGCATCGGGCCGACAGGCTTGCGAAGCACCTGGCGCAGCACAACATCAGCGTGGAGCGCATCCACGGCAACCGCTCGCAGCCGCAGCGGACCGAGGCCCTCGCCGGGTTCAAGAGCGGGAAGTACCGCGTCCTCGTCGCCACCGACATCGCGGCGCGCGGGATCGACGTCAGTGGTCTGGGACACGTTGTGAATTTCGATACGCCGCCGGCGGCCGAGGACTACATCCATCGCGTCGGCCGCACGGCACGGGCGGAACTGACCGGCACGGCATTCACGCTCGTGGCGCCTGAAGAAGAATCGAGCATTCAGCTGATCGAGCGGGCGATCGGGCGGCGGCTGCCGCGGGTGGTCGTTCCCGACTTCGACTACTCGGGGCGGCAGGCTGCACCGCTCGAGGTGCCGCACGCGGAACGGATCGCGGCCATCCGGAAGCGGAAGGCGGAAGATCGCGAACGCGCAAGGGTGAATGCCGCGCGGCGCGCATCGGCCGAACGTGGACGCGGCGGACAGGCACCGCCATCTGATGCGTCGCGCGGCGGCGCTCTCCGGTCTGACGGCGGCGGGCCGCCAAGACCGGGCGGCGGCGCGCCGAGACGGCCCTTCGGTCGAGGGCCGCAACGGGGAGGATCCTGGGGACCACCCCGGCGGTCGCGATAGCTGCTGCGACAAATTCTGTGGGCCGGTGCCGGAGCCGATTGCACCCGCGGGCCGGTTCGTCCTTCGAAGTGAACTCAGGACGACCCTGAGTCTTGTCGAAGGGTCGACGACGCGGGAAATCGGCACGTTCGCGGTATTCAGCTGACTGGCGGTACCTCGTGACACTCGCCGTGCCTCCCCGTCGCGCACCGGGAGTTGGTCTCGGGCTCGCAGCCCTGTCGCTGGCGTGGACGACTAACAGCTAACTCGAACGACATTCGATCGCGCACGCATCGGCGGGGGCAGTACGCAGCACACGGATCGCGTACGCCGAAGTCGCCACGGATACTCGCTTCGCCCAACTCCGGCTTCGCGGTGAGGTCGGTGCGCTCAGAAGTCGGCACGGCGAGCGCCACGAGGTACCGTCAGCCGTGAGCCAGATCACGCCTGCCGATCCAGCGCCGCGCGCAACTCGCGGTACGACTGAATCACGAGTCCGCGGATGACGTTCCAATCCGGCTGCGATGCGGTGTCGTCGACGACCGATGCACTGAGGGCGCGAGATAAACAGTTCGCCATTCGGATTCTGAGGTTCGTGCCACGGGCAGTCTTCTCCGCGCGCTACGAACGGCGCGCTTGAATCACCCGAAGCCCATTCGTCGCTGACGTCTTTACATCCTCACGTCCTTACATCCTTACAACCCTAGATTCCCCGCCTCATTCCTGCCTCAACGCGATCATCGGGTCGACCCGCGCAGCGCTGCGAGCGGGCAGCCACGCGGCGAGCGCCGCGACCAGCAGCATGACGACGAGCGAGAGTGCGACGGTGAGCGGGTCCGCCGGTCCCACGCCGAACGTGAACGCGGAGAGCAATCTGGCCGCGGCGATGGCGACCGGGATGCCGACGACAATGCCGATGGCCGAAAGCAGCAGGCTGTCTCTCATCACCATACCGAGCACGAGGGCCGGCGTGGCGCCCACGGCGAGGCGAATGCCGATCTCACGCCTCCTCTGGGCGACGTTGTAGGCCAGTAAGCCGTACAACCCGATGCACGCGAGGAGAAGAGCGGACAGCGCCAGCAGGCTCCCGATCCGCGCGAACAGCCGCTCGTTGAACAGGAGCCTGTCGATCGCCTCTTCCTGGGTCTGCACGTTGAGCAGCGGCAGGTTCGGATCGACGTCGTTGATGATCCGGCGAACCGCGGCAATCGTCGACGCGGAATCTGTCGTCGTCCGCACCGCAAATCGCGTGGGCGCCAACGTGAACGCGAGGGGCCGGTACAGCGTCGGTGGCGCCTCGCCTCGGAGGCTCCTGATCTTCGCGTCGCCGATCACGCCGACAATCTGTCCGGAAAGAATGGCGGGGTAGCCTTTCAACGCAGCGGTGCTCGGCAGTTCCTGCCTGCCCAGGAATTGCCGCATAAATGCCCTGTTCACGATAACCGTCGACCGGCTGCTGAAATCGTCCGCGCTAAATGTTCGTCCCGCTAGAAGCGAAATCCGCATCGTCTCGAAGAACCGCGGCCCGACGCTCAGCGCGGCCACCTCAAGATAGGATATGTCACCGGAGCCAGGACGCCGCATGTTCATCGTGACGAAGGAACCACCCAGCAGCTCCGACGACGAGTACGTCACGCCCGTCACTCCTGGCAGTGCTTCGAAACGCGTGTGGAGATCGCGAAGGAGATTCTGACTGTGCGCAGCGGTGTAGCCGATGCTCGTCGGATGCAGACCGAAGACCACCAAGTGGCGTGTATCGAACCCTGGATCGACATCCTTCAGGTTCGCGAGTGAACGGATCAAGAGGCCTGCACCAACAAGGAACAGGACCGATACCGCGACCTGCGTCACGACGAGCGCGCCCCCGAATGTGACGAATCGTCCCGCACGCGGCGACGAATCACACTGGCCAATGGCTTCCTTGAGCGCGGGGATCAGACTACCTCGCGTGGATCGACATGCCGGCGCGATTCCGAACAGCACTCCAGTAAAGACCGACAGTGTCAGCGCAAAGAGCAGGACGCGATGATCGATCACCGTGTCGAAGGGCGCGCCGCGCACCCCACCGGTATCCACAAAGGCGGCGAGGGCCTTCGATCCGGCGCCGGCCACCCAAAGCCCCACCACCCCGCCGACGGCAGACAGCAGGACGCTTTCCGTCAGCAACTGCCTAACG
>JBGOTP010000195.1:0-9543 GCA_041476545.1 Vicinamibacteria bacterium | reverse complement strand
GGCTTCACCGACTTCTTCGTGATCTGCACCGGCACCAACCCGCGCCAGATCAACGCGCTCGCCGACGGGGTCGAAGAGACGCTGAGAGCCGAGTTCGGTGAGCGCCCGCATTTGACCGAGGGCATCGGAAAGTCGCAGTGGATCCTGCTCGACTACTTCAACTTCGTCGTGCACGTCTTCAGCCGGGAGTGCCGCGCTTTCTACGAGCTCGAGCGGCTCTGGGGCAACGCCGGGCGCTACGAGTTCTCCGAGAAGGCCTCCGAGGAGGCGTAGACGCGCTCGTTGCCGCGACGCTTGCGCCGTCGTGCGCGGCGTGCGGCCACCCGCTCGACGCACCGTCCCGCGGATGCGTCTGCCCCATCTGCTGGGGCACCGTCGGTCCCGTGCCCCCTCCGCTGTGGACGGGCGTCGACATCACGGTCGGCGCCGCCGGAGGGCACTACGAAGGGGCGCTGCGCGACATCATTCACGCCTACAAGTACGAGGGACGACGGTCGCTGGCGCGGCCCCTGGGAAGATTGATGCGCAACGCGGGGGCGGCGCTGCTGGAGGATGCCGACTGCATCGTCCCGGTGCCGCTGCATCCGTGGCGCCGTCTCACGCGCGGCTTCAACCAGGCGGCGGATCTGGCGAGAGAGCTCGCGAGGGCGCTGGATCGCCCGGTCGTGCATGCACTGTGGCGGGCGCGATCGACGCCGCCGCAGATGGCATTGCCGGCACGGTCCCGCCGCATCAACGTCCGCGATGCGTTCATCCTCTCGCCGTGGTCGTCCTCGATTGAAAACCGCATCGTCGTGCTCATTGACGACGTGAGAACGACGGGAGCCACGTTGAACGCGTGTGCAAAGGTGTTGAAGAGCGCGGGTGTCCGCGAGGTGAGAGCCTTGACGGTGGCGATCGCCGATCCGCCAGGCGGGTCTGCTTGCCCGCCGTAGCCTCGGCGAGGTCAGTTTGCCTTCAAGTGGACGGTTAGAATCTTCTCCACTTCAACAGGCTGGCCGTTACGCGTCGCTGGCGTGTACAACCAGGTACGGGCCGCTTCGAGCACCAGCATGTCATAGAGCGGATGGGTCGCACCTTGGATCGTAGCGTTGGACACGTGTCCGTCTGCGCCGATCACGATCTTCACTGCCCCGACGTATTCGCGTTTGGCGCTCACAAGGTCGGGCGGAACCCACCGGGGTAGCGCCTGTCGAATCACGACCGGGGGAGTCAGGACGAGAGACGTCACTTCGGCGGCGCCAGCGGTTCGGGCGGCAACCGGCTCCGGCGCAGCTGGCTCCGGCGTAGCTGGCTCCGGCGCAGCTGGCCGCGCTGCTCCAGCGAGTTCGACGAAACCGGCCGCGAGAGTCCGGAGATCCGCCGCTTCAGGAAGATCCTTCCATAGCGGGTCCGCGGCCAGCGCCAGGACCATTTCAAATTCTCCGAGCGCCCTGGCCTGATTTTTCGCGTGAAAGTCGTCACGGGCATCGGCGAAGAGCTGCTTCGCGATCGACGGAAGCAATCGGCGCCGCGTTTCGGTGAACAACGCCACGAATCGAGGCGAGAGATCCTTGTCCGCCGCCACGTACGTGGGCGTGCCTGTGACCAGCGAGGCGGTGACCGTCTGTGCTTCAGCCGTTCGACCGAGCGCCAGCAGGCACAAGGCCTTGTACTCCAGTGCGTCCGGAGCAGCGCCACCGAGTGCGTCGAGTCGACCCAGCGCCGCCAGCGCATCCTCAAACGAAGCGGCGGCGTACAGCACTTTCGCATCCGCCAGCGGCTCGTCGGCCGCTCGAGCGCTGCCGGCGGCTGCCAGCAGTCCCACCACGAGCCAGACAATCCGATAACGGGTCGTGGCACTCATCATGGCTTCCTCATATCGACGGCCACGCGAGCTGTGTCCTTGAGCGTGACCACCGCCGTGACCCGACGCTCGCCGAGCTCGGGATGGCGGAAGATCAGCTGATGCGGGCCGATGGTCTGCATCACGTTGCCAATCGGCGTCTCTCCGAATGGCTGGTCGTCGATCCAGACTTGCGCCCACGGAACGGCATTGACGCTCATCGGCGCGCGAGGCAATGGCATGGCGACGGTCGCCGTCTGCCCCGCTGCGATCCTGACCGTGCGCGTTGTGCGGAAGCCGAGCGAGTCGTTCGCGAACTCGAATGAATGGTCGCCGACAGGCAGCATGATGCGATCTGACTCGGTGCTGCCGATCAACTTGCCGCCCTCGTAGATCTGAAGCGGTGCGTCCGTGGTTGCCGACAGCCATCCTGCCGACACGCCTTCAGCGTCGGTGCTGATCACCAGCGACGCCGTCGCTCCCCGCTCAATGGCCACGGCACGGCGGTGGACACCGCCCTGGTCTCTCACGACGACGTCGTGTTCGCCGGGCGCCAGATCGGTCAGCGTCAGCGGAGTGACGCCCCGCTCAACGCCGTCGATACTGACTCTTGCCGCCGAAGCAGGCTCCGTCACAACACGCAGGCTGCCACCCGTGACTCCTCGACGATCGGCGTCGAGATCCGCCGGCCAGGCAACGTGGTGCACCGTCGCGGTATCCCGTTCGATCGTGACCGCGACCTGCTGCGTTTGTCCGCCGTGCTGGACGACGAGCCGATGCTGGCCGACGGCGAGCGCGAGTGTCAGCGGCGTTTTTCCCTGCGCCGTTCCGTCGATCAGCACATCCGCGCCCAGGGGATCAGATTCGACGCGGAGAGATCCGGTGACTGCCTTCGCACCTGCCGCGGAACCACGCAGCCACAGACCGGTGATCGTTCCAGCCGCAAGGAGGCACACACACACCACGACGGCCACGCCGGCACGATTGAGTCTCGCCGGGACCGCTGGGGGCGAAGGCGACGACTCCGGCAGGAAGCCGCCGAGATCCGCGTTCTCAGGCCCTGCCGTCGGCTGAGAATCGGAAGCAGACTTCAGCAGTACTGGCTTCATGTCCGGTCATCTTCAATTTCAAAACTGGGAGGCGTGTCGGGGTGCAAGGCGAGGAACGTGCCAGATCTGATGATTCGTGCCCGCCCTAATTTGTGCGAAGTCGTCTTGTAGTCTTCCCCCCGGGCGACTTAAGTGGGCGAAAGTGAAGAGGTAGTCCTTTGTGCAGCGAAAAAGCTGGGGCGCTCGGCGGGGCTCGGGTGTATGTGTATAAGGGGCGCACCAAGGGGTGCCTTCGAAAACGACATCGACAAGTTTCACGGCGTGGCGTGGCGCAAGAAGCCGGTCGGCCTCTCGCAAGTGGTCGGCCGCCCCGTGAAAGGCTGGGAGGCCTCATGTTGAAGGAATTCCGGGAGTTTATTGCTCGTGGGAACGTGTTGGACCTGGCGGTCGCCGTCGTTATGGGCGCGGCATTCGGCAAGATCGTCGCGACGCTGGTCGAGGGCGTGATCATGCCGCCGATTGGACTCCTGCTCGGCAGC
Source organism: Vicinamibacteria bacterium (assembly GCA_041476545.1). Lineage (GTDB taxonomy): Bacteria > Acidobacteriota > Vicinamibacteria > Vicinamibacterales > CAVVIG01 > JBGOTP01. Next base: position 6,130 of record JBGOTP010000195.1, on the reverse strand, counting down.
GTCGATTTCTCGAGTCTCTTCGTCGTGCTCGAGTCGACGAAGGGCATCCCGGCATCGCTGGCGGATGCCAAGACCAAGGGCATTCCGGTGATCGCGTACGGCGCATTCCTCAACGACGTGGTGAACTTCCTGATCATCGCATTCGCGATATTCCTCATCGTGAAACAGGTCAACCGCCTAAAGAAGCTTGTGCCCGCCGCGGTCCCGGCCCTGAAGGAGTGCCCGCTCTGCTTATCGAATGTGCCGATCAAGGCTCGACGCTGTGCGAGCTGTTGCGCTGATTTCTAGAGGTGGCCTCCTCGGCTTCGCCCACCACCGGAACGCGTTGGCGATCTACGGTTGCGGAATATCAACGGCGATCCACACCGCCGGAACGCTGCCCGTGTTCTCGGCCCAGTGCGTCGTCGCGCGACCCTCCGCAAACCCGCCACCTGGATTCGCGACCCCGTCTGGCTTCCCGTCCGAGTGATACGTCACCTGGCCCTGGAGGAAGTAGGTGATTGCGGGTCGGTCTACGTGATTGTGAAGCCCGAGCACTCCGCCAGGCTGCAGCGTGACCTTCCGCATACGCAACGTGCGGCCCTTCGTGGACGCCAATTCCGCCGTCAGGTCCAACGAGCGCAACAGCTCGTCGCTCTGACCCACGTTTTGTGGGGGAATCTGACGCTGTCCAGCAGCGTATCCCGCCATGAAGACGAGAGGGAGAAAGACGGCCCCGACGACGGCAAGCTGACGGCGTTTCATAGATCCTCCTTGAGCGGGTTGGACAGACGCGATGGCTACTTGGTCGGCACGAGCCGCTTCAGCTCCTCGAACCAGTTCAGCACGAGGATAATGTTCGACGCCGTGCCGACGCCGGCGTCCTCCTGGCCACTGCGGATGATCAGGAACCGTCCATCGGGCGCGATGTCGTACGGCCGATTCCCAGCGGCAGTCCCGAGCATTGCGAATTCGAACAACACCTGCGGACGCCCGGCGACCAGCGTCGCAGGGCCACGGGATCGTCTTGGATTATACGGCTCTGAAGGCCGAATTCCAGGGGAGCTCGCGGCGTTTTGATCGAGCGCGTATCATGTCGGTCATGTCCGGCACGCGGTCTTCTCCCAACTCGACGCAGTCGTTTTTTCTCCGCAGCGTCATCCAGGGCGCGGCTCCACCACGCGCGCGGTTCCGGCTCGCGACCGCAGTGGCCGTCATCGTCTGCGGGGTTGGAGCCGCCGCTCAAGACTGGCCCCAGTTTCTCGGTCCCGAGCGCAACGGCGTGTACCGAGGACCGGCGCTGGCGGAGACCTGGCCCGCCGGCGGCCCCCGCGTGGTGTGGCGAAAACCGGTGGGGCAGGGCTTCGCGGGACCGGTCGTGGTCCAGGGCCACGTCATCGTGTTTCACCGGATGGGGAATAACGAGATCGTCGATGCGCTCGATGCGAAGACGGGTGCGAGCCAGTGGCGGTATCAGTATCCGACGACCTATCGCGACGACTTCGGGTTCGACGAGGGCCCACGCTCGGTGCCCGTGGTCTCCAACGGGGTCGTCTACACCTACGGCGCCGAAGGGCAGTTGCACGCCGTCGATCTCGCGACCGGACAGCGGGTCTGGAGTGAGGACGCGATGCGACGATTCAGTGTGCCGAAAGGATTTTTCGGGGCTGCCGGCTCGCCGCTCGTCGAGGACGGCCGCGTGCTGGCCAACGTCGGCGGACCGAAGGCTGGCGTGGTCGCCTTCGACGCCAGGACCGGCAAGGTGCTCTGGACGGCGAGTGACGATCAGGCGAGCTATTCATCAGGCGTCGCCGCGACGATCGCCGGCCGCCGCTACGCGATATTCCTGACGCGCAACGGGCTCCTCGGTCTCGACTCGGCCACGGGGGCGGTCGCGTTTCAGCGGAACTGGCGGGCGCGTCTCGCGGCATCGGTCAACGTCGCGGCCCCGCTGGTTGTCGGCGACCTCATCTTCGTCTCGGCCGAGTACGGGCCCGGCGCCGGTGTGTTGCGTCTCGAAGGTTCGAAGCTGGTCGACGTGTGGGCATCAGACGAGGTGCTGTCGAACCACTACGCGACCAGTGTCTATCGCGACGGATATCTGTACGGCTATCACGGCCGCCAGGAATTCGGTCCGAGCCTGCGAGCCGTCGAGCTGAAGACCGGAAAGGTGCAGTGGAGCGAAGAGCGGTTTCGCGCCGGCACGATCACGCTGGTCGGCGACCGTCTGCTCGTGATGCGCGAAGGCGGCGAGATGATCCTGGCTCCGGCCTCGCCACAGGCGTTCCGTCCGCTGGCGCGGGCGCAAATCCTGACCGGCACGGTGCGGGCGTATCCTGCCGTGGCGGACGGCTTCGTCTACGTTCGCAACGACACCACGTTGATCTGTTTGGATTTACGCCGCTGATGCGATCGACAGGCGAACGCTCGTTGAAGATCGTGCGGGTCCCCCGGCGCGGAATCCAGTTGTGGATTCGAACATCCGCAGCGATCCTGCTCGCCGGTGCCGCCGCCGCACAGACGGTTCCCCAAAACGCGCGGACGCTCCTCGATCGTGCCCTCACCTCATTCGCCGCCGGGCGTGTGGCCCAATCCGTGACAGAGTTCGACGATCTGGTGCGCCTCGTGCCGGATGAGGCGCCGTATCTGTGGCAGCGCGGCATCGCGCAGTATTATGCGGGCCGCTTTCACGAGTGCCGCGCGCAGTTCGAATCTCACCGCACGGTCAATCCAGACGACGTCGAGAACGCGGCGTGGCATTTCCTCTGCGTGGCGCGCGGTGAGTCGGTGGCGGCGGCGCGTGCGGCGCTGCTACCGGTCGGTCCGGACGGGCGGGTGCCGATGCGCGAGATTTACCAGATGTTTCGTGGCGTCCTTGGACCTGACCAGGTGATGACCGCGGCGGGCCAGCGCCCCGATGGGCAGTTCTACGCGCACCTCTACGTTGGGCTCTACCTGGAAGCGGTCGGTGATCGAGCCCGTGCGCTCGAACATCTGCAGTCGGCCGCCGATCGCCGTTACGCGAGCGTCGGCGGGTACATGCACACGGTCGCCGGCGTACACCTGGCGCTCCTGCAAGGCGCGCGTTGACGGTCGCTGTGTGCCCCGGGCCGAGCACGAGGTGGTTTACTGCCTCTCGAACACCAGCACGTTGAGGCCGACCTGCTGACCCCCAGCATTGAAGTTCTTAATGGTCTCGGTCAGCGTTTTACCGTCCCTCGACACGGCAAGGGTTGCGACGTTGTTGACGACCATGCCAGTCTTGGTGGTGTACTCCAGCGTGGATGGATCGACGATCTTGTACGTCCTCGTCTGCATCGGCTTGGTCCCTGCCTCGACAAATGTGAGCAAGGCGCCCTGGTTGAACACCGGCATCTCTCTGCCATCGAATTTGCCCGACCACACATTTCCGAGCGCTGGCGCCCCGAGTGCATTGACGTTGAGGCGGACTTCCGCGATCAGACCGTTGCCCCGGTCAATGTAGTTTCGTCCCCCCACAAAGCCAACCGCGGCAGGCCGAGGACCAGGGAAATAGGTCGATTTCTCCACATTGGTTTTCCACAGACCAATGACGGGGCTCATGCTCGCTACGGGGGCCTGTGCCTGAGGCGCCATCGCGCACACGGCTAGTAACACGGCGACGACGAACACGACACGTTTCATAGTGACGCTCCTTGTTTGCTGGGCATTCTGCCTTCCAGGGGTGACTCTAACACCCTGCGGCGTGACCTTGATATTGGCCGGTTTCAGATCGCGGTGAATGATCCGTGCCGGGACGGTCAGGCCGGCAACGGTGGCATGGGAAGACCCGGGGTGGCGAACACCATCTCTGTGATCGCCTTGATGCTCCGGTTCCCGTAGCGGAAGGGGACGATGAGCCGGAGAGGCGCACCGTGCCTCGGTGGAATGGGTGCATCGTTCATCAGCCAGGCGAGCATGACCTGAGGGTGCCTCAGCGTCGCCACGGCCTCGTCCACGTAGTCACGGTCGGACGCGACGAGACGACAATAGTGCGCCCCCGGCACCAGACCCAGCATGTCCGCGAAATCAGCGAAGCGGATCCCGGTCCACTTCACGATACCGTGAGGGTTGACGGCGCCGCACTGCATCAGAAATGTGTGGGACACACGCGGCAGGCGCTCCAGATCCGGGAAGTGCATCGTTCCGGTGAGTCTCGCGAGGCCGCGCGTATCCACTTTGATCGTCATCTTCTCGTAGGCGAATTCGATCTCGGGTGCTTGCCGGTTCGGAGAGCGCCACATGAGCGGATCGGTGATCGGTCCCGCCGCGGATGGCGGGTGTTCCGGAGCCGAGCCATCCGCGTTCAGCGGAAGCGGTGCGGGAAAGCCGTCGCGAAGAGGGCGTTCCACGAGCTGGTCCGGCCACGGCGCCTGCGGCGATGGAGTCTGGGCCTGCAGGTTCTCGCGCGTGACAACGCCCAGAGACACGCCCGCCAAGGTCGACCCCGAAAGACAGATCGCGTCACGTCGTGAGATCGTCATCGCTGTACCTCAGAAACACAAAAGTTGCGGGTCAGTATAGTCCCGAGCAGCATTATTTCTTCAGCAGCGCGGGCCAGTTGAGGACGACCGTCATTGGCGGCGATCCCGCCTCCAGCGCCGTGTTCAGCAGAAAGCGCTGGCCATCGGCGGCGACGGCGTACGACTGCCGCAGGTCGGTCACGTGGAGCTCGGTCTGGAACAGCGCGCGCGGCGCATCGGCTTCGAAGGTCGCGCCAGTTTTCACCGTCACCGCCATCAGTTTCCGGTCGGGCGCGAGGTAGAAGAGCTCCTTCCCATCCCGCCGCCACCGCGGCTGGGTGCCTCCCTCCCTGGAAATCTGTCGCTGGCCGCCGAGCGCGGGAAACGACTGGACGTAGACCTGCTGGCCACCTGACTCGTCCGAGACGTACGCGATCCATCGGCCGTCAGGCGAAAACTGTCCCTGGCTCTCGTTGAAATCGGCGTGGAGGAACGGGATCGCGCGGCGGTCTGAGCCCATCGACAGCGTCCAGATATCCAGCTGCGTCTTTGGATCCGTACGGTAGTAGATCAGGAATCGTCCGTCCGCCGACCAATCCGATGGAAATAGAATCGGCTGCGCGTTCAGTTTGAGGAGCAGTTCGTCCGGACCACTGGCGTCCGACGCACGTTGATAGAGATCAAGGCGTCCGTCTCGCGCCGAGGCAAAGACAATCTGCCGGCCGTCCGACGACCAGATCGGAACGTTGTTCAACGGCGGGCGGAACGTAAAGCGCGAGGTGATGCGTCGATCGAGATCCGTCAGCCACACGTCGGTGCCGGTCTGCCCAGGTCGTGCAAACGCCACTCGCTTGTCATCAGGCGAGAGGGACATGTCCCGATAGACACCGGCGGGCGCGCCGCTCCCCTGTGTCTGACCCGCGCGGTTCACCCAGGCGAGCCGAGTTTGCGCGGCCCCGGCAGGCCTGTAAATCAAGGTCCCATTGTCTGAGACCACGAAGCTGATCGCCGTGAAAAACCGGCCAACGCCCTCTGCCACCGCAACCGCCTCGCCACGCGTGGAAAGCGTTGCCACATCGAACAGCTGCGCCATGAGCGTCGATTCGCGCAAGAACAGCACATAACCGGGTGGCGAGTACACGGCGGCGGAGTCACTACGGAGGAGCAGCTTGACGTCGTTCGAGTCGAGCGATCCGACGTACACATCGCCGGTCGTCGGACCAGTCCCGATCACGAAGAAGAAATGGCGGCCATCGGGCAGGAAGAACGGTGCTTCATGAGAGGCTATGCCGCTCGTTTGATCGAGACTGGTCGCTTGCGTCGTCGCGCCGCCTCCCGAGGACACGCGAAAGAGTGGGCTTCCGATGGCTCTCCCGAACAGAATCACGCCGTCGCGGCTCCAGGTCCCGCCCAATGGAAGCGGCGCATCGGCGAGCGTCTGCGGCGGGCCGCCCCCTACATCGATCTTCTTCAGCTTTCCTCCGGCGAAGAAGCCGACCGACCGGCTGTCTGGGGACCAGAAGGGCTGTGTGGCGCCATCGGTGCCAGCGAGCGCACGCGCAGACAGCGAGTCGAGGCGGCGGAGCCATAACTGCGGAGATCCGTCGGAACCTGACGCGACGAACACGATCTGACGGCCGTCGGGAGAAACGGCCTGCGCGTCGAGGTCG
>JBGOTP010000194.1:0-9546 GCA_041476545.1 Vicinamibacteria bacterium | reverse complement strand
GACGCGGCGAATCTCTTCGTCCCGGCCGATGACCGGGTCGAGCTTGCCTTTGCGCGCGAGCTCGGTGAGGTCGCGGCCGTAACGCTCGAGGGCCTGGTAGGTGCTTTCGGGATTCTGGCTCGTCACACGCTGCGATCCGCGAACGCTCGTGAGGGCGGCGAAAATCTTGTCGCGCGTCAGACCGCGATCAGTCAGCAGCTTCGCGGCGGGGGAGCGTCCCGTTTCCGAGGCAATGGCGACCAGCAGGTGCTCGGCACTGACGTACTCGTCCTTCAGGCGATCGGCTTCGGCCTGCGCCAGATCGGTGACGAGCTTGAGTCGGGGTGACAGACCTGGCTGCGCGCCTCCGTAGGCCTGCGGAATCCTGCTCAACAGTTCGCGCGCGCTCTTCGCGATTTGCGCGGGATCGACGGACATCTTCCGGAGCACTTCGGGCACGACGCCCTCGTGCTGTTCAACGAGGGTGGTCAGCAGATGTTCGGGTTCAACGTTCGCGTGGCTGCTCTGCTCGGCGAGCTGCTGCGCGGCGACGACGGCTTCCTGGGCTTTTTCGGTGTACTTGTTAATATTCATGGCTTCAAGCGGCTGAGTCCTTCGCTTTTTGCTCCAGCTTCTTCAATGCCTCGAAGTGCGCGCGCTGCTCGGGCGTGATGTCGCGCGGCAGCTGCACATCGGCCGTCGCGTACAGGTCGCCTGTCGTATCCGGCTTGCCGGGCTTGCTGGTCGTTGGCATCCCGTGCCCTTTGAGCCGGAACACCTGGCCGTACTGTGTTCCCGGCGGAATCTTCAGCCGGAGTGTCTTCCCGGCCAGCGTCTGGACCTCGGCCTCGCCACCGAGCACCGCCGTTGTCAACGGGATCGCCACGCGAGTGTAGAGATCCTTGCCCTTGTGCTCGAAGGTCGGATGCGGGGCCAGCCGGATGCGCAGATAGAGATCCCCGGATGCCGCGCCCCCGGTGCCCTGTTCGCCTTCTCCCGCAATGCGGACACGCGATCCGTCTCCGACGCCTGGCGGAATCCGCACGTCGACATGGCGCGCCTGACCGTCGTGCTTCATGGCGAGGCGGCGGGTCGTGCCGTGCAGGGCATCCTCGAGCGCCAGTTCAATCTCGTGCTCGACGTCGCGTCCTTCACGTGCGCGCCCCTTCGCTGCGCCACGGCCGCGCCGAGTCTCCCCGGCGCCTCCTGGGCTGCCACCCATCGAGCCACCGAAAAATGTGTGAAAGAAATCCGAGAACGGATCCCCGCCCCCGAACATCTCCCGCATTTCGTCCTCGGTCATCGTGCGAGCGGAGCCCGGGGCCCCACCGCCGAAATTCACGTTCCAGCCCGGCTGAGCACCCGGACGAGTCCCCTGGGGCCCGCCGGCGCCTGCCTGCTCGTACGCGCGCCAGTTGGCTCCGAGCTCGTCGTACTTCCGCCGCTTCACCGGATCGCCGAGCACTTCGTTGGCTTCGTTGATTTCCTTGAACTTCGCTTCCGCGGTCTTGTCGTTCGGGTTGACGTCAGGATGGTGCTTGCGCGCCAGTTTTCGATACGCCTGCTTGATCTCCTTTTCGGAGGCCGTCTTTGCCACGCCGAGCGTGGAGTAGTAGTCCTTGAAGTCCACGTCCTAGATCATACTAGGAGACAGTGCCGCCGCTCTTTCAGCCCGCCGACCTCGTGACCGTCGCTCTTCTCGTCGCGCTCGAGGGTCTTCTGAGCGCGGACAATGCGCTGGTCATTGCCGTCATGGTGCTCGGCCTCCCGAAGGCCAAGCACAAGCAGGCGCTGCACTACGGGCTCGTCGGCGCCTTCGCGTTCCGGATCGTCGCGACGATTCTGGCGGTCTATCTCATCAAGCTCGGCTGGGTGAAACTCCTGGGCGCCCTCTACCTGCTGTATCTCACGTATTCGCACTTCAGCGGCAACGCGGGGGCCGAGGAGCGGCGCGCGCCTCCGAAAGCCAAGCCGTGGCTGGGGCTCAGCGCATTTTGGGCGACCGTTCTGCGCGTCGAACTCGTCAACCTCGCGTTCTCCATTGATTCGATTCTCGTGGCGGTGGCCGTGTCGCCCAAGCTGTGGGTGGTGCTGACCGGCGGCATCCTTGGCATCGTGGCCATGCGTCTCGTCGTGGGGCAGCTGCTGTCGCTCATCGAGCGCTACCCGGCGCTTGTGGACGGCGCGTTTGTCATCATCGCGTGGGTGGGCATCAAACTTCTGCTGGAATACCTGTACTTCGAGGGCATCGTCCATTTCGAAGTGCCCAAATGGCTGTCGCTCGGTCTCATCGCCGTCATCTTCGGCCTCGCGTTCCTGTACGCAAAACGTGAAGAGGAGCGTGAAAGGAAGAAGGGCAGCCCCGCGGAGGACGCCGCGGCCCGGGCCCTGCTGACCGACGATGAAGAGTAGCGCAGCCCTTCAGTGCTGCGAGCGCGGCGCTACCGTTGCTTCTCCTTCAGCTCCCGAAGCGCTCGCCGTGCGCGCTTATCGGGCGCCCGGGGCGGTGTCATGGCGGCCCGATAGAGCCGCTCCATCCGCCGGACCTCGATCTCCTGCGGCGTTGGCGGAGGAGTCAGGTCCTCGTACATCTGGCGCGCTTCGCTCCGGGCCACATGCTGATCCGCCAGCCCACGAATCACGAGGCGTTGCTTGCGCCCGTGCGGGCGCGTGATCTGCAGCTCATCGCCGGGTCGAATCAGTCGATTGGGCTTCGCCGTCTGGCCATTCACGTCCACCTTGCCGCCCTTGCACGCGGCCTGCGCTTCGGATCGCGTCTTGAAGAGGCACGCCACATCGAGCCAGACGTCGAGGCGGACGGGCGAGTCCGTCACATCAGTCAATGTGGTCAATTTGATCATCGGGACATCTGGTCGTACGTTACCCCGTGGGAATCATCCACTGCAGCACGTACGCCTGCAGCATGACAATGACACCCATGATGGCGGCCAGCGCCACACTGTGCCAGAACACAAATCGGAGGATGCGCCCTTCCTGCCCGATCTGACCGGTCGAGGCTGTGGAGACGACGATGCTTTGCGCGTCAATCATCTTGCCCATGACACCGCCCGTACTGTTCGCGGTGACGATCAGAATTGGATTCAGCCCGAGCTGCTGGGCCGTGATCTTCTGAAGGCTCCCAAACAGCACGTTGGAACTGGTGTCCGATCCCGTCATCGCCACACCGAGCCAGCCAAGCAATGCGGCGAAGAACGGATAGAGCCAACCCGTCTTCGTAAACGCCAGACCGAGCGTCGCGTCGGTTCCGCCGTATCGCGTGACGTAGCCGAGGGCCAGCATGAGGGCAATCGTTATCAGCGGGTTGCGCATGCGGCGCAACGTCATCGCGGCGATCCCCAGCAGTTGACCGAACGGCACTCGGAAAAAGATCGCGGTGGCGATGGCCGCCAGGAGGATTCCGGTTCCTGTCGCCGACAGCCAGTTCAGGTTATAGCGAGCCGCTTCGGCCCGGCTGCTGCGGTACGTCGCGTCGCCCATTCGCGCACGATCGACGGGGGTTGTCTCGACAGGGAAATCGCGAAACACGAGCCGGTGGAGCAAGGGGACGTCCCAGGTTGGCGAGAGCGTCGTGTTCGCAACGACCGGCTTGCCCGCACGGTAAAGCGACAGACCGTTCGGGCCTCCGTTCAGAAAGGCCTTGGACGAGGTGAGGCCCCAGATGATTACCATGATGCTGAGGAACACCCACGGCATCCACGCTTTGACGACGGTCCAGCTCAAGCCCGCGCCTTCGGCTGGGGTCCGGCTAAAGCCGGACCCCAGCAATGCAGCAGTAGCGTCCGGCTTTAGCCGGACTTCCGGAAACTCCCAGACTTCGCGCGGCTTCCAGACGCGGCAGAAGATCGCCAGTGCGAAGAGCGACGCGAGGCCACCGATGATGTCGACGAGTTCGGGGCCGACGAAGTTGCTCCAGAAAAACTGCACGACCGCGAAGACGCCACCCGACACGAGCACAGCCGGCCATACGCCCCGCAGTCCGCGCCATCCGCTCATCGTCACCACCAGCCAGGCCGGGACGATGAGGGACACGAAGGGCAATTGCCGGCCGGCCATCTGGCTGAGCGTCATCGCGGAAATACCCGTGACGCTCGCGAGCGTGAGAATGGGTGTGGCGATGGCACCAAACGCAACCGGAGCCGTGTTGGCGATGAGCGCGAGGCCCGCGGCATACAGGGGCGTGAATCCGAGTCCCATGAGCAGGGCCGCACAGATGGCGATCGGCGTGCCGAACCCTGACGCACCCTCAATGAAGGCGCCAAACGAGAACGCGATCAGCAGGGCCTGAATCCGGCGATCGGCGGAGAGGTCCGCGACCGATTTCTTGGCGATCTCGAATTGTCCCGTCGCCACGGTCAGGTTGTAGAGGAAGACGGCGTTGACGATGATCCAGCCGATGGGCAGCATGCCGTACGCGGCACCATATGCGGCCGTGGCCGCAGCCGCCGACACCGGCATCCCGAAGACCATGACAGACACGGCGAGCGCCGCGAGCAGGCCCGTGAGCGCGGCAATGTGCGCGCGCCACTCGAGGATCCCCAGCGTGAACAGCAGAAGCACGATGGGGAACGCCGCGGCCAGCGTGCTGAGCCAGGGACTTCCGAGCGGATCGTAGACCTGAATCCACGGCATGGCTGCTCCTTAAGTACTGCCGGCGGAATGCTTTATCTCAATTCGGACCATGGCGACCACAGGGGCAGAGCCGGCAACGTCCTGGTTGCATTCGAGGTGCAGTAGGCGTAGCTTCATCATTGTCGTTCTTTATGCTCTTCCAGAGGGAGTATCTGATGAGAATCGCGATTCGCTTCGCCTGTATGGTTGCGGGCCTTGTGGGCCTCCTTGCCGGCGTTGCTCCACACGCGCAGTCGCGACCCGCGGCAAGCGACGTCACCTTCGCCAAGGACGTCGCGCCCATCCTGCAGCGGAGTTGCCAGCGCTGCCACAACCCCGACGGCGGCGCGCCGATGTCGCTCATGACGTACGAAGACGCGCGCCCGTTTGCTCGAGCCATGAAGACGAAGACGAGCTTGGGGCCCCGCGCCGGCGTCATGCCACCGTGGTTTGTCGAGAAGACCATCGGGATTCAGAAGTTCAAGGGCGACCCGTCCCTGAGCGAGGAGGAGATTGGCAAGATTGCGAAGTGGGCGGACAATGGCGCCCCTCTCGGCAATCCCGCCGACATGCCGCCACCGCTCAAGTTCGGCGGCGACGAAGACAAGTGGACGCTCGGAGAGCCCGATCTCATCGTGCGATCGCCGGAGGTGACGGTTCCGGCGGTTGGCCCCGACCGGTGGGGTTCAATTGGACTCGTGCCGACCGGTCTCGGTGAAGATCGCTATGTCTCGTCGGTGGAAGTTCGAGAGGTCAATAACATCCCGAAGGGCGCGGCCAGCAACACGGTCGGCGGCCGGTACGTCTTTCACCACATGACGTATTCGAGCGTACGGCAGGGCGAGCGTCCGGTAGGCGCCGTCGAGGGCGGCACGAGCAGCTGGCCGATTCACGAGGTCGGGCGTAACGCGGATGTGTTTCCCCCAGCGGCCGGCAGGCTCCTGGCCGCGAATTCGGCACTGGATCTCAGTGCAGGCCATCTCCACTCGAACGGCCGCGAGACCAAGGCGCACCTCGAGTTCGGGTTCAAGTTCTTTCCGGTGGGCTACAAGCCTCTCTACCGCCGTGCGAGCCTGTCTCTCGGGAACGGCAACGACATCGACGTGAAGCCAAATCAAGCGAACCAGGAACTCCACGCGTATGCCACGTTGCAGGAGAACACCAAGATCATCGCGTTCGAACCGCACCTGCACGCGCCCGGCGTGCGCATGTGCCTCGAGGCAATCTGGGGCATGAACATCCAGCAGCTCAGTTGCGTCGGGTACGACCACAACTGGGTGAAGCAGTATCTCTACGAAGACGATGCGGCGCCGTTACTGCCGAAGGGCACGATCGTGCATCTCATCGGTTTCCTGGATACGACGCCGGCCAACAAGAATCCGGCGGACCCGCGAAACTGGGCGGGAGGCGGCCGTCGGTCGGTCGCGAACATGTTCATCGATCTCGGATACTCCGTCGCGCTCACCGACGATCAGTTTCAGGCGGAAATGGCGCAACGGCGGGAGCACATGAAGAGCCGGAACGACTACGACATCGGCTGTCCCCTCTGTTGGGCCCCGGCCGCACTACCGCAGTCGAGTACCGGAGGCCAGGGAGGGAACCAGTAGTGCTCGGTGACGGGAATCGTTGGTCGAGGGGGGGACGACTTCTGGTCGTTTCCCTTGTAGCGGTGCTCTGCGAGCCGGCCGTGATCGACTGCATTGCGGCCGCCCAGACCCGCTTCACGTATTCGAGCGGTCAGAATCTGTCGCCGGCCTACGAGGGATGGATGCCCAACGAAGACGGGTCGTTCACCATGTACTTCGGCTACATGAACACAAACTGGTTGCAGGAATTTGATATTGCGGTCGGGCCGGCGAACGCCATCGAACCCGGAGGACCGGATCAGGGGCAACCGACGCACTTCTATCCGCGCCGCAACCCGTTCCTGTTCACGCTTCGCGTGCCGAAGGACTTCGGGAAGAAGGAGTTGATCTGGACCCTGACGGCAAACGGCAAGACCGAGCACGCGTACGCGTCGCTCAAGACCGACTACCAGATCGACCCACAGGTTATTTCCACTGAAGTTGGCGGGGACAACGGCAGTCTTCGCGACGAGCTTCGCAGCAACATCCCGCCGGATCTGAAAATTGAGGGAGACAAGCAGCGAACTGTGAAAGTGGGGCAGTCCTTGTCGCTTGTCGTCGTCGCGGGCGATCCCGACAATCTACCCGCTCGACGGGACGGACGGCCGGCGCCGGGCATGAGAGGGGCGTCGACGCCTCAGGCCGGTCGCGGTCGCGGTGGTGCTACTGGTGGTGCTGCCGCGGTCGCTGGGGTTGTCGGAGCCGCGGGAGCTGGAGCAGCAGGCGCAGGAGCGGCGGGTCGCGCCAGCGCCCCGGCCTTCGCGCCCAGGCCGCCCGTGTCGGTCGTGGCTTCGAGCGGACCGGGGTTGCGCTTCTCGTGGATTGTGTATCGAGGGAAGGCCGATGCCGTCGCCTTCAGTCCCGATCAAATGAAGGCGTGGATAGATACACGCGCGTATGCCAACTCTCCGTGGTCGCCTCCCTACACCATCCCTGTGCCCCCGCCCGACGGGAGGTGGGCGGCTCAAGCGCTCTTCCAGGAGCCTGGCACCTATGTGCTCCGCGGCGTTGCGAGCGACGGCTCCTTGTTCACCTACGACAACGTCACAGTTACCGTCACCCGCTGACAGTCGGCACGTGGACGATTCGGTACGTCTATGAAGGCCATCGCGCGGGCTGTGTCGGTGGCGGTGAGTTGCCTCCTGCTGTCGGCTTGTGCCCGGCCGGAGGATCCTGCCCGTGTTCAACTCCGCGCGCGCCTGAAGCAGGATGCCCCCCTGTCGAACGACGAGCTCGGGCGCACGCTCGATGAAGTCAGCCGCGCGCTTGCGGGCAAGACGGTCCGATTCACGCAGGAGGCTGTGACGCGGGATCTCGATGCACCACAGCGCGAAGCGGTGCTCGGCATCCTGACCAACCGGGCCGGCGTGTTCGACGAAGGTGTCGAGTCTGCTGGCGGCGCCACGCTGCGTGTGATGAACGCCCCCGGAAGAGCGTCGAATGCCGAGCTTGATGCCGCACGGAGGCTGTTCATCGATGCCGACACCTTCCTGCCGCGCCGCTTCGAGTTCAGCTCAGGTGTGTCGAGTGACGAGTATGCCTTCGACCTCGTCGTTCAGCCATAAATCCTCGGGAGGAGACTGATCATGCGACGTTTCATGGTGTTGGTTGTGGGATCGGTCGCGGTTGCGACAGGTGCCATTGCGCTTGCGCAACAACCACGGCCCACGGCTCCGTGGTTCGGATTGGCATTGCCCCCGGGGCTTGGCGATCCTCACAAGGCGGTTGCCGACGTGGCGGCGGCCCGGCCCGCGCCGGCGCTCGTCCCGCCCGGCGAGGAAAAGAACAAGGATCTCGAAGGGGCCGCCATCAGGAAACATCTCGAAACGATCGTCGGCTTCTCGAAGGCGAGCCGCGCCGCGGGTGAGAAGGCCTGGGGCCGCATCACCGGATTTCCCGCAGCCGATGCGACGCACCAGTGGGTCAATCAGCGGTTCAAAGAGGCGGGCCTCCGCGACGTTCAGACCCAGCGGTACGATTCGACCGCGCCGACATGGAACCCGAAATCGTGGGAGGTACGGCTCATTGGCGATGCGAATTACGGCGCCGGCAGCCGTGACGTCGTGCTCGAATCCGCATTTCCGACGTCCGGATCACAGATCGCCAGCGGCCCGCTGACCGCGCCGCTCGTCTTTGTCGGATCGACAACGGACGCGGATCTCCCCGCGGTCGACGTGAAGGGGAAAGTCGCCGTGCAGCATCTGAAGCCGGCGGCCGGCGCCTTCTCGGAGCGCACGCGGACGACGGAACGTGCGCGTGCCCTGGCGCAACGCGGGGCGGTGGCCGTGCTGAATGTGATCGAGCAGGGCGGCAACATGCACGTCCGCGACTTCAGCAACTGTGGCGTGCCGTGCTTCAATGTCGGCACCGCTGACGGAAAGTTCCTCGAAACAGCGATGCAGCGGGCGCGCGCGGCGGGCACGCCGATGGGCCTGCGCGTGTCCCTTAGTCTTCAGACGGAGATGCTTGCGGCGCTGAAAGGCAATAACACCATTGGGACCGTGCCCGGACCCCGCGCCGACGAAATCGTCATCGTCAACGCGCACGCCGACGGCTGGTTCGACGCGGCTGGAGACAACGGCGACGGCCTCGCGGTGCTTATCGCCTTGGCCCGGCATTTTGCAAATCCCGAGAACCAGACCGAGCGCACATTGCTGTTCGTGGCAAGCGGGGGTCACCACAGCGCCGGGATGAACGGCGCGACGAACCTTCTGAAGATGAATCCGCAGCTTGTCTCAAAAGCCGTACTCGTCCTGAATCTGGAGCACATCGCGCAGCTGTATTTCAGAGTCGATCCATGGCGGGTTGAAGCGGCCGAACAGCCGATGGGATTCGGTATTTCCAACGAAGCGCCGTACATTGCCGCGCTCGCGAAGCGCGGCATGGAGCGCTACGGTTTTGCCTTGAGACCGACCTTCTCGAATTCGACCGCTGGCGATCTGGGAGGATACGCACCGCTGAATGTGCCCCGCGTGCAGGCCATTCACTCCGGACCGATGTATCACACGAGCGGGGACGTGCTCGAAACGATCTCGGTGCCAGGCCTCGAGCGAGCCGCCCGCTTCTACGCCTACTTTGTCACCGACGTGGCGAAGGCCGCGCGGAAGAACCTGCAGCCCTGAAGCTCTATCGCCGCCGACGCCCGCGCCCGCCCCTCGATCGGTTCATCGAATCGATCTGGCTGTTCCGGAACGATCCTGCGAGGACTTTTAGGGATGTATGAGGTCTATTATTGACTAAATAGAGATGTATAAGATAGTTTAGGGACTATTGAGACTGCCTGCAGGAGAGCTCACGCATGACTCAGGAACTG
>JBGOTP010000193.1:0-9550 GCA_041476545.1 Vicinamibacteria bacterium | reverse complement strand
GACGCGCATGAAAGGGCTGAGCGTCGCCGTGGTGGTGCTGGGCTTGACCGGCATCGCCGCTGACGCGGCCGCGCATCCCGTGCCGTTCAGCTATCTCGACATCCGCGTTCAGGGCGGCGTCCCCGGCGCCCCTGGGACTATTGACGTCACGCTCGTCGCACATATCTTTGACGTCGCGCACGATCTCGGTATCGATCCCAACGAACGTCTACTCGATCCGGCGGTCCTGCAGTCGCAGGCCTTGAAGATTGCGGCCCTCGTCGACGGCCGTCTCCGCATCGAGGCCGACGGCCGGCTCCTGACCGGCACCTGGTCCGCGCCAGAAGCACTCGTCGATCGGAATTCCGTGCAGCGTCGCGGACGCTTCCAGTTGGCGCAATCACCGGCGACGCTGACCGTTACCGCTCGTCTCTTTCCGTACGATCCGGCGCATCAGACGTTCGTCAACTTCTACGAGCACGACGCGATCGCGTCCCAGGTGATTCTCGACCAGGGACACGCCCGATTCGAGTACTTCACTGGCAGTCCGCGCGGACTGCTGGCGGTCACGCGCCGGTTCGTATCGGACGGCGTCCGCCACATGCTCACCGGACCGGATCACCTGGTGTTCCTCGCCGGTCTGCTCCTGCTCGGCGGAACGCCGCGCCGGCTGTTCGTCGTCGTCACGGCGTTCACCCTGGCGCACGCCGTCAGCCTGTCGCTCGCGGCGTTCAGCGTGTTTTCCCCAAGCCCGCGTTTTATCGAGCCGGCCATCGCACTCATCATTGTGTACGTCGGCGTGGACAACCTCATGGTGCACGACGGCCGCGACATGCGCGCCTGGATCGCGGCAGTCTGTGGTCTCGTCCATGGCTTTGGTTTCGCCAGCGTGCTCCGGGCCATGGAGCTGTCCCGCCGCGCGCTCGGATGGTCGCTCCTCTCCTTCCACGCCGGCGTCGAAATCGGCCAACTGCTCCTCGTCGTCGCGATCGCCGCGGCGATCGCCGCACTCAAATCCCGCAGCGAATGGGCCGGACGCCAGCTCGCCGTCGCCGGTTCGGTCGGCGTCATGGCTGCCGGCACATTCTGGTTCATTCAACGCGTGTTCTTTCCGGGAGGCATTTCATGAGACGCATCATGGCCAACAAGGGATGTCTCGCATACGTCGTTCTATTTCTCTGCGTCGCGTTCGCGCCGCGGGCCTCGGCGCAGCTCGCCAGCCGCACGGCTGAAGAGTGGATCAACACGCTCGAGACGCCGGCCAGGATTCAGAGCCTCAAGATCTACGAGACGATCGGCAAGCTGGCACTGAAGCCCGGGCAGATCGTGGCGGACATCGGTGCTGGGACCGGCATCTTCACGCTCCGGTTCGCTTCGTCGGTCAAACCCGGAGGCAAGATCTACGCGGTCGAGGTCGACGAGAAGCTTCTCGAGCACATCGCGGAAGCGGCGACCGAACAGGGCCTCGTCAACGTCGAAGGAGTGCTGGGCGAGTACGACGACCCGTCGCTTCCAGGCGAGATCGATCTCGCGTTCATCAACGACGTGCTGCACCACATCGAGCATCGCGACGTGTACCTGAAGAATCTCGCGGGATACCTGAAGCCGGCCGGGCGAGTGGCGATTATTGAGTTCAAGCCCGGCCAGGGCGGTCACACGACCCAGCCGGAGTTGCAGGTGAGCCAGGAGCAGGCGACGACGTGGATGGCGGCGGCGGGGTTGAAACCCGTTGAAGCATTCAACGATCTCTTCCCGGACAAGTGGTTCGTCATCTACGCAAAACCATGAGCGTCGGGCCTAGGAGACGGCCTTCGTGGTCACGCCCACGGGGCAGCTCACGCCAGTGCCGCCGAGCCCGCAATAGCCGTCCGGGTTCTTGGCGAGGTACTGCTGGTGATAGTCCTCGGCATAGTAGAACTCGGGCGCGGGCAGAATCTCGGTTGTGATCGGACCGTAGCGCGCGTTCCGCAGCTCCTTCTGAAACCTATCGCGCGAGGCCCCGGCGGCCCGCTGCTGCTCGTCGCCGTAACAGTAGATGCCGGAGCGGTACTGGGTGCCGACGTCGTTGCCCTGGCGATTGCCCTCGGTCGGGTCGTGGCTCTCCCAGAACACCTTCAGGAGATCTTCATAGCGAACAACGGCCGGATCGAACACGACCAGCACGACTTCGCCATGACCCGTCATGCCGCTGCAGACTTCGCGATACGTGGGATTGACAGTATGTCCGGCGGCGTACCCGACCGCCGTCGAATACACGCCATCGAGCTCCCAGAACTTGCGCTCCGCGCCCCAGAAACATCCCAACCCGAACATCGCGCGATCGAGACCGTCCGGAAACGGCGGCTCGAGGCGATGGCCGTTGACGAAATGCGCGGCCGGCACGGGCATGCGCTCCTGACGTCCAGGCAGTGCCCCGGCCGCCGACGGACCTTTCGGCGATCCTCCGAACATAGTCAGTACCTCCAGCTCTCAGCTCTCAGCCGTAGTGCGGGGCTTTAGCCCCGCCGTGCCTGGCAGGCCTGACCAGCCTCCGCCAAGGCTACGGCGGTCCGCCGAAGCTTCAGCGAAGGCGGAAGGCCTGCACTACGAGCGTCGCCCTCAACCCTGCCCGTCCGGCTGAAAGTTCAACGCGGCGCCGTTCATACAATATCGCAGCCCCGTCGGTCGCGGGCCGTCTGGAAACACGTGGCCGAGGTGTCCGCCGCAGCGCGAGCAGTGCACTTCGACGCGCGTCATGAAGGACGAGCGGTCCTCGGTCGTGTCGACGGCGGTATCGAGCGGTGTCGAGAAGCTCGGCCATCCGGTTCCGCTCTCGAACTTCGCGTCCGACGTGAACAATGGCTGTTTGCATCCCGCGCACAAGAATGTCCCTGTTCGCTTCTCGCCATTGAGAGGGCTGGCGCCAGGCCGCTCGGTGCCGTGCTCGCGCAGGACGTGGAACTGCTCGGGTGAGAGGTCCCCCTTCCACTGGTCCTCGGTCTTCTCGATGACGAACGCCTTGCCGCTATTGGATGTTGTGCCCAT
The DNA here is from genome assembly GCA_041476545.1 of Vicinamibacteria bacterium. Taxonomy (GTDB): domain Bacteria; phylum Acidobacteriota; class Vicinamibacteria; order Vicinamibacterales; family CAVVIG01; genus JBGOTP01. The sequence goes on along the minus strand of JBGOTP010000193.1, from coordinate 6,547 downwards.
ATGTGTTGGTCTCTATGTGCTGCCGTCGATCCTGCCGTCGCGTAGTCGTAGCATACGCGTGGCCCAGTCGCGCGCGAAATCCTCGTCGTGAGTCGCGATGAGGAGGGTCCGGCTCTCGCTCGTAAGACGCCGGAGGAGCGCACCCAGTTCCGCCCTTCTTGCGTTATCCAGCGATGCGGTCGGCTCGTCCATGAGGAGGAGCGGGGGATCAACCGCGAGCGCCCTGGCAATCGCCACCCGCTGCGCCTCACCTCCGGAAAGCTCCCGGGGCAGGGCAGTCGCGCGGTGCTCGACGCTGAGGGTCTTCAGCAGCTCGAGCGCGTGCGCTGCGGCGTCGCCACGCGAGACGCCATGCGCATGGATCGGTGCGAGGCAGACGTTCTCGAGCGCCGACAGGTGCTCGAACAGATAGTGGAACTGAAACACCATCCCCACCTTCCGGGAGGTCAGCCGCAGCGTAGAGCGTGTCTTCGGTGCGCCCCCCTCGAGTCTCACGTCGTCCAGCACGATCGCGCCCTCGTCAAACGGATCCAATCCCGCGATCGCCCGAAGCATCGTCGTCTTGCCGGAGCCTGACGCACCCATGAGCGCGACCAGCTCGCCGCGACCAATGGTGAAACTGACGTTGCTCAGCACCGTTCGGTGTCCTCGCGTCACCGACACGTCTTGGACCTGGAGAACAGGGTTCACGGGGTTCACAGGGTTCACGGGGCTCATTGAGTGGGGGCCTTCCATCTCTCCTCGAGCCGGCGCGCCAGCGCCGCGATCGGGAGGGACATTGCCAGATAGAGACCGGCGCACATCGAGCCCGGGAGCACCCAGCTTCCGATGTTGGTCGCGAAGATCTGCGTCTGCTTGGTCAGTTCCATGACGGTCAGAACGGACACAAGCGACGAGTCTTTCAGAAGCGCGACGAAATCGTTGGTCATCGGCGCGAGCGCCAGACGAAACGCCTGCGGACCGCGCACGAGCGTCAGCACCTGACGTTCGCTCAGGCCGAGAATGCGGGCGGCATCGATCTGTCCAGACGGCACGGCCTCGAGTGCGCCACGATAAATCTCGCTCTCGTAGGCCGCGTAGTTGAGCGCGAGGCCCACCAACGCCGCGAGAAACGCCGGCAATCGCACGGCCGACGCAATGCCGTAGTACAGGACGAACAACTGGAGCAGCACCGGCGTGCCACGGACGAGCTCGACATAGCCGACGAGAGCTGTTCGAAGGAGCCTGTTCCCGTACACTCGTCCGCTCGCGATTAGCACGCCAAGCGCCACCGCCAGCGCCATGGCGAGGAAGGACAAGACAATCGTGACAACCGAGGCTTTCAAGAGCGCCGGCAGATACCGCCGCGCGGCGGCCCACTGCGACGTGTCACGCCCGGCCGAGGCGGAGGGCGCGGCATCCACCGAGGCTTGCCGGGACACCTCCGGTTGGCCGGCTCCCGGCTGAGCAGCATCTGGCTGACCAGCGCCCAGCTGGTCGAGCGCCCCGCGGCCGATGTCTCGACCCCCGGCGCCGGCAGTGACCGTCATCGGCTCGACAGTCTGGCGCGCAATCAACCGATCGTACAAGGCACGTTGGTCGTCGCTCCAGACATTCCACTTGCGAAAGATTCGCTCGAGGGCGCCATTCCGCATGGCTTCGCGCAGGATGTTGTCGACTGTGTCCCGAAGCGCCGCATTTCGGGTCGACAGCACCGCAACGTAATGTCCGGTGGCCATCGATTGGGGAATCACACTGAAGCCCTGGATCGTACGACGACGGCGATCCGCGAGAACGTTGTCGAGCAGCACGGCGTCGACCCGTCCCAGCACCAGATCCTGGTACGGGTGCACGTCATCGTCGTACGAGACCGGCTGGAGACCGAACTCGCGCTCGGCGCCGAGGAGAATCTCGTAGGCAATCGTGCCGCCGAGGGTTGCGACCTTGCGGCCGCTGAGGTCGCTCAGGCCATGAATGCGCGAGGCGTCCTCGTTTCGCACGGCGAGGACTTCGCGGAATTCATAGTAGGGGATGGTCGAGGACAATAGGGCACGGCGGGCGCGCGTGTCCTCGATGCCGCTCAACGCAATGTCGGCGTCTCCCCGCGCGATGGATTGATCGAGCGACGCGAACGCCACGAGAACGAACCGAGGGGTGCGGCCAAGCCGGCGAGCGATCAGCTCGGCGATCTCGACGTCGAATCCAACCAGCCGATTCGGATCGGTGGGGTCGGCCTCGACAAACGGCGCGCCGCCTTCGGGATCGCCGGCCCAGCGCAGGACGGGCGGATCCGCCGCCGCGACCGGCACCACGTGAACGGCGAATGCTCCGAGAACGATCGCCGCGACGGCGACGCTGCGAGCGAACAGGTTGTTGCGGGCGAACGGATTCATGACGGCTGGCGCACTATATCGCAGCCCGCGTCAGCTCGCCCCCTCTGTCACGCGCGCCTGGAGCCGTCGCATGCCGCGGATCCAGCGGTCGTGGTCATTGGCTTTCCGTCGCACGTACTCCGCGACGTCGGGGTGCGGCAGGATGAGAAACCGCTCCTCGGCGAGTCCTGCGACCACGATGTCCGCGACGACCTCGGGATCGAGAGCCATGTCGTCCAGGAGCGCGTGGACTTCGGTCGGCGCCCCCTGGAGCATCCGCGTGCGCACGCCCTGCGGACACAGACACGATACCGTGATGCCGCGATCGCCGTACGTGATGGATAGCCACTCCGCAAATGCCACCGCCGCATGCTTGGTGACCGCATAGGGCGCGCCACCGATCTGCGTCAGGAGTCCCGCGGCCGATGCTGTCTGCAGGAGGTAGCCGCCGCCTGCGGCGAGCATCACCGGCAGTACGGCACGGGCGGCATAGACGTGCGCCATCACATTCACGTGCCAGATGCGCTGCCAATCGGCGTCCGTCGTCGTCTCCAGGGATCCGCGCACCGACATGCCGGCGTTCGAGCAGAACAGATCGACGCGGCCGAAGGTGTCAACGGCGGTCGAGACGATCCGGGCGACGTCCGACTCGACCCCGACGTCGCCGAGCACGGCCACGCCACCCACGTCGCGCGCCACGTCCTCCGCCGCTCGCTCGCGATCGGCAACGACGACGGCACGCGCGCCCTCCCGCGCGAACCGCTGGCACAGCGCCCGGCCGATGCCGTTCGCGCCACCGGTGACAACGACGACCTTGTCTTTGACGACCATACTGTTGATCCTGCGAATCTGGTTGGCGCCTATGTTAACTGCTGAGCAGATAGCCGGCCCGGGCTCATTTGCTTCGGGTATCATTTGCGCGTCCCCCAGCGTGGGCACCCACATCCGTTTCCCGCAGGCGTTCCCAAACCGCGCCCGCGAGAAGGAAGGAAACGATGAAGCGCGCTGCCATCGCCGCGTCCGGCATCCTGCTGCTGACACTCTCGGGAGTCGCGGCCACCGACCAGTGGCCCCAGTTCCGCGGTCTTCAGGCGGGGCTCGTTCCCGACGATCCCGGCCTGCCCGACACCTGGAGTGAAACCCAGAACGTCGTATGGAAGACGACCATTCCCGGTCTCGGCTGGAGCTCACCCGTCGTCTGGGACGACCACGTCTTCCTGACCGCCGCAGTCAGCACGGGCAAGGAAGCGGCTCCAATCAAGGGCCTGTACGATCCGGGCGACGACCAGGGGAGCGTGAAGGCTTCGTCCGTGCAGCGATGGGTGGCGTACGACGTGGACTTCAAGACTGGCAAGATCCGCTGGGAGCGGGAATTGCGCAGTGCGCTGCCGACCACGTCGAGGCACCTCAAGAACAGCTTCGCGTCGGAAACGCCGGTCACCGACGGCGAGCGCGTGTACGTGTACTTCGGGAGCATCGGGCTGGCCGCCGCCCTGGACCTGAACGGCAAGACCGTCTGGACGAAAGAGCTTGGCGCCTTCGACGGCCGTTCGCAGTATGGCGCCGGCGCTTCGCCCGTGCTCTACAAAGATCGTCTCTACATCGTCAACGACAACAACATGCAATCGTTCATCGTCGCGCTCGACACGAAGACCGGCAGCGAAATCTGGAAGGTCAATCGCGCGGAAACGGAAAACTGGGCGACGCCGTTCGTGTGGGAGAACGAGATCCGCACCGAGATCGTCGCCGCGGGCACGGGGCGCGTGCGCTCGTACGACCTGGACGGCAAGCTGCTCTGGGAACTCCGTGGGATGACGAACCTCGACACGCCGACGCCGTTCGCTAGACACGGGCTGTTGTACATGAACTCAGGTTATCCGGGCACCGCTCCACGTCCCGCGTACGCCATACGACCCGGCGCGTCGGGCGACATCACGCTCAAGGGCGATGAAACCAGTAGTCGATATGTCGCGTGGTATCAGCCGCTGCTCGGCACGTACAACACGTCGGCGCTCGTGTACGGCGACTATTACTACACCCTGCTCGACCGCGGCTTCCTTCTCTGCCATGACGCTCGCACGGGAAAGCAGATCTACGGACGCCAGCGCATTTCGGTCGAGTCGAGCGGCTTCACGGCGTCGCCCTGGGCGTACAACGGAAAAATCTTTCTTCTGAGCGAAGACGGCGACACGTTCGTCGTGCAGGCGGGCCCCGAGTTCAAGTTGATTGGTAAGAATTCGGTTGATGCGGGAATGTCGCTGGCCACACCGGCGGTCGTCCGAGGCAGCGTCATTCTGCGAACGCAGTCGAGCCTCTACCGGATTGCGAAACGGGGACGCTCATGACCCCGCAACACATGAGGGGCGTCGTTGGACTCCGCAGCCTGAGCGTTCGACGCGGCTCGGCCGCCGCCTGGATCGCCAGCGCAGCCGCGGCATGGATCGTCGGAGGGGCGGTCGCCGCCTCTGCTCAGACGATGAACTTGGTCCCAGTTGGATCGATTCCGAACCCGCAGGTTGGATCTGCCAACCAATTCGACACGATCGAAGTGCGGGGCACCCACGCCTATGTCGCATCCGGGAAAACGCTGACGATCTTCAACGTCTCGAATCCGGCCTCGCCCACGCGCGAAGGCGCGTTCACTTTTCCAGAGGAAATCTGGTCGTTCACGGTAAGCGGCTCGCTTGCCTATGTCGGCGACAACTTCTTCGGCCTTGCGGTGCTCGACGTGTCCAACGCCTCGGCACCAGTGCTCCGAGGATCGCTCAAGACGCCGGGACAGGCCAAGGCCGCGGCCGTCTTCGGCACCAGAGCCCTCGTCGTCGATCACATGGCCGGGCTCGTCTTGGTGGACATTTCCAATCCCGCCAAGCCGATCTCGCTCGGTTCGTTCTTTGTCGACGGCTACGCGCGCGATGTCGTCACATCCGGATCGCTGGCGTACGCCGTGGACAGCCCGTCGGGATTCTATGTGCTCGATCTCTCCAAACCCGACCCGCTGGAGCCGGTGAGCTCGCTGCAGTCGGGCGCCGGGCTTCGAGGCGTTGAGGTGTCGGACGCGTCGGCCCCGGGGCCGAAGATCGCGGTCCTTCTGGGCGGTGGATCCCTTCAGGTGTACGACGTGTCCAACCCGGCGAAACCGATCCAGTCACCGCCATTTCGGACGCCTGGTGGAGCGCTGCGCGTGTCGCTCAAGGGCAAGCTGGCGTACGTCGCCGACGGCGCGGCCGGCCTTCAGGTTGTGGATCTCTCGACGCCCTTCAAACCGGCCATCATCGGCTCCTACAAGACCACAGGCCCGGCGCGCGACGTCGCCGTGACCGATTCGCTGGTGTTCGTCGTCACGACCACCGAGGTTGTGATTCTGCGACAGAGCCCGTAACCCGCCAGGAAACAGACGCGCGCGAAGGTAGTGTTTCCTGGTGCTTGCGCTGCGCGCTCGCCGGTGGTTCGCGCCGATGGTCGGTCACGGGAAACGGTGTGGGCTGAAGGTCGCCGCAGCCGTACAAAGAAACAGCCCCGATGCGTTTTACTCGTGCGCATTGGGGCTGTTTCCTTACAAATAATGCCGGCAGCGACCTACTCTCCCACACAGTTTCCCGTGCAGTACCATCGGCGGTAACAGGCTTAACTTCCGTGTTCGGAATGGGAACGGGTGGATCCCTGCTCCTATGACCACCGGCAAACTTAGTGCCTGGGGTCCCGCCTCCGCTCGCTTCGCGAGCTATGGCGCGCAAGCCCGCCTTATCGCTTTGCAGCGAGTGCGCGACTTGTCCGCTGAAGCCCGAAGGGCGAAAGCGGAAGGTGGGTCGTCCCAGACAATCTTTTTTCAAAGAGCCCGAATCTACGAATGTAAGAATCTAAGGATCTGAGGAAGTATTGCTGAACTTACATCCCCACATCCTCACATTCATGTGACAACTGAATATCCTGCAAACGGTAGTTTGACCGACTCACTTTTATCCCGCCGTAGCCGCGACGCGGCGAAGGCGGATCACGCAGCGTTTCTGCGTGCATTTAACGCTTTGTTGATGGCGACCCCTTTTGCAGGGCCGCAAAAAACGAAGTTATGGTCAAGCCTCACGGCTGATTAGTATCGGTAAGCTCAACGTGTCGCCACGCTTACACACCCGACCTATTACCTGGTCATCTTCCAGGAGCCTTTAGGGATCTTGCGATCCAGGGAGATCTCATCT
>JBGOTP010000192.1:0-9613 GCA_041476545.1 Vicinamibacteria bacterium | reverse complement strand
CGTGGACCCGTCGATGCTGCGCGACCTGTCCATGGGGATGAGTCACGACTTCGAGGTCGCCGTCGAGGAAGGGGCCACGTTCGTCAGGGTCGGATCGGCCATTTTTGGCGAACGGGGTCATGTCTGACTGGAGCCCTGTCGCCGCGCCGAAAAACGTCCGATATTCAAGGACAGCAGGACTCAACCATGAACGTCAGCCCTCTCGACCTTCGACAGCAGCGTTTCCGCAGTGCCTTCAGGGGCTTCGACAAGATCGAGGTCACGTCGTTGCTCCTGGCGGTCGCCGACGACTACGAACAGGCACTACGGGAAACAGACCAGCTGCGTCAGGATCTCGGGCGGATGGAGGGGTTACTCGCCGGTCATCGCGAACATGAGAAGAGCCTGCAGACGACGCTGATGACCGCCCAGAAGCTGGCCGAGGACATCACGGCGAACGCCGGGGAAGAAGCGCAGCGCATTGTCCGTGAGGCCCAGGGCCGATCGGATCTGCTGCTCGAGAAGACACAAGCCCGGCTCGAAGACGTGCAGCGTGAAATCGACGGGCTGAAACTGAAGCGCCGCGACGTCGAAACCACGATCGAGTCGACCATTCAGACCTTGCGCAACACGCTCGAGTACGTGCGCGAACAGGAAACGCGCGAGCGAGAAGACCGGATCCTCCTGCACCGTCCACGGCACGGTGACGCGCAGGAGGGCTGGATCACGGATTCCCTGAACGGCCTGCAGGAAGCCACGAAAGCGCGCTGACCCCGCGACATGCCACCTGCATGATCCGAGAGACCGCTGAGGGCGTCGAGATTTCAGTTCGTGTCATTCCCCGCGCACAAAAGACCGGCCTCAGCGGAACCCGCGACGGCGTGCCGCTCGTGCGTCTGGCCGCTCCCCCCGTGGACGACGCCGCCAACGAGTGCCTCGTTGCGTTCATGGCGCGGCTGTTCGAGTGTCCTCGCCGCAACATCCGGATTGTCGCGGGCGAGCGTGGACGTCTCAAGCGGCTGGCCATTGCCGCCATCACCGTCGCGGCAGCGCGTCGACGGCTGGAAGGCTGAGGCGCGCACTGCGCAATCGGCTCGCCCTTCAGGCCGATCGACGCGGCAGGATTCAGTTAACAGCGCTGCTCTACGGCTGATTCGGACGGTTTCGCGGCGAGATCCCCATGGGAGGGATGATCAGGACATCGACCGACCACTCGAAATGCCAGGGATACCGATATCCCGGCAGCACTTCAATCGGCTGCACGTAGGCGGCGTCCACGAAGATGTGGCGCGCGTCCCGCCGGACATCGAGACGCTCTTCCTCGATCTGCGCGCCGTTCTCCTCCGCCATCTGCATGACGCGGGTGCGCAGCTGTGCATCAGTCAGCCCCGGAGTCAGCGCCGCCTGTTCGGCGGCGTCTTTCAACCTGTAGTAGCCGACGTACGCAGACCCGACGTGCCACGTGGCGTACGTGAGGAGCGCTGAAATGCCCAGTTTGATGATGAACTTCAGCATCAGCGGATCTGATGGAGCATCCGATCCCAGCGCGTCCTGGTGAAGAAGTGCACAAATACGGATGCCAGGTCCTTGAGCGCCGCGGTCGTGCCCTGGTCCTGGTAGTCCTCCCGGTCCGCCTCGTACGACCAGTAGATGACGAGCGCCTTGCCTTTGATGAGGTCGCGCTGGAGGCATCCCCAGAATCGGCTGTCGGCCGAGTTATCGCGGTTGTCGCCCATCATGAAGTACTGATCGGGCGGCACGACAACGGGACCGAAGTGGTCGCGCACATCGGACGAGGTGACTTCGCGGTACTCGGTCGGCGTCGTCGTCGGATCGAGGTAGTGCGCGTACGGCTCGACGAGCGCCGTGCCGTTGATGAAGACCTTCTTGTCGCGGACTTCCAGTGTTTCGCCGGGAAGACCGATCACCCGTTTGATGAAGTCGCGACTGGGATCCACCGGGTACTTGAACACAATCACGTCGCGACGGTGAATCGTGCCCATGGGCAGAAGCGCCCTCTCGAGCCTCGACGCGCTTGGGGCGAACACGAACTTGTTGACGAGCAGGTGATCGCCGATGAGCAGGTTGTTCTCCATCGACCCGGTCGGAATCTTGAAGGCCTGCACGACAAATGTTCGCACGAACAGCGCGAGAATGACGGCGATGACGATCGACTCGAAGTACTCCCGCGCCGTTGATTTCTGGAAATCAGCCATTAGAAGTTCTCGACAGCTGTCAGCCGTCGGCAAAGGCTACTCTGAGTCCGTTCCCATCTTGAGCACCGCCAGGAAGGCTTCCTGCGGGATCTCGACTTTCCCCACCCGCTTCATGCGCTTCTTGCCTTCCTTCTGCTTCTCGAGCAGCTTGCGCTTGCGCGAGATGTCGCCGCCATAGCACTTGGCGAGCACGTTCTTGCGCATCGCCTTGACCGATTCGCGCGCGACGATGCGGCCGCCAATTGCCGCCTGGATGGCCACTTCGAACATCTGCCGCGGAATGAGTTCGCGCATCTTCGAGGCCAGCGCGCGCCCGCGGTCGTACGCCGCGTCCCGATGCACGATGACAGACAGCGCATCCACCGGATCCCCATTCACCAGAATATCCAGTTTGACGAGCGGAGACGGCCAGTAGCCGGTCACATGATAGTCGAGCGACGCGTAGCCGCGCGAAATGGTCTTGAGCCGATCGTAGAAGTCGAGGACCACCTCGTTGAACGGCAGCTCGTAGGTGACGAGGACGCGATCCGACGCGAGGTACTCGAGCGTCTTCTGGACGCCGCGCTTGTCCTGGCAGAGCTTCAGGATTCCGCCGACGTGTTCGGCCGGCGTGAGGATCATCGCCGTGATGACGGGCTCTTCGATCACCTTGATGCGACCAGCGTCGGGCAACTTGGCCGGACTGTCGATTTCCTGCACGACATCGTCGGTCGTGGTCACCCGATACAGCACGCCTGGCGCCGTCGTCACGAGGGCCATGTCGAACTCCCGCTCCAGCCGCTCCTGCACGATCTCCATGTGCAGGAGACCCAGGAACCCGCAACGGAACCCGAAGCCGAGCGCGACCGACGTCTCCGGCTCGTAGAAAAACGACGCGTCGTTCAGGCGCAGCTTCTCGAGCGCGTCGCGCAGCTCCGGGTACTCATGACCCTCGACCGGATAGAACCCGGCGAACACCATCGGCTTCAGAGGCTTGAAGCCCGGAAAAGGCTCCAGGGCCGGCCGGCCGGTTTCGGTGATCGTGTCGCCAATCTTCGCATCGCTGATCTTTTTGATGTTCGCGACGAGAAACCCGACCTCTCCAACGGCGAGCTCACTGACTTCCACCGCCTTGGGCGTGAAGATGCCCACCTGCAGCGACTCGTAGTCCTGCCCCTCCGCCATCAGCCGGATCTTCATCCCCGGTTTCAGCACCCCGTCGATCACGCGGACGACAATCACCACGCCGCGGTACGGGTCGTACCACGAGTCGAAGATCAGCGCTTTCAGCGGCGCGTCGGGCGTGCCGGCGGGCGGCGGCAGGCGATGAACGATCGCCTCGAGGATCTCCGGGACGCCGGTGCCCACCTTCGCGCTGGCGAGCATCGCGCCGGCGCCATCGAGACCGATGATGTCCGTAATCTGCCGCCGGGTCTCCTCGGGCTGCGCGCCCGGCAGATCGATCTTGTTGATGACGGGGATGATCTCGAGATTGTTCTCGACCGCCAGGTAGGCGTTGGCCAGCGTCTGCGCCTCGACGCCCTGCGAGGCATCGACGAGCAGCAGCGCGCCCTCGCACGCCGCCAGGGACCGCGTGACCTCGTACGAGAAGTCGACATGCCCGGGTGTGTCGATGAGATTGAGGACGTACTTCTCCCCGTTGTTGGCCGTGTAGTGCAGGCACACAGGATGTGCCTTGATGGTAATGCCGCGCTCGCGCTCGAGGTCCATGGCGTCGAGGACCTGCGCCTCCATCTCGCGCGCCTGGAGCGCACCCGTGATCTCCAGAAAGCGATCGGCGAGCGTCGACTTTCCGTGATCGATGTGCGCGATGACCGAGAAATTACGGATGTGTTGCGGATCCACTAGCGAATCACTTCGATGGTGACCGACAGGTGCAGCGACCGCCAGGCGCGATCGCTCGTCAGCACCGGCAGCCCTCGCAAACGCCCGAGCGCCAGCGCGGCCCGGTCGGCCAGCGACAGACCGAGACTGTGCGTCTTGACCCGGAGCCTCGCCGTCTCGCGCGCCTGCTCATCATCGTACGGCACGAGCCTCAAGTCGCCGTCGCCGCCGTGCGGAAGCGCGCGCGCCGCCATTTCGGTGGGATCGCCGCCGGCCTGAACCAGCCGCGTCAACACCTCGGCCCAGTTCACCGTGCTGATGAACGCACCGGCGCGGACGGCTTCCTCCACGCGATCGGCGCCCGACTCCTCATTCATGAGCGCCAGTAGCGCCGAGGCGTCGAGCACCGAAGGGCCGCGCGATCGGTTCACCGTTTCGCCCTCCGCTTGCGGCGCGTGAGGAACTCTCTGTCTTTCCGATCTTCCATCGCCGCCTCCCGCCGCCGCTCGGCGATCAGATCGTCGACAAGACTGCGGCCGGGCGCGAGATGTTTGAACATGCCACGGAGACTTCGCGCGAATACCGCAGCGGTCTGCATCGTGAGCGTGCCATCCGGCCCCACGCGCAACGTCAGCCGGTCCCCCTCCTTAATCTTGAGCTGCTCACGAACCTCCGCGGGCAGGACCAGTCGGCCCCGATCGGCCATCGTAACCGCATACGCCGACGGCTCGGCCACCGTCCCGTACGCGACCGCCGCCTCTCTGACGCGGTTCGGACCACGCGGCACCTTCATCTCCCTGCGAATCATTCTCACAGCGTAGCATCGTCGCACGGCCATGGGCAAGACCGCTGCCATTCCCATCAGACGCCATCAGTCCCATTCACGTCGTCCGTTGGGATTTGTCGGCCGGTCTGCGGAAATCGAGAGCCGGTCAGGGCCGCGGGCTCCGCGACGGAGGGGCTACCGCTGGTCAATCGGCCGGTAGCGCTGCGGATACTCCGGTCCAACATATTCGGCGCGAGGGCGGATCAGGCGATTGTTCACGTACTGCTCGAGCACGTGCGCGGTCCATCCCGAAATCCGGCTGACGGCGAAAAGCGGCGTGAAGAGATCTATGGGAATGCCTAGCGCGAAATATGTCGACGCGGAGTAGAAGTCGACGTTCGGATTGAGCCCCTTCTCCGCGCGCATGAGGGTTTCGATGCGCTTCGACATCTCGAACCACGCCGGCTGTCCGGCTCGTTGCCCGAGTTCGCTCGACATCTGACGCAGATGCGTTGCGCGCGGATCTTCTGTGTGGTAGACGCGATGGCCGAAGCCTGGAATCTTCTCTTTGCGGGCCAGCCTGGCACGAATAGCCTTGTCCACCGTCTCCGGTGTCGCGTTCGGTCCAATCTCGATCAACAGGCGCATGACGTCGGCATTGGCGCCGCCATGGAGTGGCCCCTTCAGTGCACCGATGGCACCCACAATCGTCGAGTGGAGATCGGTGAGGGTCGCCGCCGCCACGCGCGCGGCGAATGTGGAGGCGTTCAGCTCGTGGTCCGCATGCAGAACGAGCGCGACATCGAGCGCCCGCGTCGCGAGATTGCCGGGGCGCTCGCCCGTCAGCATGTACAGGAAATTCGCCGCGTGCCCAAGCACCGGGTCGGGCGCAATCGCCCCTCCACCGGCGTTGAGCCGTCCCATCGTCGCCACGAGTGTTCCGAGCTGCGCCGTGAGTCGAACCGCTTTCCGTTGATTGGCTTGCGGCGAGCTGTCGCCGGCGTCCGGGTCGACGTGACCGAGTATCGACGTCAGGGTGCGAAGCGCGTCCATGCTGTCGCCAGGCGGGAGCAGCCGGATGAATCGAACGACCGCTTCCGGCAGGGCGCGCGATGCGGCCAGCTGCGACTGCAGATCGCCGAGTTCGGCGCGCGTCGGCAGCCGGCGATACCAGAGCAGATAGCAGACTTCCTCGAACGTCGCGTGCTCCGCAAGTTCGTGGATGTCGTACCCGCAGTAGGCCAGCACACCGCGATCGCCGTCGAGGTAGCAAATGGCGGACGAGGTGGCGATGGTATCTTCAAGTCCGGCCTTGGGCTTCGCGACCACGGTCATAGTCATCTCATGATAACGCGGCCGCGTTCAGTGGATACGCGGCGAGAGCGGAAGCGCTGGCGCGGACGCTGCTGACAAGTCTGACAGGGCTGACAAGTGTGACAGGGCTGACAGGGACGTGCCCTCGAGCGGGGGTTGCCCCTGGGGTCCGAGCGTCGCATACCGCAGGAACAGCTGGCCCCAGTTCGTGCTCTCGGTCCACCGCTCGAACACCCGGCGATCGACGAGCGGCCAGCGATAGAAGTCGTGATACACGTCGCTCGCGAGAATGAAACCGTTCACGAGTGGCGTGTGAAAGAACAGCTTCTGAAACCGCTTCAACGGGCCGAACCAGATCAGATCGCCGCCGCCGAGACGGACGAGATTCTTTCCCACATGGAAATGCCAGTTCTCCTGCGCGGCATCGACGTCTCCGACAATCTCGATGTCACGCGGATCCCCGACGCCCAGGCCGTCCTGGTGCGCCAGACGAATGTAGTCGATCGACATCGGATCAAAGCCCATCATCTTCGCCGACACCGCGTCAATCGCCACCTGGTCGGGTGACGCCAGCATCACGTTCTTCACGATAGGAAACATGGTCCGCGGACCCGGACCATTGCCGGCCGTCGTGCCGTCCATGATCGCGAAGAGGCCCGAATGGATTTCCTTCTGGATGGCCAGCAGGTCCACCAGCGTCTCATGTATCCACGAATGGGTGTAGTGCCTGCGGGTGTTCAGAAGTCCGCCGAACGCGTTCTTCATCGCCCCGGTCGTCGTCGTGTAGATATGGCACTTGGTCGTCGGCAGGTGCACGATGTTCTTGCCAAAGAAGTAGTCCGGGATGTGGATGCCTTCCGGGAAGATGCGCTTCAGCACGCGCATCCGCGCCTTGGGTTCGTAGGGCACCCACGTCATGTCGCCGTCCTTGAAGTTGTACCGGACCGGGATGTCGTAGTGCCTGAAGATCGGCACGTAGTGATTGAGATCTTCGCCCTTGAAGGCGTTGGTGACGACGGTCTTGTTCTGCACGCACACCTGGTCGGTGAAGCCGCGGCGCGCCAGCGCCTGAATCGTCCCTTCCAGCTGCCAAGGTGTGGTGTTGGCCGCGGGAAACGGGAAATGCCAGGAGATGTTGTCCTTCAGAATCGTCGTGGTGCCTGCCGCGAGCGCGGTACGCACGCCGCCCAGATCCACGAGACGGTCGATATCGGAGAGGATGGTGTCTGGCGAAACGCGGAGAACCGCGACTTTGGCCTTACTTGCCACCCGCCACCTGGGTGTTCAGTACCACTGAATCATCACCCGCGTACTGCTGCACGACGGAGAGAAGGCCCGTGTAGAGAAAACCGACCTGAAAGAGGACCAGGAACGGGAGCGTGCCGTAGATGCCGTTGGCGAGCGCGTAGAACACTGTCCAGGTGAAGTACAAGCCGAGCATGAGCTCGATGAGCGGCTGCACGGCGACCGACTGGCGATATTTTTTGCCGACCCACTCGTCCGCATTGGCCTCGATGTGGTACTTCGGTGTGCGCTCGAACGCCGTGTCCTTGTGGAAGACCGCCTCGAAGACCGCGCGTGTGTTGTTGATCGACAACCCGATGCCAACCGACATCAGGAACGGCACGTACTTCAGGCGCGCGCGCCAGTCCGAATGGATCTCGCGCTGGCACACCGTATAGAAGTTGCAGAAGGAAAACGTCGCCGCGAAGAACAGCGGCACATCGATCAGCAGCATCTCGTACCAGCCCATGTTGTAGCGGATCACCATGGACGGGAAGATGAGCACCGACAGCACGCACATCAGGATGTAGTTGAAGTTCGCGGTCAGATGAAAGAACGCCTCGACTTTCACGCCGAGCGGCAGGTCGGCGCCCAGAATCTGCGGAAGCAGCTTCATGCAGGTCTGGACGGACCCCTTGGCCCAGCGGTGCTGCTGCGACTTGAAGGCGTTCATCTCGACGGGCACCTCCGCGGGCGCGATCACATCCGAGACGAACACGAAGCGCCAACCGCGCAGTTGCGCGCGGTAGCTCAGATCCAGGTCTTCGGTCAGGGTGTCGTGCTGCCATCCCCCCGCGTCGACAATGGCCGTGCGCCGCCAGATGCCCGCCGTGCCGTTGAAGTTGAAGAACCGGCCGCCGCGATTGCGCCCACCGTGCTCGAGCACGAAATGACCATCAAGCAGAATGGACTGAATTTTCGTGAGGAGCGAATAGTCCTGATTGATGTGGCCCCAGCGCGCCTGCACCATCCCCACGCCCGCGTCCACGAAGTGCGGCATGAGACGTGTGAGGAAATCGGGTGTCGGGATGAAATCGGCGTCGAAAATCCCGATGAACTCGCCGCGCGCGGTCTCCATGCCCGCTTCGAGCGCGCCCGCCTTGTACCCCGTGCGATCCGTCCGGTGGATGTACTTGATGTCAATGCCCTGCGCGGCAAACCGGCGGGTCGCCAGTTCGGCAATCTGCCGGGTTTCGTCGGTCGAATCATCCAGCACTTGAATCTCAAAACAATCGCGCGGGTAGTCGATCCGGCACACGGCCTCAATCAGACGGTCTGCGACGTACATCTCGTTGTAGAGCGGCAACTGGATCGTGACAACGGGCGTCGGCGAGAGCGCCGGCCCTTGCTTCGGCTCCTTGTCGCGGTTGCTCATGTACAGGTATACGAGGTAGTACCGGTGCCAGCCGTAGACGGCAAGGACAATGAGCACGAAGAAGTACGAAACGAGTGTAAGCGTTTCCGCGAGCGTCATTTAGAAGGAAGGATTATATTACGGCCGAGCACCTGTCACCATGAATCCTTCCGACCTTCGCGAACTCCTTAGGAAAGTCGCCAGCGGGACCCTGGACGTCGGGGACGCCGAACGGCGCGTGGCTGAAGTGCTGCGTGCGCAGCCATTTGCCGACCTGGGGTTCGCACGCGTCGATCATCACCGCGCGTTTCGGCAGGGATTTCCCGAGGTCGTGCTGGGTCTCGGCAAGACCCCCGCCCAGATCAGCGCCATCGCGGCCGAGATCGTCGGGCGCGGGTCAACGCTCCTCGTCACGCGGGCCACGCAGGAGGCGTTCGATGCCGTTCGCCTCGCGATCCCCGAAGCGACGTACTACCCCGATGCGCGCATCATCGCGTTCCGGCAGCAAGACGTCACGCCGGGCACCGGCCGCATTCTGATCGTCGCGGCCGGCACGTCGGATCTGCCGGTCGCCGAGGAGGCCGCCTGCACGGCTGAGCTGATGGGGAACGACATCGATCGCCTCTACGACGTGGGGGTCGCGGGACTGCATCGGCTGCTGGCAGAAGGTCCCCGGATCAACACCGCGCGCGTCATCATCGTCGTTGCGGGCATGGAAGGCGCTCTGCCGAGCGTTGTCGCGGGCCTTGTGGCCGTGCCGGTTATTGCGGTGCCGACCTCCATTGGATACGGCGCAAGCTTTGGAGGCATCGCCGCCCTGCTCGGCATGCTCAACAGTTGCGCATCGGGGGTCGCCGTGGTCAACATCGACAATGG
>JBGOTP010000191.1:0-9625 GCA_041476545.1 Vicinamibacteria bacterium | reverse complement strand
GAACATCGTGCTGGCGGGCCAGGTGTCGAACAAGGACGTGATCGAAAAAGCGGTGAACGTGGCCGCGGGGTACGTCGACAAGCGGGAAGAAGTCGTCCCGCTGCTGCAGATTCGCGACGGCGCGCCGAGCAATCAGGTGCTGCTGCGCGTACGGTTTGCCGAAGTCAGCCGGAGCGCCATGAGCGACCTCGGCGCGTCGCTGTTCACGGGCGCCGGCGGCTACAAGGGCGTCATGGGGCGGACAACCACCGAGCAGTACGGCAACAATCCGATCTTCGACAACTCGGACGCCGCCAACCCGAAGCTGGTCTTCAGCGACTTCCTCAATCTGTTCCTGTTCGACACGAAGAACCAGCTCGGCACGGTCATCAAGGCCCTTCAGCAGAAAGGGCAGTTCCAGAGTCTTGCGGAGCCGAATCTCGTCGCGGAGAGCGGAAAGGAAGCGAGCTTCCTCGCGGGCGGTGAGTTCCCCGTGCCTATCGCCACCGGTAGCGGCGCCAATACGTCCGTCAGCGTGAGCTACAAGGAGTTCGGCATCCGCCTCAACTTCACGCCCACTGTCAACGGCGATCGCGTGCATCTGAAGGTGAGACCGGAAGTCAGCACGCTCGATTGGGGCAATGCGGTCGTGCTGAGCGGCTTCCGCATCCCGGCGCTCAGCACACGGCGCACGGAAACCGAGCTCGAGCTCCAGAATGGGCAGACCTTCGCCATCGCCGGACTCATGGACAACACCGTCTCGTCCACGATGCAGAAGATTCCTGGCGTGGGCGACATTCCAATCCTCGGGCTGCTCTTCAGGAGCAAAGCGGCGCAGAAGAACCAGACGGAACTCGTCGTGATGATCACGCCGGAGATTCTCCCGAACAACTCGCATGGTGTGACGCCGAACCTGCCGAGAACGCCCGTGCCGTACCTGCCGCCGCTGTCCGAGAAACAGACGGTGGCGCCACCGGCTCCGGCGTTCGTCGCGGTTCAGGCTGCCGCACCCGTCATGGCGGTCCGTACGGGTGCGCCCGTACCGGCATCGCAGCCCGTGCAGACGGCGCAGTTGTCGCCGGCCGCCGCCGCGGCCGCGGCGGTGTCGAACCTCTCGAGTGCCCGGCGTTCCCAGGGGCCTGACGTGCCAGCAGCAAGTGCCGCGTCGACAGTCTTAGCAGCAACGGCACCAACGGCAGTGACGATGTCCACGCCGATGGCCACTGCAACGCCGATGACGGCGACAGCACCCCTGGCACCGGCCACGGCTGCCGCCCTCTCGACGTCTGCGTCACCGAGCCCTGCGGCGAAGCCGCTGACCGACAAGGAACTCAAGGCCATTGAGAAGACCCGTCTTGCCGAGCAGGAGAAGGTCGAGAAGGTCGCGCGTGAGCAGGTCAAGATTGAGGCCCGCACAAAGGCCGAAGAAGACAAGCAACTGGCGCGGCAGGCCGAGATCAACCGTCGCGCGGAGGCGAAGGAGCGCGCGCGGCAGGAGAAGCTCGTGAAGGAGCAGGCGAAGCGCGACGCCGAAGCCGCCAAGAAAGCCAACGAATCGGCCGCGCGGCTCAAGGCGGCCGTGGCGGCATACAACGCCGAGCGCGCGAAGAGCCAGCAGCAGTAGTCAGGGAGACCGGATTCATATGGCGCAACTGGTAGGGCTCATCGTCAGCGACGACGACGGCTTTCGAAAGCAAATCGGACGCATGCTGCGTTCGGGCGTTGTGCCCGTCAGCGTGGTCGACGCTGCGGGGAGCCGGTCGGGGCTGCTGAAGGACGGCATCGCCGCCGACGTGGTCATCGTCGACATCCGGGGTGATGCCCCGTCGGCGATGGCGAGCATAGAACGGCTTCGGGCCGGTGCCCCTGGTGCCGGCGTGTTCGCAGTGGCGAGCAGCGCCGAGCCGGACCTGATTCTCCAGGCGATGCGCGCGGGCGCCAACGAGTTCTTCATCTTTCCGCCCGCCGAAGAGACCTTCTACGGCGCGATCCGCAGGACGGCGGCCCGACGGGAAACGACCCAGGGCGCGCGGTCGGCGGCCACCACGCTGGTCTTCTTTGGCGCGAAGGGCGGCGCGGGAACGACGACCATTGCCGTCAACTGCGGTGTCGAGCTGGCGCGAACCGGCAAGCGCTCGACGGTGATCGTGGATCTCAAGCCCGGGCTCGGCGAAGTCGCGCTGTTCCTTGGCGTCAAGCCGCGCTACAGCGTCCTCGACGCCATCGACAACCTCCATCGCCTCGATCGCGAGTTCCTTCGGGAACTCGTCGTCAAGCACAAGTCGGGTCTCGAGATTCTGGCCGGATCGGACCACTTCGATCGGCCCGGGGCGGCCGATTGCACCGCGATCGAAGAGCTCTTCCGGCTGTTGACGCGCCAGTACGAGTACGTCGTCATCGATGCCGGCAGCCAGATCAACTCCTGCACGGTCGCCGCGCTGTATGCGTCGGACCGGATGTTCCTCGTCGCGAATCCCGACGTGCCCTCCCTGCGCAACGCGCAGCGGCTGCTCGAACGCGTCCGGGAACTGGGTGCGGCCGGCGAACGGGTCCGGCTGCTGCTCAACCGCGCCGCCGAACCGTATCCGATTCCACCGAAGCAGATCGAAGCGGCGCTGGGGCATCCGATTCACCACACGTTTCCGAGCGACTACAAGACGGTCTCCGCGGCGCTGAATTCAGGCGTGCCGCTCGCGATGGCGGGCAATTCCGAGCTCGCCACGCAGTTCGATCAGTTCACACGACGCGTGCTCGATCCGAACGCCGAGCCCACGCCGCCTGCCGCGCCCAAACGCAGCCTGCTGGGCCTCGACCGCATTGCGTCCATCTGGTAACCAGCCATGAGCATGCTCGAGTCGCCTCAGCCATCCGTCGCGAGGCCCCCGGGGGGCCGCGGCCTTGAAGGTCCGCCGCTGCACGGGGCGCTCCTGCGCGGGTCGTCGCCCCGCGCGAACTATGGAGAGCTGAAGGCGAACGTCCACAAGAAGCTGTTGAACCGCCTCAATCTCGAAGCGCTGGCCAGCGCCGATCGCGGCCGCGCCGAGAGTGAGATCCGGACGCTCGTGAGCGAACTGCTCGCGGAGGAGGGTGCTCCGCTCAGCCTCAGCGAACGGGACGCGCTCTTCGGCGAGCTGGTGGATGATGTCTTCGGACTGGGGCCCCTCGAGCCGCTCCTGCGGGATCCGACCATCAGCGACATCATCGTCAACACCCACAAGAACGTGTACGTCGAGCGGAACGGCATCCTCGAGCGGGTGGCGGCGACGTTTCAGGACGATCGCCATCTGCTCCGCGTGATCGACCGGATCGTCAGCGGCGTGGGGCGCCGCATCGACGACAGCTCACCGATGGTGGACGCCCGGCTGGCCGACGGTTCGCGCGTCAACGCGATCATCGCGCCTCTGGCCGTCGACGGACCGCTCCTGTCGATCCGCCGGTTTCCAGCCGAGCGGCTGAAGGCGACCGATCTCGTCACGCTCCGGGCGCTCACGCAGCCGATGCTGGACTTTCTCTCGCATTGCGTGCGCGCACGCATGAACGCGCTCATCAGCGGCGGCACCGGCGCGGGCAAGACGACGCTCCTCAACGTGCTCTCCAGCTTCATCGGCGAGAAGGAGCGCATCGTGACCATCGAGGACGCCGCCGAACTGCAGCTCCACCAGGATCACGTGGCGCGGCTCGAGACGCGGCCGCCGAACGTCGAGGGCAAGGGCGGCGTCAAGCAGCGGCAGCTGCTCATCAACGCGCTGCGGATGCGGCCGGACCGCATTGTCGTCGGCGAGGTGCGCGGCGAGGAAGCGCTCGACATGCTCCAGGCCATGAACACCGGCCACGACGGCTCGCTGACGACGGTGCACGCGAACACACCGCGCGACGCGCTGTCACGCATCGAGACGATGATCGCGATGGGCGCGACCAATCTGCCGGAGCGCGCCATGCGCCAGCAGATCGCGTCGGCCATTCAGCTCGTCGTCCAGCAGACCCGGCTGAGCGACGGATCGAGAAAAGTGACGAGCATCTCCGAGATCACCGGCATGGAAAGCGACATCATCACCATGCAGGAGATCTTCCTCTTCGAGAAGATGGGCGTCACCCAGGACGGCAAGGTCATCGGCCGTTTCCGCGCGACCGGCGTCAGGCCGAAGATGTGCGAGCGTCTGCGCGCGTCCGGCATCCACCTGCCCGCCGACATGTTCGAAGGCGTCACGGAGGTGCGGTGATGCTGCTGATTGCGCTGATGTTCCTCGCCGGCGCGGGAGGGGTCGTCGGCATCTACGCGGCGGTGATGCACCTGCCGGGCATGCTGGCCCGACGCCGCCTCGACGAGCGACTGCACGACATGTCGACGCCGATCGGTGTGATCGACGACGAGTCGTCCGTGGTCAGGCAGACGGACAAAGGGACACTGGATCGGCTCGTCGCCGGCACGAACGCCGGAGTCGGCCTGAAACACCTGATCGACCAGTCGGGCTGCAAGACCACGCCGGGCGCCATCATGACGGTGTCGCTCGCGCTGGTCGTTGCTGTCGGGCTGGGCACGTACGTCGTCGTTCCCCAGAAGCTGCTCGCGATCCCGGCGGCGGCGATCGGCGGCGCTCTGCCGTTTGTGTATCTGGTCCGTTGCCGATCGTCGCGGATGAAGCGGTTCGAGGAGCAGTTCCCCGAAGCGCTCGATCTGCTCGCTCGCGCCCTGCGCGCCGGCCACGCGTTTCAGACGACGATGGGGATGATTGGCGACGAGCTGAACGAGCCGGTGGGTCCGGAGTTCAAGAAAACGTTCGAAGAGCAGAACTTCGGTCTGCCGCTGCGCGACTCGCTGCAACAGCTGGCCGAACGCGTGCCCATCATGGACGTGCGCTTCTTCGTGACGGCCGTGCTGATCCAGCGCGAGACCGGAGGCAACCTCGCGGAAGTTCTCGACAATCTCGGGCACGTCGTCCGGGAGCGGTTCAAGATCCGCCGGCAGGTCCGGGTGCACACGGCGCACGGGCGCTTCACCGCGCTCGTCCTGTTGTCGCTGCCCGCCGCGCTCGGCGTCGCACTCACGTTTCTGAATCCCGAGCACATGCACGTACTCTTCACCGAGCACATGGGCCAGATGATGCTCATCATCGCCATGGTGATGCAGGCGATTGGCTTCATCTGGATTCGACAGGTCATCAAGATCGAGGTGTGATGTGACGATGTTGCTCCCGCTCCTGGCGTTCGCGTTCGCGTCGCTGCTGGTCTGTGCGGCGGCGCTCGCGTTTTCGCCGGCTCCGGCGGCGACCCTCGAGCGGCGCCTTGGTGACGTGACCGGCGCGCCGGTTCGGCAGCCGGTGGAGGAGTCCGGCTACGGGCAGGCCGTGGCGAGCACGCTCAAGCGGCTGGGGGGCATGGCGCCCAGGGCGTCGGCCGCCGAGACGAGCAAACTCCGGCAGCGTCTCGTGACCGCCGGTTTCCGCGGCAGCGAGGCGCTCCCGCTGTTCTTCGGCATCCGCCTCGGCGTTGCGCTGGGGGCGTTTGTGCTGTTCTCGACGCCCCTGGTCATGTCGGCAAACCTGCCGGTCGCGATTGTCGCGTGTCTGCTGGGCTACGTCCTCCCGGGCATGATGCTCGCGCGCATCGCCAAGAAGCGGCAGCACCGCATCCGGCTCGGTCTACCCGACGCGCTCGACTTGCTCGTCGTCAGCGTCGAGGCCGGCCTCGGGCTCGACCAGGCGATTCTCAAGGTCAGCGAGGAGCTCAACTTCGCGCATCCCGATTTGTGCAGCGAGCTGCGGCTGATCAATCTCGAGCTGCGCGCCGGCACGGGCCGCGCCGACGCCCTTCACCATCTGGCGGAACGCACCGGTGTGGACGATGTGTCGTCGCTCGTGGCGATGCTCGTGCAGACCGACAAGTTCGGCACGAGCGTGGCGCAATCGCTGCGCGTGCACTCCGACACGGTGCGGACCAAACGCCGTCAGCGGGCCGAAGAGGCCGCAGCCAAGACGGGCGTCAAGATGGTCTTCCCGCTCGTCTTCTGCATCTTCCCCGCGATCTGGGTCGTCACGATCGGACCCGCGGTGATCAAGTTCATTGAAGTCATCGGACCGATGACGGACTAGCCGGATACGGGTGGAACGGGACACATGATGCAGAGCGAGCCAGTTTCATTGTTGGACACCATTCCGAACGCACCAGTCCCCCGGGGGCCTCTGACCATTGAGGAGACCGGACTCGGCGCTGATCAGCTTTGCCGGCTCTTCGTCAAGGTGCTCTATGCCGGGGAGGCCACGGGCGTGATGGTGGCCGACAGACTTCGGTTGCCGTACTCGATCTTCGAACCGCTCATCGAGGGCATGCGCGCCGAGCGCCTGATGGAAGTGCGCGGGACCGCGGGGTCCGGGTCGGCCGCGTACCGCTACTCGTTGACCGACCTCGGGCGGGATCGCGCCCGGCAGTACCTGGATGCCAATCAGTACGTCGGCCCGGCTCCCGTGCCGTTCGAGACGTACGTGCAGGAGATGAAACGGATCGCGGACGCCCGCGGGTACATCGACCGTGAACGTCTTCGCCAGGGATTTGCGCATCTGGTCGTCGCACCCGAGGTCCTCGACCAGCTGGGACCGGCTGTGAACGCGGGGAAGGGCGTGTTCCTCTACGGCCCCCCGGGAAACGGCAAGACGGTCATCGCGGAAGGGATGGGACGCGCGCTCGGCGGCGACATGTACATCCCGCACGCGATTGACGTCGACGGACAGACCATTACCGTCTTCGATCCCGTCGTGCACGAGTGTCTTGAAGCGCCGAATGACGTCTGCGATGGCGCCAGCGTGGTCAGGGTTGCCCCGCGTGACAGGCGATGGGTCCGCACGCGGCGACCAGTGGTCATGGTCGGCGGCGAATTGACGCTCGAGATGCTCGACATGAACTTCAACCCGATTTCGAAGTTCCATGAGGCGCCGCTTCAATGGAAAGCGAACGGCGGGGTGCTGCTGGTCGACGACTTCGGGCGTCAGCGCATGAGGCCCGAGGACCTGTTGAATCGCTGGATTGTGCCGCTCGAAAGCCGCGTGGACTACCTGACGCTCCACACCGGTCGAAAGATTCAGGTGCCCTTCGACGTGCTGACGGCGTTTGCGACGAACCTCGATCCGAAGTCCCTGGCGGACGAAGCGTTCCTGCGCCGGATCCCGTACAAGATCATGATCGGCGATCCGACAGTCGACCAGTTCACCCGCATCTTCGAGATGAACTGCCGCCGCCGGAATCTGCGGTTCCATCAGGTGATGGTGGCCTACCTGCAGCGTCGTCACTACGATCCCAACAAGCGTCCGCTGCGGTCGTGTCATCCCCGGGACCTGCTCGATCAGGTCATGGCGTTGTGCCGGTATCGGGGACAGGAGCCGGTTATTTCGCGGGAACTCCTCGACGCGGCGTGCCGCGCGTATTTCCTCGACGACAATCCGCCGATGCCCATCGCGCCGCCGCTTCCGCCGAAGAAGCGCGCGCACGGGCGCCTGGAGATTCACTGACGTGCGGCTGATCAACGCGCGGACCGAGCAGCCGGTTGCGTCCACGATCGAGATGGCGAGCACGAGGGCCACGCGCCGGCGGGGCTTGCTCGGACGCAGCTCTCTGCCGTTGGGATCGGCGCTCGTGCTCACGCCGTGCAATGCCGTGCATACGATCGGCATGCGCTTCACGATCGATGTCGTCTTCGTCGACTCCGGCGGCTGCGTGCGGAAGGTCGTTCATCGGCTGCCGCCGTGGCGAATGGCGATCTCTCCGCTCTCGCGTTCTACGATCGAGTTTCCGGCCGGCGAACTGGATCTGGAGGTCCTCCGCGTCGGCGACCGCCTCTATCTCGCGCCCGAGTCCGCCGAAGGGGAGGCCACGGGGCTGGCCTAGCCTACGCAAGCTACCGTTCGGTGGTGATGCGCGCGATCGTCGCGCCTAGATGGGCTGCAGGATCGTCCCAGAACTCGGTGACGCATGGATGCCGGTCGAGCGTCGCCTGCACCGCGCCGCGTTGCACGCCGCGACCGCGGCCGTGAACAATCCGCACCTCGCGCAATCCCGCCGCCGCTGCGGTCCGCACGTATTCGGCCACGACGGACGTCACATCGGCGGGGCTGAATGCGTGGAGATCAAGTTCTCCCTCAATGGGAATGCGCAGCGGGTTCATCCGGCCTTGGTGTAGGTGGCCGTGACCATCGTCTTGATCCCGCCGCGAACCGAAAAATCGCCCACGACGGTCATGCCTCTCGGCTGAAGGGCGGCGACGAGATCATCGAGGATCTGGTTCGTCACGTGCTCGTAGAAGATGCCGCGATTCCGGAACTCGGTCATGTAGTACTTCAGCGATTTCAGCTCGACACACTGCGCGTCTGGGGTGTACGTGATGCGGATTTCTCCGAAATCGGGCAGTCCGGTTTTGGGGCAGAGCGACGTGAACTCCGGGCAGCTGATGGCGATTTGGTAGTCGCGGTCCGGCCGCGGATTGGGAAAGGTTTCGAGCGTCGAGCTTGACACGACGAAAATTCTAGCATTCCGGGCCGA
This sequence comes from Vicinamibacteria bacterium, assembly GCA_041476545.1. Taxonomy (GTDB): domain Bacteria; phylum Acidobacteriota; class Vicinamibacteria; order Vicinamibacterales; family CAVVIG01; genus JBGOTP01. Next base: position 1,120 of record JBGOTP010000191.1, on the reverse strand, counting down.
AAAGCAGGTTTCCACGAGGTCATCCACGAGATCAGCCGTTTGACACTTGTGGGAAATGGGCGTTAGCATACGGCGAATTTCCTGGGAAAACAGCGATCACGCGCGTCAGAGCGAATTGGGGGATACAGATGTCTGAAGCCCGAAGAATGGGCAAGTCGGAGCTCTTTTCAAGCTTCGCCGAGCGATTCGAAGTGAAACGGACGCAAGCGCGCGACTACTTCGACTTCCTGACCGACCTGGCGGAAAAAGAGCTGAAGCGTTCGGGTGAGTTTGTCCTGCCCGGGATGGTGAAGCTGGTCGTGCAGAAGCGCAAGGCGCGGATGGGCCGTAACCCGGCAACCGGCGAAGCGATCAAGATTCCCGCGAAGACCGTCGTGAAAGCGAGAATCGCCAAGCAGCTGAAAGACGCCATACTTCCCAAGAAGTAGGCCGACGCACAACGCGCCGACGCGCTCTGGTCGTCCTTAGTCCTTCGGCCTTGGTTCCTGGTGCGTCCTTGGTCCTTCGGTCCCTGGTTGCGTCACGTTTGCGTGAGCGGCGCAACCAGCGGCGGCCATGCAGCATCGCTCCTTGTCTTGATCGTGGCTACTGCCTGAGTACCAAGATGGCGAGCACCGACGATACGATCATGAATGGTAGGAGGAACGGAAATGCGAAGTCTGGCCGGCGTCGGTGCAGAAGCCACGCGGACACACAATTCGCCGGCAGCATGAGCAACCCGCCCCAGTGCAAGATAGGAAGCGGATAGAGCATAACAAAGAAACCGAACGGCATCGCCAGCGCCGCGCCGATAAATCCAAACCACGCGTGTCGCGTCAGAAACCCGAGCACCCGAATCCACAGCATTCGTGCTTCCTCGTAAGGACGGCCGACGTTCGATAGCAAGATCAGTCGCTGATTCCATCAGCATAGCGTGGACAACGGAGGAGGTCGCCGAGGCCCCGCATGACCTTGTGGACCTTGGCGAGCCGCTCGTCCTCGCAGATGTCGTACGTGACGGGAATGGGGTCTGCCGAATCGGGGTCGCTGAAATACATTGTGAAACCGTCAAGCGCGAGACGAGATCTGGGGATTGGGGCCAGGGACTGGGGTCAGGGGCGAATGATCCGACGGCTGACGG
>JBGOTP010000190.1:0-9714 GCA_041476545.1 Vicinamibacteria bacterium | reverse complement strand
GCCGCTGTCGCTGTGAGTTGCACCAGAAGTCGCGCGCCATCATGGGGTTAACAAAACGCGCTTTTTCACTTTCGACTCCCGCCGCCTCCAGACTTCGCGCTCCCACCTCCCGCCCAGTCGCGCTTCGTCCGGGCGCGCCATTGGCCGGCGAGCTACGTCTGGGCTTCGCCAGCGAGTCCGAATGCTGAGCGAGCTGCTCCTCAGATACGCGAGTCTCCATCTCGCGAAGTCTGTCCCGCCGTAGCGGCGAAGCCGTGAAGGCGGACCTCCTCTCGCTCGAACCCCTACCTGGCCTCTCGACCTCCCGCCGCTTCCCCCCTTCGACTTACCTGGCCACCTGCGAACCGCCAGGTTCGCTTACCCGAGTACCGCGCCGCCGCGCTTCTATCAACCGCGCACGCGCTGAGCGTGGCGAAGCTTGGCCGATCTCGAACGCGGATTGAGCCGCTGCTCCGCCGGTGACGCCCGGATGACCTCCTGCGAGACGCTGGCATAGACACCATCGCGCTCGCCCTGGTCAAACGCCTTCTTCACCCGGCGGTCCTCCCCGGAATGAAACGTCAGCACCGCAACGCGGCCACCGGGCCGCAGGCAGGTGGGCAACTGGCGCAGGAGCGCATCGAGCGCGCCGAATTCGTCGTTGACTTCGATCCGCAGCGTCTGGAACACGCGACGCACACTCAGATCGGCATCGTCCTTCGCCACCCGTCCGGCCAGCGCGTCACGCACGGTGTCTGCAAGTGCGCGTGTTGTCTCGATCGTCCCACGCGCGGCCACGAGAGCGGCCGCGATGTGACGCGCGTGCGGTTCGTCGGCATCGGATTCGAGCGCCCTGGCAAGCGTCTCGAGCGACGCGCGTTCGAGCCACTGCCGAGCGGAGAGCCCGCGCTTCGGGTTCATGCGCATGTCGAGCGGACCATCGACCCTGAACGAAAAGCCGCGCGCCGGATCGTCGATCTGCATGGACGATACGCCCAGATCTGCGAGGACGAAGTCCACACCATCGTGCCAGCCGACCTCGTCTATGGCGGCGCGGATGCCCGCAAAGTTGGTCCGACGGACGAGCAAGGACGTCTCGGACGCTTCATCCGTGCCGAGTTGGCGAAAGCGTGCCTCCGTCTTGGGAAGTTCGATCGAGTCGGCATCGAGCCCGAGGAGTTGCCCGCCAGGCGACAGTCTCTGGAGCAGGCGCTCCGCGTGTCCACCCCACCCAAGCGTGGCGTCGACGCCGCGCTCGCCCGGCTTCGGATCGAGCACCGCCAGCGTTGCGTCGACCAGAATCGACACGTGCTGCCCCGCCGGCGTCCGCCCGCGCTCGCGCAGACGCGCCACGAGAACGGGGTACTGCTCTGGCGCGAGCTCCTTGTACTTCTCCGCGTAGCGCCGCGGATGAGTCCCGCGGTAGCGCGGGCGGCGACGGTGGCTGTGGCTCGAATCGTCCCGCGGCGCGCTCACTCTTGTAGCCAGGATACTTGCTCGCGAGATCGATGGACGATCCCGCCTCGTCCGCGGTCTTGCCGGCTTTCATCGCCGCCTCGGATCACCTACTTTTTCCGAGTGAACTTGCGCCAGACGTGACGGAACACCTCACCGACATACACATTGCCCTCGTTGTCGGCACCGACACCTTCCGCCCACACGTCGGGGATCATGCCCGTGACCTTCCCCGTCTTCGCATCGCCGACAAAGAGCACGTGCCGTCCGGTCTCGGTCACGTAGATGGTGTCGTCGGCCGTGATGGCGATTCCGCTCGCCGATCCGAAGCCCGTGTACTGATCCAGGAAGTTCCCGTCGAGATCGAAGATCTGAATGCGCCGGTTGCCCCGGTCACCCACGAAGAGTCGGCCCTTGGAGTCGAACGCGAGGGCGTGCGGCGACGCAAACTGCCCAGGCTCTTTCCCGCGCGTGCCCCACGTCTTGATGAACTTGCCGTCTTTGGTGAATTTCAGGATACGGGCGTTCGGCGTGTCCTCGTGGCCGTCGGACACGAAGAAGCTGCCGTCAGGCGCAACGATCACGTCCGATGGGCAGTGGAACTGGCCGGGGCCCTCGCCCGGCTGTCCGGCCTTTCCGATCGTCATCAGCAGCTTGCCATCGGGGCTGAATTTGTAGACCTGATGCCCTCGACCTGCTGCGACCGCCGCCTGATTGAGCTTCTGGAGCTGAGGCTGCGAGCCGGCGCTCGGCCCCACCGCGCAGTCCGTTGCCCACACATTGCCCTGCCGGTCGACGGAGAGGCCGTGCGCCCATACGAACATCGCGGTCCCGAACGTCTTCAACACCTTCCCGGAGGGCTCCATCATGTAGATGGGCGGATCCGACCGCCGCAGGAAATAGACGCGGCCGCTGCGATCGACGTCGACTCCCGCGGGCTCCCAGTCGAAGTTGCCGGCAACGCCGGGACCCCAGCCTTTGACTTCCTCGTAGGGCGCAGCGGGAGGATCGGGCGCTACCGCGCCTCGTGCGGGTGCTGGTGCTTGCGCGGCGGCCGGGACGGGGTTCGCCTGCTCGGAGCGGACGACGCCGTACGAGGCGAACATGCATGCGGCGATCGTAATCAGCTTCTTCATCAGCCCTTCTCGCCTTTCAGTATCTTGCTGCCGACCACACCCGTCGGCAGCCATCCATCGTCGTCCACGGGATTGAGCTGAATGTGGATGCCGTTCGGATCGTAAAGATACACGGAGCGTGTGTTCTTCCCCGACGCCGTGTCGCCAGTGGGAGCGGCCTTGGCGTTCGGATACTTCGCGTTGATGGCCTTCGCGAGACGATCGGCGTCCACCCCGTTCCACTTCATCGGCACGCCGAACCCGACGTGGTTGTAGCCGCCCTTCTCGTCGTTGGTCTTCGTCAGGCTCATCCATGTCGATTTGCCGGGGAGCCGAAGCGTCGCATTGCCGCCGGGCGCGGTATCGCGAACGCTTGCGCCGAGAAGGTCACCATAGAACTTGATCGACTGATCGAGATCGAGCACGTTGAAATGGACGTGATTCAATGACATCCCGGGCGCGATCGGCTTGGGCGCCTGGGCATCCGCGGCCCTCGGGGCTGCGATCAGCACCAGGGCTGCAATGAGCTCTCGGCGCGAGAGCGTACCTCGCTCGTAGTCATCCACCAATCCCCTGATCGAATTGACCATGGCCTCCTCCGAACATGAATCCTACCCGCGACCGCGTGACGCCTGGCACTCCGGTCAACTTCGAATCACTACCGGGAATCCGTTGGGTAGAGAGTGTACTCGGACGCGCCCCGAAGGCAATCACAGAGCGCACGTAGCCATAACTACCGGGAAACCGGTAGTTTCGCCGGAGTCCCGTCGGGCTGTCGGCACGACCGCAAGGCTGGGAAGCAGGCTTCTCCGAGATGGCGTGACGTGGGAGTATTCTCTTGCAGACGTGCGGTTTTCACGATGGGTGTTGATTGCGTGGCTGGTGGCGCGGGCACCAGTGGCCGTCATCGAAGCGGCACCGACGCCCCAATACACGCTCGCGACATGGACCGCTCGAGACGGCCTTCCGTCGAGCTATGTCATTTCCCTTGCCCAGGACCGTGACGGCTACCTCTGGGTCGGGACGTCGGCCGGTCTGGCACGGTTCGACGGCCGGCGGTTCGTCACCTGGCCGCGCAATCAGAATCTGCCGTCGCCGACGCCGCTCGTCTACTCGGTGACGCCCACGCGCGACGGCGGCTTGTGGATCGTGTTCGGCGGCCTCTCGCGCATCGCCCACGACAGCGGCGGGCGAGCGACAACGTACACGACGCAAGACGGCTTGCCTGAAGGCGGCATGCGCGCTCTCGTGCAGCGTCAGGACGGCACGGTCTGGGCGGGTGGCAGCGGCGGCCTGTGCCGGTTCACGAACGGACGATGGGAGCCGGTGCCGCTCCCCGACAACGCGCGCGCGGTGGTCGCGCTGGCCGAGGACCGCGAGGGACACCTCTGGGTCGGAACGTCGCGCGGTGTCTATCGGAGTCTCGATCCCGAAGACGGCTTTACGACCGTGCGCACCGGTGTTGAGGGAGTGCTCCGCTTCGCTCCCGGCGAGGACCACATGGCCATCGCCGGCGAGGCACGTGTCGCCACGGTCAGCCTGGATCTGAAGGACATCCGCGTCGCACGCCTCACGGCCGAGGCGCGCACGGGGCCCTTCCCGATCATGCGCGATCGCGCAGGACACATCTGGGCGGGCACCAACGGCGAAGGACTCTTTCGCATTGATGAACACGCCGAACGCGCGCCTGCCTCTCTCCTGCACTACACGGAGCGGAACGGACTCGCCGGCGATCAGATTCGCGTCGTGCTCGAGGACCGCGACGGCAACATCTGGGTCGGCACCCAGGCGGGGCTGACGCGCATCACTGAAGCGAGCATCGCCGCGGTGACGACGCGCGCGGGTGCGACCTCCGAAAACATCTCCACGCTCGTCGCAGATGTCATCGGCAACGTCTGGGTCGAGGTCCCCGGCGGGCTCGCGCGCATTTCCGGCACGGAGCGCACGGTGTTCACCAGCCAGGCTGGAGCGAGATTCAACACGATCACCGCGCTCTTTGCTGACGCGCAGGGAGGGACATGGATCGCGTCGGGCGATGGGCGCGTGACGCGGTTTGCGAACGGCGCATTTCAACCGGTCGCGCGTCACGATGCCTCGACGTCGCCGATCATCGCGATCACGGCGGACGCGGACGGCCGCGTCTGGCTGTATGACGGCCGCTATTTCAGCCGCAGGGGCGTGAATGCCGCCGACAGCACGGTGATCGAGGCCCCGCCCGAGCTGCGTGTGCACCCGTTTCGCTTTCTCCACGTCGATCGGCGCGGCCGTTTGTGGGCCGGGACCGACGGCGGCCTCGTCGCGATGCGCGAGAACGGATCGTTCCACCTCTTTGGCGCCGCGGAGGGCGTCCCGTATGGACAGCTCAGCGGGATTCTCGAGGACGCGCGCGGGCGCATCTGGATCGGCAGCGACAGTGGGCTCAGCACGTTCGAGGATGGCCGCCTGGTCACACTCACGACACGCAACGGGCTTCCCGGCGACCGCATCTTCTTCGCAATCGAAGACCGGGCGGGCTACATCTGGCTCGGCGTCGGCACCGGCATCGCACGCGTGGCGCCCGACGAGCTCGCGCACGCCGCGGTCGACGCGAAGTATCGTCTGCACTACCGCCTGTGCGATTCGTCCGATGGATTGCGTGGCACCCCGGTGCTACGCGGCACGCCCATGGCCTCGCGCGCGCCCGATGGATCAATCTGGTTCGTGACGACAACCGGGATCGCCGTCATCGACCCGACACGCCTGCACTCGATGCCATCGCCGCCGATCCCACATCTCGAGCCACTGACGATCGACGGCCGCGCGACAACGGCCGCCGAGGGCCTCGAGGTCCCACCGCGCGTCTCCAGCCTGCAGATCGAGTACTCCGCGCTGAACCTCACGTCCCCGTCGAAAGTGCGGTTCCGTCATCGGCTCGACAACGTCGACGCCAACTGGGTGGACGACGGCGAGAATGCGCACACCGTGTATGCCAACCTGCCGCCCGGCTCCTACCGGTTTCATCTGGCCGCGAGCAACGGCGACGATGTCTGGAGCACACAACCAGTCGTCTGGGCATTCACTGTTCTGCCGACGTGGTACCAGACACGCGCGTTCTACATCGCCGCCGTCGCGGTCGCGCTGGTATTGATGTGGAGCGTCTGGCAGCTTCGCATGCGCCAGATGCATCAACAGTTCTCGGTCGTGCTCGCCGAGCGGGCGCGCGTCGGCCGCGAGATTCACGACACGCTCCTGCAGAGCCTCGTCGGCATGGCGCTGCAGCTCGACAACCTCTCGAGCCAGCTCGACGCGCCGGCGCCCTCGCTCCAAGAGGAGCTGGCGCGAATGCGGCGCCAGGTCGAGCACTACATCGAGGAGGCGCAGCAATCGATCTGGGAGCTGCGCGCGCCGCGCGGCGAGTCGCGCGATCTCGCGTCGATGCTGCGCGAGTGCGGCGAGCGACTCACCGGAAACACGGGAGTGCGGTTCGCCTTCTCGACGACCGGCACGCCACGCCGCGTGGCGCGGCGCGTCGAGCAGCAGATCTTGCGGATCGCGCAGGAGGCCGTCGTCAACGCGGTCCGCCATGGCCAGCCACAGGAAGTACGGATGGCACTGGCCTACGAGGAGAAGGCGGTTCGCCTGCGCGTCGCAGACGACGGCCGCGGGTTCGACACGCACACGGCCGGCGCGCAGGTCGAGGGCCACTGGGGCATGTCCATCATGCGCGAGCGCGCCGAGCAAATCGGGGGATCGTTTGCCGTCTCGAGTGCACCCGATCACGGCACGCGCATAGATATCGTCGCACCCGCGGAAGCGTAGTCATGGCATCGGAGTCCTCGTCCCGCATACGTATCCTCTGCGTCGACGATCACCCGCTCGTGCGCGAGGGAGTCACGCGCAAAATCGATCTGCAGCCGGACATGGAGGTGGTCGCGTCCGCGTCGACCGGCGAGGAAGCGATTCGCCTGTTCGCGCAGCACAGGCCCGACGTGACGATCATGGATTTGAATCTCCCGGGCATGAGTGGACTCGAAACCATCGAGGTGCTCAGGCGCACGCGTCCTGACGCACGCATCGTCGTGCTCACGATGCACAAAGGGGACGAAGACATCTATCGTGCGCTCGAGGCCGGCGCCGCCGCGTACGTGCTGAAGACGACCGTGTCGGACGACCTCGTCCGCGTGATCCGCGACGTGCACCTGGGCGCGCGGCCGATGTCGTCGGACGTCGCGACGCAGCTCGCGGCACGCAAGGTGTCGCCGCCGCTGACACGGCGCGAGCGCGCGGTCATCGAGCTCATGGCCCGCGGGAAGAGGAACAAGGAGATCGCGGCAGACCTGGCGATCAGCGAGGACACCGTCGAAGTGCACGCCCGGAATATCTTCAGCAAGCTAGGCGTCCGCGACCGCACGGCGGCGGTGACCGCCGCACTGAAGCGTGGGATCATTCACCTGGGAGGGTAGGCGCTAATCCTCGACCTTGATGCGGATGTGCCGCCAGTGCGTGCGGATCACCTGCGACTGGAATCCAAGGCTCGTCGGTTCCGTCATCTGGCCTTCGGCGATCGTCGACACGAGCACTCCATTGAGATAGGCCTTCAAGCCACCGTTCTTCGCCACGATCTCGATGTCCTGCCACTCGTTGGGTAGCCGTATCGCCCGGCGGCGGGCGTCGTCGTCGTAGGTCTGTTTCCAATTCAGCCCGGGCGACTGGACGTGCATGAAATCGTACCAGCGGCCGTCGACCAGCGCGTATTTTTCCGGCCACAGCCGGATGTTGCTCATGAACACGATCACGCCGGCGTTGGCGTTGAAGAGATCCGGGTTGTCGTCCCACGGCCGCTCGAAACGCTGCTCCATCTGGAACGTGTAGTTCCGGAATTTTCTTTCGGTGTAGACCAACGTATGCGACTTCCCGGCCGCGACCATCTCCCCGTTTTCGGCGCGGATCTCCGGCCACGGGTCCGTGTTGCCGCACCCCTTCGGCGCCGGCTCACACAGGTGTCCGCGCACGAACCCCCAGCCTGACAGATCGCGGCCGTTGAGCAGCCACTCGAATCCTGGTCCGGGATCGAGATACATGCCCTTCATCGCGCCGAAGTCGGCAACCAGTTCCCGTGGGCCGGGCGGAAAGCCGTTCTGCTGCAGCAGGTAGGTGAGGATGTCGAGCTTGTCCGCTTGAGACACCCGGTCGACGTCGTCGCCCGGCTCACTCTCCATCCTTCGCCAGTAGTAGTAGACGCTGGGATACAGCGGCCGATTGTTGTACCGCTTCTCCGCGATGGCGCGGAAGCCGGTGGCCAGGTTGCCGCCGTAGGACACGCGCGGCGGCTTCTTGGCGTCGACCGTATGGCATTCAGTGCACTGCTGCTCGAACTTTGTGTGGCCGCGCGCGGCCTGCGCTTCTGTGTAGTAGCCCACGCCGGGACGCATCGGCACGGGCGCGCCGCCGGCTCCAGACGGCGATTGTGCCAGCGTCCATGCGCCGCCTATCAGCATGGCGGCGGCCGTTGCACTCAATACCCGTGTCATAGGGTCTCCTTGTCAATACTTCAGCGCAGCCAAAGGACCGATCACCGTTTCGGCAGCCCAACCATAGTGTAATTCGGCGCTGGCGGATATCCCGGAGTCCCGGTATCTGATCCGTGGCCATACGGTCTTTCTGGTATTGTCGGAAGCCCGGCGGGCCAGTAGACTCTGCCCAACGCGGCACGTGCTCCTGCCCGCCACTTGGAGGAATGTCCATGAAGTTCAAGAAGATGACGGTGGCTGCCTGTATTGCCGCTGCCGCGATGATCGTGTTCGTCAACGGCCAGGCCGCGACGTCGGCCCAGGGCGCCGCCGCGCTCGGCGGCGTGGTGAGATCGCAGGCCGAGAGCAAGATGGAAGGCGTCGTCGTCACCGCGAGGCGCGAGGGCGCAAACTTCGATGTCTCGGTCGTGAGCGATGCACAGGGCCGCTACCGTTTTCCGAGAACGCATCTCACGCCCGGAAACTATACCGTCACGATCCGCGCGGTCGGATACGAGCTCGCCGCGCCCGCCAAGCCTACGGTCGTGTCGGACAAGACGACGACCGCGGATCTGGCGCTGCAGAAGGCCGCGGACATGTCGCGGCAGCTCACCTCCGTGGAGTGGGCGATGAATTTGCCTGGGCCGGATGCAGACAAAGACAAGATGATGCTGCAGGCCGCGAGCTGCGCCTACTGTCACAACGTCGAGCGCATCATTCGCAGCAGACACACCGCGGAGCAGTTTCCAGCGGTGATCACCCGCATGCAGAAGTACTACCTGGATGGGACCGTCTACGGCTATGAAGGGCGGGGCCGCGCCGTCCAGGAGACTCCGGCCGCGCAGGCGGCAGCGGAGAGAAACCCCAACTGGGGTTACTGGCCGGCGCTGACAAAGATCGACCTGGGCGCCTACCTCGCCACCGTCAACCTGAACGGTTTCGGCAAGAATTTGCCGGCCACGTTCAAGACGCTTCCACGCCCGACGGGTGCGGAAACGAAGGTGATCGTCACCCAGTACGACATGCCGCGGAAGGATACGGTCGCGCACGACGGCGATATCGACAAGGACGGCAACTTCTGGTACTCCGACCAGAGTGCGTTGTTCATCGGGCGGCTCGACGCGAAGACCGGGACGTTCAAGGAATGGGCGGTACCGGCGACGACGAAGAAGCCGGCGGGCGTGAGCGACATCGTGATCGATCCCGAAGGCTACGTGTGGTTCCCGGCGACCAACGATCTGGCGCCCTCGACCTTCGGCATGATCACGCGCTTCGATCCCAGAACCGAGACGTTCGAGCCGGTCAAGAACATGCCGGCCAATGCGAATACCCAGTTCCTCGGGCTGGACGGCAACGGCAAGCTCTGGTCCGGCTTTGGTCCATGGTTCAAGATCGACCGGAAGACCAACACCTTCGAGCAGTCATTTGATATTCGCAGCGCGCCGAATCGCCCGCCGGATGCGACCGGCGGCGGCTACCAGATGGAGGTCGACACCAAGGGCAACCCCGTGCTCACGGACTTCCAGGGTGGGTACATCTCGAAGATGGACGGGGCCACCAAGCAGATCACGTTCATCAAGGTCCCGACCAAGGACGGCATGCCGCGGCGCGGCCGCATGGACAAGCAGGATCGCTTCTGGTTCAGCATTTACCGTGGGGACAAGATCGGCATGCTC